>JAAURB010000059.1 GCA_012033335.1 Oscillatoriales cyanobacterium RM2_1_1
GCGCGCTTCCCTGGGGGCAAAGCCCCAGACCCCCTTCTATTTGATAATTAATTACAACCATCTACTTATCTATGCCTCAAAAGTTTAAAAAAGGTGACAAAGTTCAGTAGAATAAGGCTCAGGGAAAAACTTCAGGAAACAGTTCAAAAGCGAATTACCCAATCAACAGAGATTGAGGGCAATATTGATAATCTAAACGATCAAAACCGTATTCCAGAACTTTACGAGCTGCTTCTGTACCGTAACCTTGTTCGGTAGCGTCAGGCAGCAAAGCATTGATCAGTTGGGGTTGGTTTTGGTTTTCTTCAAAAAAGTACCATAACCCTGTAAAACCAATGGCTTCTGACCCTTCTAGAGTCTCAATTGACCACAGACCAAATTGGCTTTTCTCAAACAGACTATGAATTGGGCAAATGAGGTGTAGCCAGAATGTTACAGCTTCCAATGGGATGTAACAATCGAAAAATGGTTTCATTTTTCTTCTAGAGGGCATATCCTAGAGTGAATGATTCAGGTCTTGTATTTCCCCACAACAATGCTCAGTGAAAATTTGTACCTCTGGCAACAAGTCGGTTTGGTCGGAGCCTGGCTAGGAATTATTTTACTGACTGCTGAAGGGTTGAATCGCTGGAAATCCGTCAGCCCTGAAATGTCCCGCAAAATTGTCCACATCGGGACTGGAAATGCGATTTTATTAGCCTGGTGGCTCAAAATTCCCGGCTGGATTGGTATTGCGGCGGGGGTAGTTTCAGGGATCGTGGCGCTGATTTCCTATCAAATTCCCATTCTTCCCAGTGTGAATGGGGTGGGTCGCAAGAGCCTGGGGACGTTTTTTTATGCCGTCAGTATTGGTGTGTTAATCGGGTGGTTCTGGCCCATGGGCAAACCCGAATACGCGGTCTTAGGGATCTTGATCATGACTTGGGGAGATGGGCTGGCGGCAGTTATTGGTCAAAAGTTTGGTCAGCATCCCTACTCAATCGGGGGCATGCAAAAGAGTTGGGAAGGATCGTTGACCATGGGGTTAGTCAGCTTTGGAGTAGGGGGTTTGATTTTATTAGGGGTTCAGGGCAATATCTGGCAAACCTGGGTCGTCTCAGGGGTTGTGGCTTTGGTGGCTACTGGGCTAGAGAGCTTCTCAAAACTGGGAATTGACAACCTGACCGTTCCCATTGGTAGTGCTGCTTTAGGATTTTTTCTGAATTCCTATCTTTTATAGATAGAATGAACACTCGATAGAACCAACACTAAAATGTAGAGATAGAGCAATTCGGCAGCCAGACTATGACCCCGACCCTAGCCTCAACCCAGACAACTGATCAAACAACTGAAATTTTCTACCCGAGTTCGGACGGAAAACCTGTGGCAGAAACCTATGATCATCTCTATGTGCTTTTGATCACCCTAGAAGTCCTGAGGCAATACTTACTCGGTCAACAGGCAACGGTGCTAGGTAATCAATTTATGTACTATTCCCAGGGCTTCCCAAAATTGCGAATTGCCCCAGATGTCATGGTGATTTTTGAGGTTGAGCCGGGGGGGCGGGACAATTACAAAATCTGGCAGGAGGGTCAGGTTCCGGCGGTAATCTTTGAGATGACCTCAAAGGGCACTCGCTCCGAAGACCAGACCTTTAAGAAAACCCTGTACGAGCAGTTAGGAGTCCAGGAATACTGGCTGTTTGATCCCAAAAGGGAGTGGATTCCAGAGCAATTACAGGGCTATCGTTTGCGGGGAGAAACCTACGAACCGATTACCGACAGTCGCAGTGAACCGTTAAAGCTACGGCTTGCCATTGAGGGCAAACTGATTGGATTTTACCGGGAGGATACTGAAGAGAAATTACTCATTCCAGGGGAATTGGCCGCTGCTCTGAAGCAGGAAACCCAAACCCGACAACAGGCCGAGGAGCGAGCTGAACAGGAACGCCAACGGGCCGAAGAAGAACGCCAACGGGCCGAAGAATTGACAGCACTATTGAGTTGCTACCGCGATCGCTTTGGGGATTTGCCTGAGGACGAACTGAAACGTTAAAGGTCTGATTCCGGTCTAACCCCCTTCTAGTCCTCGTTTAAATCTTTGAGTTGGCTATCCGATACCAGATCTTGCCAAGACTGTAATGCCGCAATCACAAAATATCCCATGGGATGGGCGATCGCCCGCTCGAAAATAGTTAAATTGCCCGACAGCAAAGCATTGACCATTTGTCGTTCCAATTCTGGGGTTTGCTCCATCTGACGAATCACCTCCGCTGCTGCCCGCATCTGTTCCGAAATGGTTCGGGTGGGATAAACCTCTTCAATCTGGAGAATCACCCGCTCTAGGTTCTCTGTAATTTGAGTTAGATCTGTATAGGGCAGATCTGTCTGGGTCAAATCCGGGGAAACTCTGGGATCAAGGGTATATTGAGCGGGTGCGGGAGATTGCTCCCAGAGCAGATCCCGCGAATATAATGACCAGCGACGGGATTGCAGGGTCGATTGCACTAGTTCAGCAAACTCTCCGGGCTTGAACACCTTATCCCAATCCTCGGGTTGGCGGTAGGGATTCGAATCCAGACTATTCTCCAGGGGCAGCCGCAGGAATATGTAGTCACACTTGACCCCATCGAGATAAGTGGTTGCCGTAATCCCCCAATCCTCAATATAAGCTCCCGTGAGGGTGGCACCTGAAAGATTAGCCTGACTCAAGCGAGTCCGAATCAGCTTCGCCCCAGCCAAGTTGGCTTTGCGAAGATTGGCTGCACTCAAATTCGCCTCAATCAAACTGGCATTGGTCAGATTCACCTGTTGTAAATTGATTCCCCGTAGATCCTGGCGATCCAGGTTGAGATTCTGGCCCTGGCCTTTTTCCAGCAGGGTTCTAACCTGAAAATTTTGTAGATAGGTAGTCCCTGAGCGCACCCGGTTTAATTGCCTGGCCCGCCGCCAACCCGTCCGGGTCAGAGTCGCCTGACGAAAATCTACGCTCTTGAGTATGGCCCCGGCAAAGTCAGCATCGGTCAGATCAGCCCGCCGAAAGCTCGTGCCTCCAACGGCGGCAAGATTGACCGCCAGATTCCGAATCAAGCCATCTTTTCCCTGGTTGCGAATGGCGCGCCAGCCCAAGGCATCAAACAGTAAGGTAATGCCAATTGCCAGGGCGATCGCTAAAGTGACATTCTCCCCTGAAAGATAAGCGGTAATGCCTCCGGCAATGGCTCCCATGGCGATCGCCCGGATCACACTGATCAGCATGGCAAACTCTTCCACCACAGCAAAGACCACAGCAAAGGCCACGGCTGAAGCAAATCCAATCGCCCCCGCAAACCCGGCCAATACCGCTGAAATCGCAATATTTCCCAAGAGGGCCAAGACTTGATCAAAGTTAGTAGCAATCCCAACGGTCAATCCCACCAGGGCAATTTCAATCAGGCTCAAAAACGGCCCAAAATGCCCCTCTTGACTGCGCCGCCAGGCAATGAATAAAAAAGTAATTGCCAATGCCAGGGTAATCCAACCCCGATTCGCTTCTTCCGGACTGGAAATACTGAAAATTAATAGAATGCAATAACACACCAACACCAGACCCAACCCCAAAAGTACCGAGAGCATTCCTGCCAGGACAAACAAGATCGCCATCCAACGCTTCTGCAATCCTGCCTTTGCCCCCTTGAATTGAGTGCCCTTGAGAATCGCCGTGGCAAAATTAGCCCCCTGAATCTCCGCATAGCTAAAGTCAGCCCCCGCCAGGTCTTTCCCGCGAAAAGATTGACCTCTGAGATTTTGACCCCGAAAATCCTTGCGGCCATTTTCATAGAGTTGTAACACCTGCTGGCTTTTCATTCCCGGTTCAGTCCGACTTCAGTGCAACTAAGGCTTCACCCAGTGTATCTTAACGATTGAGATTGTCTGTTTGCCCCTACCCTGTCAGAAGACACTGTAGCAAAATTAACACTCAAAATAATTGAGAATGGGCCATTGACTTGTCCTTTCGCCCAAATCAACAGTTTAACCCAAGGTTCAACCAGGCTCCTACCTCCTGGCCCATAGGAGTCTGGTCATTGACTAGCCTGGCAATTGACTAAATTGATTAAGTTGATGATCAAAATTGATTAAGTTGATGATCAAAATTGATTAAGTTGATGATCAAAAATTGAATAAAAAATTCCCCGGCTGAGATCCCTCCCACAAAGAGCCAGTTGACTCTATGATTAACATGTTTATCGTCTAGGTGTGAGGAGCAGGTGGCGTGAGTCAATCCGTACAACAATCGGATGTGGTTTCCCTAGCTAGAAAAGGAAACCCGGATGCGATCGCAGAGCTACTGAGTCGAGCTTTGCAAGGGAAGCGAGTTCGAGCCAAGGCAACTCGCCGGGAACATCACCTCTATGTCCTGTTGGAGTCTAGTACCTTGCCAGACCAAGCCGCCTGTATTCGAGTGGTGCAGAACGGTATGTTCCGGTTAGAGGCTCAAGGGATTCAGTTGGTCACGGTGGTCGGTCAGCAAATCGGCAAACAGGTTTATGGTTGGACTCACACCTTGAAGTTCCAGCCTCCAGCGTCGCCAATCAAAACCTCTATCCGACCCTTTCAGCGCTCCAAACCCGCAACCTCTAAATTAAAACCACCGGAGAAATCCCGGACTAAATCTGCTCCTGCACTCACCCCTACAGTTAAGTCCCAGAACGTTAAGTCCCAGAGTCCAACGTTACCCAGTCAGCCAATCCCGGTTACTTCCCCTTCACCCCAGCCCATCGAGGCTGGGGCTGCACCAGCGGCTCAAGCTCCGGTTAAGGTTCCAGCCAAGGTTCCGCCCAAAACAACCCGGACAATCCCAGTAAAATCTCTGATCATGGCCGGTTCAATCGGATTACTGCTGGCTCCCCTATCAGGCTGGCTATTTGCTCAACCCCAGGAAAAAGTGTTCGGGTTTTTTCAGCAAACCCTACCCCAAACCCTGGCCACTGTGCCTCAGGTGGCAGCCTCTGCCTGGAATCAAGGAGCAAAAGCGATTCGAGTGGATCTACCCCAGATTTCCTGGCCCCAATCCAACCAAAATCCAGCTCAACCTGAAGGAATTTCTGCCAGTCAAACCTTAAAAAATCTGAATCAGGTATCAGACCTCGCCCTCACCGCCATTCAGAATCCTGTGGGCCCAGATACCCGGATCAAGCTCAAGGCTGTCGGTGATATTATTCCCGGAACCAACTATCCCTCGAATAAACTTCACCCCCAAAAAGAAGCCCTGTTTAGTTCGGTCAAACCCATCCTGGGGGGTTCAGATATTCTCTTCGGCAATTTTGAAAGCACCTTAACCAACTATCCCAACAGTGCTAAGAATATTGGCCGGGGCCTGGTGTTTGCCTTCCGCACGCCACCGGAATACACCTCAATCTTGCAGGATGCTGGGTTTAATGTCCTCAGCGTTGCCAATAACCATTCCTTTGATTTTTTTGAAACGGGTTTTGAAGACACGATTCAGAACATTGATAAAGCCGGGATGAAGGCTGTAGGCAAGCGAGATCAAATTGTCTACACCGAGGCTAAAGGGGTCAAATTTGCTTTTATTGGCTTCAGCTATTTTCCAGTTCACAACAATATGCTTGAAACAGAAGCCGCCCAAGCTATCGTCAGAAAAGCCAATGAGAATGCAGATGTGGTGGTGATTTCGGTTCATGCTGGGGCGGAGGGAACTGCCGCGATACATGTGCGCGATCGCACCGAGTATTTCTATGGAGAAAACCGGGGAAATACAGTCGAATTTGCCCGGGCCATGATTGATGCCGGGGCAGACCTAATTCTCGGCCACGGCCCCCATGTCCCTCGAGCCTTAGATCTCTATAAAGGTAAGCTGATTGCCTATTCCCTGGGGAATTTTATGGGATATCGTACCCTTTCTGCCCAAGGGCAATTGGGCTATTCCCTGGTGCTTGAAGCTGACCTTGATCCCGTGGGCAACTTCAAGGGCGGAAAAATTATTCCCGTGCGTCTGACCAGCCAGGGGATTCCTTACCCGGATGATCAGGGTCGCAGCATTGGCTTGATCCGCGATCTGACCCGCAGTGACTTTCCCAAAACTCCCCTGAATATTGATGACCAGGGAGTGATTTCTGTTCAGGAATAGGGATTTTAGGGTATACTTCTGTAAAGTTTTATGAAAAAAATTTAGCAACGTCAGTACATTTAGTGAGCAATTTGCAATTCCATGATTGATCAATTTCCGGTTTTGTCTCCGGTCTATGTTGTTGTATTGATTTCAACGGTTTTTTCAGTGCTCTGTGGCCTGATCTTCAAAGATATGCTGGAGTATTGGGTGGGTCGTTGGAGTGACAATCCTGACTCCAAGCTTGTTTACAAGACTCCTGATCTGGTTCTGGCCTATGGACTGATGACCGCCTTTGTCACCTTTTGTATCGCCAGTGGCTTACTGGTCTTCATCCCCATTTACTGGTTCGCTGGTACCCTGGGGGCTCTGGTGGTGATTCCGACGGCGTTGTTGATCTGGGTACAGTTGGGTTCTATGCTGAAATTGCTGGAAACTAAAGGCTTAGAAGCAGTTGACCTGGATCTGGTGATTGAGTCTCCGGTTCAGGACACCCCACCCCAATCCTTGGCCGAGGAAGGATAGGTTTTCTTTGAATTATTTGAATCAATCATTATATAGCGATTTCTAATCACGTGAGGTATAGATTTGAGAGGTAGCGGCGCAGTGCGCCGCTACCTCTCGTACTCCAGCAGCGTTGGAAACGCTGTAAATAATCTGGTAAATCAATCTGGCTTTAAACTGGTTCATTAACGCTCTTTCAGTCAAGTCTCTAGCTTGTCGGTGATCAGTTCCAAACATCGAGGGTGGGTTAGTCAGCCCCTACACTAACTGGGCTGAAATTTGCTTAAATAGTCAGGAGAAGTGTTGGGGGAAGTCCAATCAATCTATCCTAGGACTGATATTGCATTCTGAAGGCATAGATCATCAAGCTCACTGTGAATAACCCTTAAAATGGTAGAGGAGCTGTCGGGGTTGAGCACGTTTCTTCAATTGATTTATATATTGGGAGGAAATTGCTGTGGCCATGGAATACAGCTATGAGAGTACTTTGAGTAATGAAGAGCGACCAACCCGCCGAATTCTGATTACGGGGGGAGCGGGATTTATCGGCTCTAATTTTGTTCATCATTGGTGTCGGGCTTATCCGGAGGATCGGGTTGTGGTGCTTGATGCTTTGACCTATGCGGGCAATCGTCAAAGTTTGGCGGATCTGGAGACGTTAGACCAGTTTCGATTTGTCCAGGGAGATATCTGCGATCGCCCCCTGGTTGATCATCTATTCGAGACAGAGGCCATCGATACAGTGGCCCATTTTGCTGCGGAATCCCACGTTGACCGCTCCATCCTTGGCCCCGGTGCCTTTGTTCAGACCAATGTCGTCGGTACGTTTACCCTGCTAGAAGCATTCCGCCAGCATTGGAATCGCCAGAATCATCCTGGTCGTTACCGGTTTTTGCATGTTTCTACCGATGAGGTCTATGGCAGCTTAGGGCCAGAAGACCCCGCCTTCACAGAAATAACCTCCTATACCCCTAATAGTCCCTATTCGGCTTCTAAAGCGGGCAGCGATCACCTTGCTCGGGCTTACTACCATACCTACAACTTACCCACGATTATTACCAACTGCTCGAACAATTACGGCCCCTACCACTATCCCGAAAAGTTGATTCCCTTGATGTGCATCAATATTTTGTTAGGTAAGCCTCTCCCGGTTTATGGAGATGGTCAAAATGTGCGGGATTGGCTGTACGTGCTGGATCACTGTCGGGCCCTGGATACGGTAATCAATCAGGGGCAACCGGGAGAAACCTACAATGTTGGCGGCAACAACGAAGTCAAGAACCTGGATCTGGTGAAAATGCTCTGCGAGATTATGGATCAACTGGCTCCCCATCTTCCAGTCAAACCCACAGAACAACTGATTACCTTTGTCAAAGACCGACCGGGTCATGATCGGCGCTACGCCATTGATGCCAGCAAAATTCAAACTGAACTGGGCTGGGCTCCCCTGGTAACTGTTGAGGAAGGTTTACGACAAACCGTCAGTTGGTATCTGACCCATCGCCATTGGTGGGAACCATTACTTTCGGAGGAGTATCAGGCGTACTATCAAAAAGTCTATGCTTCCTGAGGGTCTATCCAATCAGATGTGAATCTCGATGTAATCAAGTGGTGAAGCTAACAGATGCAATTAACAGATGCAATTACGATTTCGGGCTGAACCTGAACCCCTGGGAGAAATTCTCAAAAAACTGTCAAAAGCCTGGATAATAAACAGGGGATAGATTTACCAGTTACTCCTCCAGCCTTCAAGTCTGACTCTAAGTTTTAGCAATCCTCAAGCACCATGAAGCAACCCTCTAGATTGATTGCCCTGGCAGTGGTCGCCATTCTATTCCTGGTCGGTTTTATTGGCTTTCAATGGTTGGGGGGACGCTCCTCCCTGAAATTGGTGACGGGCAGCCGTTCGGTTCCAGAAGCCTCAATTTTTGTTCCCGAGAATGCCCTAGCTATGGGGTCTTTTCTGGTCAATCTAGATGATGCCGAGAGCATCCAGAAGGCCCTGACTGCCTCCCGAGGCTGCCAGTCATCCAATGAAATCAATCGGATTAGAAGCCTGGTCTTGCAGGGAACAGGGCTCAACTACAACAAAGATATTCGCCCCTGGCTTGGGAATGAAGTAACTCTAGCCCTGATGACCCTCGACATCGATCGGAACCGGAAAAATGGAGCCCAACCGGGCTATCTATTTGCCCTTTCAACAACAGATGCCGGGGCAAGTCGAGGGGCTCTCGAGAAGTTCTGGCAGCGGCAACAAGCGGCGGGGGAAACTGTTGCCTACGAGCAATACAAGGGGGTTCAATTCACCTACCGTCAGATGGGAGAACCAACCGCCAAATCGAAGGGTTCAAAGGCGCTTAATTCTCAAGGTCTGAATTCTCAAGGTCTGAGTACGGCTGCTTTCGGCGATCGCTTCGTACTATTTGCCAACTCTCCTAAGGTGCTACGAGAGGCCATTAACGATGTTCAAGCCGCCAGTTTAAGTCTAGATCAATCCCAGGTCTATCAACGGGCTGTGCAACAACTGGGGGGAGGTCAGTTAGGTTTTGTCTTTCTGAATCTGGGCCGCTGGGGGTTGGATTTGACCCGGGCCGATGCAGTGCCGACTGCTCAGCCCAGCCTAGCCCTAGCCATTAGTGCCAATCCCAAGGGACTGATCACTGAAACGGCCCTGATTGCCACCGAAGAACCCGGTAATGGCTCGGCGGCCCCCAGCCTGACTCAACCGATTGCCGCTTTGAAATACCTGCCCAAGTCCAGTCCCCTGGTGATTGCAGGAACCGACTTGCGGCATCTCTGGGCAGAGGTAGAAGCAACGCTCGCTACCACCCCTCAGCTCCAAAATCTGGCCCGGCAGCCCCTAGAAATTATCAAACAGCTTTGGGGTGTGGATCTGGCGGAGGATATTTTTAGCTGGGTAACGGGGGAATATGCCTTGGCCCTATGGCCTCGAACAGATCGTCCCCGTCCCGATTGGCTGTTTATTGCCCAAAGATCCCCCGAAGCCCAAGCCGCCATTGATCAAATTGACCAGATTGCTGAAGCCCAGGGTTACAGAATTGAGCAGTTTAGCCTGGGGGGTCAAACCCTCTCCACTTGGGCTGAGGTTGCCACGGTTCCCGTTCAGCTCGATCCGGTTGATCCGGTCGATCCGGCAGACACGCCGATTGATCCTCAGATCGTCCGGGAACGAGCAAAAGGAGCCCATGCCACGGTTGAGGATTATGAAATCTTTACCACCTCAGTTGAGGCCATGGATAAAGCCATTGGTGCAGCTAAAGCGGGATACATTTTGAATGATCAAGATTTCAAGACGAGCTTGGGTCAGTTGCCCAAAGAGAACGATGGCTATCTCTTTCTCAACTGGACTCAAGGGGGTCAATTACTTCAGCGCCAGGTTCCCCTGCTGAAAATTGTCGAGTTGTCAGCCCGGTCATTTTTTGACCATCTGCATTCTCTGACGATCACCAGTACGGGCATGACTGAAGATGTGAAGCGGGCAACAGTATTTGTGCAATTAAGATAAGAATCAGAACTGGATAAAAATAAATGATCAATGGGCGATCGCTAACCTTGCTCCTGCTGGTTGTATTCCCTGGGGCTGCAGTTGTGGGATTATCGGCATACTGGGGATTTGTGCTGGATTTTCCAGCCCTAGTGGTGGCAAATCAACGGTTTGAGTCCCTGGTACAGCAAGGGGCAGGTCAACAAGACCTATTCATCGCCGCCCATCGAGAGCAAACCCATCGGATGAATGTCGGGTTTGATGGCACCTGGTTGGTGTTGGGAATGCTGATCATGGGGGTTGGAATTCATGGCATTGCCCAGACAAAGGATTAAATCCACAGGGCAGGGTTCAATATTGCGTAGGGGTGGGATAATCTCACCCCTACAGTAAATCAAGGTCGAGCTTTAATCGCTTCCAAATGCTGTTTGAGTAAGATTAAATTCTCACGGTTTTCCTGCTGTTCATAAAGTTCACTGGCCCGCACCAGATCAATTACACTCTGATTATCTTTGAGCAGATTGGCATGGGTCAGACCGCGATTGTGGTAAGCCTCGGCCAGGGTTTCTAGCTGCTGAATAGCCTGGGTAAAATGTTCGACAGCCTGGGAATAATTGTTCACCTGAAATGCACTACATCCCTGCTGAAACGTTGCGGCAGCCTCAGTTCCGGCGGCTGAATCAGGCAGGATATCCGGCAGGGCAACAGGCATTTGAAATAGAATAGAGACACTACCTTTTCCCTGGTAGGCATAAACCATAATGCCAATTCCCAACCCTGCAATGGCAAGTACTAAAAAAAACCAGGTCAGGAAGTTAGCCGTTTCCATCATGATTGATTCATCCTTAGGAAAATTCTAGTGAGAATTGGCGAGTCTAAATTAAACTTCAGCATAGGCTTTTACAGCATATTCTCGAAACTGTTCTAAATTCTTTTGAAGATTCGCCTCAACTAACCGTCCTAGAAACAAATTGTCCATGATCTTGCCCAAGAACCCTGGAATTGAATAGGCAATGGTCAGCCGGACAATACTGCTACCATGGCGATCATAAAACCGAATGGCCCCACAATTGGGTAACCCATCCACAGACTCCCACTGAATGATTTGATTAGGAGTCTGCTTCAGAATCCGAGATAGCCAGCTAAATTCCAGATTCCTTACCGCCAGCTTCCAACGAGACAGCTCAGGATTGTCCTCTAGAATCGTTACCGATTCGATCCAGTCCATCCACCGGGGCATCTGTTCCAAGTCAGACCACATTCCCCAGACCAGCTCAATTGGAACTGGAACCTCAACCTGAACACTATGCTCTAACCAATCTGCCATAATCCTATCCTGCCGTAACGGACGATCGCCCCGCAAATTTCTGAGCATTCGCTAAAATGGCTTGAGCCGCTTGCTGGCCCGAAATCGTAGCCCCCTCCATACTATCAATGTAGTCCTGCTGTGTGTAACTTCCGGCCAGGAAGAAATTTTCCACCGGAGTGCGTTGGGGTGGGCGGTATGGATCCATCCCCGGAGCCTCACGATAGAGGGACTGAGCCAGTTTTACAACTCCATACCAGGTCATATTCAGTTCCCGGGAGGATGGAAAGAGCTGATGAACTTGCTGGAGCACATGATTGGCGATCGCCTCGTTACTTTGCTTGATAAAGGGATCCCCAGGGGTTAGTACCAGTTGCAGGAGGGATCCTTCTCCCGGGCGATAGTAATTGGCAGGACTGGTCAAAGCCAGATCGGCAAAACAGGAAAAATCCGCATCCGCCGTGTAGAGCAGGTTGTCAATTCCCGCCGCCTGAGCAAGTTGCTGACGGTTTTCCGGATCATGGAGCTCGGTGACCCAACCATCAAACCGGAGCTGCACCGTGGCCACCGGAACCGTATCAAGCTGATAGAGATTATCAAATTCTGACCATTTTCGCCAGGGTTGGGGCAATAATTTCTGAGCCCCAGGCACATCACAGGCACAGACATAGACATCCGCTGCAATCAATTCCTCGGTTTCACCCTGGGCCACTACCAAGCCCGTCACCTGGGTTGTCTCTCCCGTTTGGGTAAATTGGATTTCCCGGACGCGCCGTCGGGTATGGATTTTCGTGCCTCGCGCCGCCAGATACTTGACAATCGGCTGATGCAAATACTCATCCGGCGAGCCCTCCAACATTCGCAGGACAGAAGCCTCGGTTTTGACGGCAAACAATTGAAAAATCGTCAGCATACACCGGGCTGAGATCGTTTCGGTATCAATAAATCCCAGGGCATAGGCGATCGGGTTCCACATCCGTTTCAGACTGCCCTCCGACCCCCCATGACTGCGAAACCAATCGGCAAAGCTAATCCGATCCAGCTCCCGAATCATCACCATGGCCCCCTCAAAATCTACCAAACCCCGAACGATTGGACTGGTGCCCAGGGCTAGAGCATTTTGCAGTTTGTCAAGGGCTGAAAGTTGGGAGGTGGTAAAAAAGGCTTTGAGGCCATTAAAGGGCGCACCGGTAAGGAAGCGAAAGTCTAGTTCGCCGGTTTTGCCGCCCTGATTGATAAAGGTATGAACATGCTCCTTTAGACCCAGGTGTTCGATCGCCCCAACCTTTCTCATCAGTTCAAACAGATGGTAGTAGCAGCCAAAAAAGACATGTAATCCCATTTCCACATGGTTGCCGTCTTTGTCGATCCAACTGCCCACCTTCCCCCCCACAAAAGGACGGGATTCAAAAATCTCAATTTCGTGACCCGCATCTGCCAATGCCACTGCCGTGGCCAGACCGGCTAGACCGGCACCAACTATCGCAACCCGCATTTCACTGTCCTTAACGTGTTGTTTACAGATTTTAACAAATTATCCAACAGGTTCTCAGATTCCCTCGCCAAACCGGACAAAATTAATGGTTCAGGGATTGTGATGCGATTAGTGAAATTCCTCAACCCGGTTACGCTAGACTAAAAAAATTGCTGGTTGATTGTTGGTGATTGTTAAGTTTTCATGGATATCACAGAATTCTTTGAACTGAGTGCAGGGAAGTGGTTTTCACAGCGCACGATTCATAATTTTAGCTCTGGGAAGCTTACTGCTGGGAAATCAACCCTGACCATTGGGATCTTGGCTGCCAATGACCCGACGGTCGTACAACTGTGGGGTCAATCGGGCGATCGCACTTCTATGACCAGTAATGCCTGGGGAGGTCTACAGATGTCCTGGGATGGCACGGCGGAAGGAACCTCGCAACCTCAATCGGGCTCCAGTTTGATTGTGCCCATGATTAGCGTTGATTCTGGCCCGGAATCTCCCGCCACCGGACAATTTTTACAGATGCGATTGCAGCCCGCCAATGGTTCAGGTGTTCTCCAGGGACATTACAGTCTGGGATGTGATCAGGTTTTGACCTTGGTGACGGAATCTGAAGATTTTCAGGTGGAGGAACGGCTCTGGTATTTGATGCCCAATCTACGGCTGCGAACCAGTGTGATCCAGTCAGCCGACGGCTTAACCCAAGCCTCATTTTGTTCTGAAATTCGGCTTTTAGCAGCAAAGTAGAAGACCTATTCAGAAATTCAGTTGAAGATTTTATCTAGGACTGTTGCTCAAATCAGATAGAAGTTCTGTCGCTCAGGTATTGTCTGTGGGAAAACAGCCGTCTCGGCTGTTCCGCTCTATTGACTCTATGATTCTTAGAAGTTTCATTTGAGATTGAGCAGGAGGTACGGATTCCGCTAAACTGTGGAATGGTTGACATCCCTGGGAGCGTATTTAGGAGAACACTGACAGTGGTAATCGAAATCGGTCAAAAAGTTAAAGTGCGTGGTGTTAAGGAAAGAGTTTCAGCAGATATCGTCAGTCGCCTGAGACAGAACCCCTTCGGTGTAGTCGAAGGGTACAAAATGGTTGACGGCAGTTCAGTTGGTTTTGTAGTCCGGTTTGATGATCTATCAACTTGGTTTTTTGAAGATGAGCTAGAGGCCGTTTGAGTTTACCCAGGTCAATAGAACATTCTGGCGATTCAACTTTAGAAAAGTGTTTTAAAAAAATATTCTAGAAATGTTTTAGAAATATCCTGGAAAGGATTCTAAAAGATGTTCTAGAGAATGCTCTATAGAAGTTGTATAAACGACAGACGAATCTCGTTTTGATAGGTCTCCATAGACTTATGGTAACTTTTTCAGTTTCTCTCCCCTGGTTCAAGCCAAAGATTTAACTAATGTTTAACATAGAGGTTAGGTTGGATTGATTTGGATTGATTACGAAACTGAACCTGTATGGAGCAGTCCTAAATCGATCATGAGAAAAGCGAAAGGGGCTAGAGACGCAGCCCCTAAGGAAGGAATATTAACCCTTTCACCCCATGTCACAAATCATTGGTGATGGCTATAGGTAGGGTTTAATTGGTGAGCCTCAGGCCATCAACTCAGATAAGCATTTTCTGATAAGACTGACTCAGGTCGGGTTTACTTAGGGAATGGTTACTCAAGTTCAGCATTCTTCAGCAACGGGAAAAGTTTAAATGGCCCTGATTATAACCTTTTTGGGCAAAGGTGGAACCGGACGAACGACACTGGCGATCGCCAGTGCCAGACAATTGGCTCAGCAGGGAAAACGAGTCTTATTGACCACTCAGGATGCCAGTCCTGCGTTTAGTATGCTTTTAGGAAAAACAGTGGGAACCGATCCGACTGAGATTGCCCCGAATTTCCAGGCTTTGCAATTTAAGAGCGCCCAACTGCTAGAAAGTAGCTGGGAAGAATTGAAGACCCTGGAGGCCCAGTATGTCCGGACTCCGTTTTTTAAAAATGTCTATGGGCAGGAATTAGGAGTATTGCCTGGAATGGATAGTGCCTTGGCCTTGAATGCCATCCGTCAATACGAGGCGGGGGATCAATATGACGTGATTATCTACGATGGGATTGCCAGTCCAGACGTGTTGCGAATGCTGGGAATGCCAGAAATTCTCAGTTGGTATCTGCGGCGGTTTCGTCAGGTCTTTCTCGATTCAGACTTTTGGAAGTCCCTATCTCCCTTTGTTCAGCCGGTGGCCAGCACGGTTTTGAGTGTGGATATCTCAGCCAATAACTTCTCTCAGCCCACCAATCAGGCCAGTAATATGCTGGATCAGGGAACGGCGGCGGTGGCTGATCCCAATCGAGTCGTTGCCTATCTGGTGACCACTTCAGACCCGGCGGCGGTGGCAACGGCCCATTATCTCTGGGGCTGCGCTCAACAGGTGGGTTTGACGGTGGGGGGGGCGTTGCTCAATCAAGCTGAGACTACTCCCGAACTCTCCGCCACTTTTGCTCCCCTAGGGTTGAGTCTGATTCCTCAACGGTCGGGGGATGATTGGCAATCTTTAACGGCTGCTCTACCTGATTTTCAACAGGCTTCAAACTTGCCCAAGCCCATCACCATTGATGCGGCCCAAAGTCAGGTGACTTTATTTTTACCCGGATTTGATAAGAAGCAAATCAAGCTCACCCAGTATGGCCCGGAGGTCACCATTGAAGCCGGGGATCAGCGGCGAAATATTTTGCTACCGGATTCTCTGCGGGGCAAACCCGTCACGGGGGCTAAATTTCAGGAAAATCACTTGACTATTTCCTTCTAAATGATTCACAGTTGAATAATTCTATTGAATGATTCTATGACTTTCAACTTCAAGCTCTCAATCAATTAGTAAGTAGGTGGTTGTAATCAATCGCTAAGTGGAAGGGGGTCTGGGGCTTCGTAAGAAGGAGACACTGCCCCCTTCACCCCCATATCAATCTTCTAATTAATTGCGTCAAGCCACTTGAATTTTATTTTGATATATTTCAAGCCACTTGAATTTTATTTTGATATATTTAACTAATCTCTAATTCCCTAAGCAAAAATACCTCACCCATTTTTCATGCCTGATACGCCATCTTCTCAAGTTCCACCCCAGACCCAGCCTCCTGCTAATCGCAATGCTAAAGCCAGACAACTGCTCGGCATGAAGGGTGCTGCCAGCGGTGAAACGTCTATCTGGAAGATTCGCCTGCAATTGATGAAGCCGATTACCTGGATTCCCTTGATTTGGGGTGTGGTCTGCGGGGCAGCTTCTTCTGGTAACTTCACCTGGACCCTGGAAAATGTTTTGATTTCAGCCGCCTGTATGTTACTGGCAGGGCCTCTGATGGCGGGTTATACCCAGACCCTGAATGATTTCTACGACCGGGACATTGATGCCATTAATGAGCCCTATCGCCCGATTCCCTCTGGGGCGATTTCTGTGCCTCAGGTCGCCACTCAGATTCTGCTGCTGCTAGGGGCTGGAATTGGCCTATCCTATGGCCTGGATCGCTGGGCTGGTCATGAATTTCTCACCATTACAGCGATTTGTTTGATTGGCAGTTTTCTCGCCTATATTTATTCAGCACCGCCCTTAAAACTGAAACAGAATGGCTGGCTGGGGAACTATGCCCTGGGGGCAAGCTATATTACCCTACCCTGGTGCACCGGTCATGCTTTATTCGGAGATCTGAACCTGAATATTTTGCTGTTGACCATGTTTTACAGTCTGGCGGGTTTAGGGATTGCCATTGTAAATGACTTCAAAAGTGTGGAGGGAGATCGCCAGTTGGGATTAAAATCTCTACCGGTGATGTTTGGTGTGGATCAGGCTGCCTGGATCTGTGTCCTGATGATTGATATTTTTCAAGTTGGAGTTGCTCTATACCTGATTGGCATTCATCAAAACTTGTATGCAACTATTTTGCTATTATTGGTTATTCCGCAGATAACCTTCCAGGATATGTACTTTCTTCGTGATCCCTTGGGAAATGATGTAAAGTATCAGGCAAGTGCCCAGCCTTTCCTGGTTCTGGGAATGTTGGTGGTGGGGTTAGCATTAGGTCACACAGTCTAAGCTGTTCTGGAGAGTTAAGCCAGGGTTGAGGGTTTATTTGGGTTGAGTTATCAGCTATTGATCAGGACTTTATCGAATCGGGAGACGGTAGTGACACAATTTCCTCAAAATACCAATCAACATTCCTCAGCTTACAATTCTGATGGAAACGGTAATACAGGAACTTACACTTCAGAAACGAATGGGGATGGTGGACAGTTGCCAGTTGTACCAGAAACGCGGGATTATTCTCGCCGGTTCTATCATCGCCCCGACGAGGAGCCCAGGGCTGAGCCCTTTAATCAGCCTGCTAACAAGCCTGATTCTCATAATGATTTGAATGCCCAATCCCACTCTGTAGAGTCACCTTCAGAACCTTCAGCGTTGATCTCATCTGATCCAGAGCCGGATGCAGAGACATCCAAATTTCTGCAAAAGCTCAATTTACTCCGGGAGCGATTCCCCAAATTGCCGGGGGATAAGCCCTGGCATCGTAGACCCCTGATATGGGTGGGGTTGGGAGTCTTGAGTCTAGGGGCTGGAGGCATTGCCTATGGAGGTTGGAAGTTTCATCAGCTTTACGAAAGCCTGCCGGAGGTCACCGATCTTTCTGCCTTTAATCGGGAGGGTACCTTAACTCTAAAGGCAGCAGACAACAGTATTTTGATTCAAACTGGCCCTGCTACTCGGGATAAGGTTCAGCTTAAAAATATGCCGGATCTCTTAGTTCAGGGATTTGTCGCAGTTGAAGACCGTCGATTTGAGCGGCATACCGGGGTTGACTACCAAGGGGTATTGCGGGCGATCGCCAATAACGTTATGGCCAGAAGTGTTGTGGAAGGAGGCAGCACCATTACCCAACAGCTTGCCCGGATCGTTTTTCTTGATCAGGAGCAAAGCATGACTCGCAAACTGCGGGAAGCCCTGCTGGCTCAAAAGATGGAAAAACAGATGACCAAGGATGATATTCTGGAACGCTACCTCAATCTCGTCTATCTGGGGTCTGGAGCCTATGGTGTTGCAGATGCAGCCTGGGTTTACTTTAGCAAACCCGTTCAGCAATTGAATCTCTCAGAAATTGCTACCCTGGTAGGATTGCCCCCGGCTCCGAGTGAATATTCTCCCTTGGTTGACCTCAAGGCTGCCCAGTCTCGACGGAATGTGGTGTTGGGCAGGATGAATGAAGCGGGATTAATTTCTGAGGCCCAAGCAAAGTCAGCCATCTCTCAGTCTCTCACCATCAATCCTAGTTCTCCAAAGCGGCTGGAGGTCAAAGCTCCTTACTTTGTCGGGTATATCCAGAAAGAGCTGTCAAAATATGTCTCTGCTGAAGCATTGGAGCAGGGAGGGCTGACCGTTGAAACCAGTGTGAATCTGAAGTGGCAGGACATTGCCCAGGATGTGGTTCAGGATGCAGTTAGAATTGATGGATCGGCCCAGGGATTTGATCAAGCTGCTCTGGTGGCCCTTGATCCTCGTAATGGGGAAGTCAAAGCCCTGGTAGGGGGGGCGGATTTTAAAGAAAGCGAGTTTAACCGCGCTTTTCAAGCCCAGCGACAACCCGGTTCAACCTTTAAGGGATTGGTCTATGCGACGGCGATCTCTGCTGGATTTTCTCCCTATGACAGTTACATGGACGAGCCTTACCGAGTGGATGGTTATCGCCCAATGAACTATAGCAAGAAACATTCGGGCTGGCAGTCTATGAGTAGTGCCCTGAGTAATTCCCTGAATGTGATTGCCGTCAAGGTTTTAGTGGATGTCGGCTTTGAACCCACCATTAAGATGGCCCAAAGTATGGGAATTCATTCTAAGCTGCAACCCACCTATGCGCTGGCCCTGGGGGCCTATGAGGTCAATCTCCTCGAACTCACCAATGCCTATGGAACTCTGGCAGCGGAAGGTAAAAATGTTCCGGCCCACGGGATTCGTAAAGTGATTAATTCCAAAGGGGAAGTCATTTATCAAGCTGATTTTCAACCCAAACCAGTCATGGACAAGGGAAGTGCTGCGATCGCCACCTGGATGTTAGAGGGAGTAATTGAGGAAGGAACTGGTCGGGCGGCTCGTCTTTCTGATCGCCATGCTGCCGGGAAAACCGGAACCTCTGAAAGCTATCGAGATTTATGGTTTGTGGGGTATATTCCCCAGGTGGCCGCCGGAATCTGGTTAGGGAATGACGACAATCGACCGACCTGGGGGGTGAGCGAGACCGCCGCTTACAACTGGCGAGAGTTCATGCAGCGAGTCACTAAAGACATGGCCGTACAAGACTTGCCCAAGGTTCCAGAGCTTGAGGGGCGCAAGGGCAGTATCAAAGCAAAAGCCGTCAAGCCCGCCCGCATCCAGAACGGAGATAGCGCGGTTCATCAAGAAGACCCAGACTATAACGAGTATTTTTCGAAAAGACAATCTGATTACAGTTCTGAATCCTACAACTCAGAGGGTAACTCAAACTATGGATACGAAAGTTCGGGATACCGGGATGATGGTTATTCTGAAAATTATTAAGAAAATTACTAAAATTACTTACCTGAGTCTAGCAGACAGATTTTTGGGTTCGCGCTAAGATTTGATAGGAGATCCAGTAAAGTAAATTGCGGGTAAGGAGAATTGTACTGGTTATGGATGAACTAAAGCCAATTATTGACGGGCTGACCCGTGAACCTGTAGCTTTCTTGGGTGGCTTATTTTCAGGTTTTTTGAAGTTGAATCTGTATGATGAACCCGTAAAAAGCTGGTTGGATCAGCAGGGAACTGTCGTTCCAACAGCCTCAGCATCCACAGACCAACAGAAGCGAAATGATGGCCCTCAGTCCATCAGCATTGATTAAGGCCCTGGTGGGGCTGATTTTTGAATCCCGATCAATACAGAAATCAAGATAAAGCCTGTCGGGTCTTCAGGTATGAAGCTTATACTTGAAGACCCTATTTCTGAGGATTCTTAAGAAAATCTAAACTCTGATAATTTTTATCAGTTTGTTATTTTTTTAACCTAAGCTCTATTTCGAAATCCTGTGATTTATTAATCTCAGTTCAATATTTAGTTCAATCTCAAGAGGGAGCCTACAGATAATGGGACGTAAGATTTTAACCACAAAGCAATCTGCTTTGGTGGCATCGGCTTTAAGCCTGATTTTGGCTATTGCTCCAGCGATCGCTCAAAGTGTACCAGCAGAGATTGCCAAGGCTGCCGAGGAAGCCTGTATCCGTTCAGCCGGAGATAAGGGCTTTGTTTACAAAGAAACCATTTCAGTTGAACCCAAAACTGGAGATATCAATGGTGCTGTTGTGGTTCTGAGTCTAGATCAGAATGGACAAATCGCTAAGCTAACCTGTGGGTACTCTGCGTCTACCGGTGCGATGTTCGATGATGGAGCTAGAGCGGCTGTACCCCAAGCGTTAATCAATCCCTGGTTATTATTTTTACCAGCCCTGATTGGATTCCCCCTTTTTCTCTGGTGGTGGGGCAACAGTCTGGATCGCTCTCGAGGATATGCTCGCCGCGATCGCACAGATGCCATTGTCAGGAATCATGGTAGAAATATTAATATTTACTCTGGCCCTGAGGATAACTATGATGTCACTGGCTATGTTCAAGATGGTCAGCGGGTCACTCTATCTGGACTCCACAAAAATGAGTGGGTTGAACTGGCTGAGGGGGGATGGATTCGCAGTGAGCACCTTGAATCCAGTGTCGGAGGTTCACGGTACGCGACCACGCGCTAATTAGCAATCCTAAGCACAGTAAATTAGCCAGTTCAATAGCCCAGGGTAAAAATCAGACTGATTTTTACCCTTTTTTCAGGAAATATAGCGTTGGTGATTACATTTAGGACAATTTTTGTGGGGGCACTTCATGTCCCCATGAATATCTCCGTCCTAAGAACTGTGACGGCGGCTATATCAGAAAACAGTTGGGATGGCGATGTTTGAGCGGGCAAGATACCTGTACTACAGGATTTCACCTTCTTTATTGATAGATATAGCTATATTCAGCTTGGTTAGGACATTGCCTACATGGGAACGGATTCCATTCAATTAATGATTTCTCAATTCATCATACGGATTCGAGAACATTTGACGCGAAGGATGGAGCGTCTTGAAGTACTTGATGATCCTGTAAAACCTCATAAAGGTTAACTGCCGTTTCTAACAAACAGGCATGGCCACTTTGGGGTAAAATCGCCGTCTGAGCATTGATTAATTGTTGGGTGAGGAGATCTACCTCCGCCATTGAAGGCAGGAGCAAATCAGCTTTTCCGGCGATCAACAGGACAGGCAGTAACAATTGGTTAAGGCTCAATTCGCTCAGTTTAAACTCTCGAAGTAAATTCATCCGCCACACCGATGTCTCCTGAGGAACTGACCGCATAGCCCTGATCAAGGCTTGACGTTCCTGGACAGTCATCCGTCCCAGGGAGGCCAGAAATGGCAGTAATCCCAAGATTGAAGCGGGATAGAATAACTTGGGCAACCAAGGAACCAGGGAAGATCCCCACTGCACCCAGTGATGCCGACTGAAGGAAGAAGCTGGATTAATTAAGATCAGATGACTCAGCAGTTCAGGAATCTCAACTGCGAGTTTGAGACCCAAACAGCCTCCGAAGGATTCGCCGCAGAGGTAAATCTGGGGATTATGGCGCTGATCCAATTCTGCTCTGATTAATTGAATTGTCCCAGCAACCAGCTCACTCCAGTCGGAGTGGTCATGGGTTGGTATGTGCAAACAGCGAATATCAAAGTGTTGAGCCAGATTAGGTGCCTGGGTGTAGAACAGTTCCCCGGTTCCATCCATGCCCGGCAAATAGATAAAAAGAGGTAACTGAGGTTGAGACTCAACCGGAGCCAGAAACTGGAGTCTATTCTCTAGGTCTTGATCTTGATTGGCGATAGAACATCTCATTGTTAAAGTTTGTTGGGTTAAATCAAGTCTTATTAAGCTTCTATCTCCAATTTAGAAGAAATTATACCTATGTGCAAACTTTTAGAGATTTTTAGGGGGCTTGAATGGATGCTCAGAAACCTATTTAGAGTTCCTGTCGCCCCTCTAGTGCTCGAGCCAGGGTTACCTCATCGGCATACTCCAGATCGCCCCCCATTGGCAATCCAAAGGCAATTCGGGTGACTCGGGTAAACGGCTTCAGCAATTGTCCCAGGTACAGGGTGGTGGTTTCTCCCTCTACACTGGGACTGATGGCAATAATCACTTCCTGAACGTCTTGCTGGCTGACCCGTTGGATCAATTGATGAATGGTCAGTTGTTCCGGCCCAATTCCATCCATCGGGGAAATCACTCCCCCTAGGACATGATATTTACCCCGATACTCACGGGTTTTTTCAATCGCAATCAAGTCCCGGGATTCAGAGACAACACAGAGGGTTTTGTCCTCTCGCTGAGGATTGCGGCAGATCTCACAGGTGGGTTCAGCCGAGAGATTGAAACAAATCCGACAGGCCCCAACTTGCTTCTTGGCATCGACCAAGGCTTGAGCCAGGGCCTCAACTTCTTCATCCGAGCGCTTAATTATGTGCAGGGCAATCCGCTGCGCCGATTTTGGGCCAATCCCCGGCAGGCGCTGCAATTGTTCGATCAAACGAGCTAGAGGACGAGTGTAAACCAGAAAACTCTCCTTAGTGTCTCAAACTTAATTTCCTAAACTTAATCTCTCAAACGTACTTTTCCCAAAGTACGACTGGGCAGTATGACTCAGCAATGGAGTCGATCAGAGCTTGAATCACTCTGACAATTTAACCTGACAATTGCCCCTAGTAATTGACCTTGATTTTGACGCTTACACTGAAAGGGTGCGGCGCTTCGTAGTCATCCGATAGGCTTCAATAATATCTCCCTCTATCCAGTCATTAAATCGATCAATTCCAATACCACATTCAAATCCAGTATTGACTTCCTTCGAATCTTCCTTCATTCGTTTCAAGGAGTCCAAAGCTCCTTCAAAGACCAACTCATTCTTGCGATGAACTCGAACCTTGCAGTTGCGGATCACCTTCCCTGACAAAACATAACATCCAGCCACTTTGCTGCGCCCTACCGGGAACACCGCTCGGACTTCCACCTCGCCCAGGTGTTCCTCAACCAATTCGGGTTCAAGCAGACCCTCCATTGCCGCCTGAATATCATCGAGCAAGTTATAGATGATGTTGTATTCCCGAATATCAACCCCAGCTTGATCTGCCGCTTGACGGGCTCCAGCCGCTAAAGCAGTGTTAAACCCGATCAATACGGCATCACTAGCCGCCGCCAGATCCACATCTGTCTCCGTTACTTCCCCTGGTGCAGCCATCAATAGCTTCAATTGCACCTCCTTCTGAGGAAGCTTTTTCAAGGCATTGACAATGGCTTCCAGGGAACCCTGAACATCAGCCTTGATGATCAGATTAAGTTCCTTAAGCTCTCCCTCTTGAACCCGAGCCGAAAGCGCACTCAAACTGACACGACCCTGGGCAATTCGAGATTGACGCTTGGCTTCAGTTCGCTGAGTGGCTAGAGCCGAAGCATCTCGTTCATTTTCGTAGACTTCAAACTCATCTCCTGCCGCTGGAACTTCCTTCAGTCCTAACACTTCAACGGCAAAAGAAGGCCCTGCTACCTCAACTCGTTCGCCGCGATCATCGATCATGGCTCGAACTCTGCCAAAAACTGACCCGGCCACAATAATATCCCCCACTCTCAAGGTTCCATTCTGAACCAGGAGGGTAGCCACAGGGCCTCGGGTCTTATCAAGATTGGCTTCAATCACAGTTCCTTTGGCCAGACGATCAGGATTGGCTTCCAAGTCTGCGACCTCAGAGACGAGGAGCAGCATTTCCAGCAGATGATCCAGGTTTTCCCGTTTGATCGCACTGACGGGAACCATAATGGTTTCACCGCCCCACTCTTCCGAAACTAGACCATGTTCCGTGAGCTCTTGCTTGACTCGCTCAGGATTGGCAGCTTCCTTGTCAATTTTATTGATGGCGACCACAATGGGAACCCCAGCAGCCTTGGCATGGCTGATGGCTTCAATGGTTTGAGGTCTCACCCCGTCATCAGCAGCAACAACCAGTACCGCAATATCCGTAACTTTTGCCCCTCTGGCTCTCATGGCAGTAAACGCTTCGTGACCTGGAGTATCCAAGAAAACGACTTGCTGCATCGCTCCATTATGCTCGACATCAACATGGTAGGCCCCAATATGCTGGGTAATTCCTCCCGCTTCCCCTTGAGCCACTTTGGTTTCTCGAATGGCATCGAGGAGGGTGGTTTTTCCATGGTCTACGTGACCCATAATGGTGACAACCGGCGGGCGATGCTGAAGATAATCGAGATCTTCTTCAGAGATCACTTCTGTTTTTTCAGCCCCCGACTTCCGTTCAACTGTTTCTAGCTCAACCCCTAATTCCTGACAGACCAATTTGATGTTGTTGAAATCTAGAGTCTCCGTAATATTAATCGCAATCCCCTTGGAGAACAGCAGCTTAATAATGTCAGTTTCCGATACTGCCAGAATATTGGCAAATTCCTGGACTGTAACGGCTTGCTCCAGAGTGATCTTTTCAGGTCGCTGAGCCACAGGTGGACTGGCGGCTTTACGAGAAGCAGCAGAGGCTGTTTCATGATTATTGCTTCCGCCCCGAGAAGGAGCCGATCTTCTGGATTTGTTGGGTGCAGAAGATTTGACCCCACTGGGGGTCTGCATGGCCTTGGGCTTGGGTGGACGAGCCAGAGACATATTCAAAACCGCTGAGTTCTGATCCGCATCAGCAGCACCATTGAGATCATCTTCATCCTCATCTTCATCAACTAGAGGTTTGCGAGATCGCTTTACCTTCGTCTTAGCTGTTTTGGCAGTTTTGTCTGCATCTGAGGTATCTTCTTCTTCCTCTTCCCAACCTGGCTTCTGCTTCAAGGTACGGGGAAGTTGCTTCGGCTGAACCGCTTCCCGTCGAATCCGAGACTTTTCATCTGACAGGTCATCAACCAAAGCCAGATCCGCGTCACCATCAGCTTTTCCAGCCTCTGGATCCTCACCATTGAGAGAGGCGGCAACACTAATTCGATCAGGGGGCTGCTGCAACTCTGGCATTACGGCCTTGGGCTGCAATGCTGTGATTTCTCGACGCGGTCTCTTAAACTCCTTGTTGTCCTTAGGAGCATCCAAACCCCCTGAAGACTTCAGCTTTTTGCCTTTAATGTCGGGCTTTTCGACGGTTTTTGACTGACGTTCCTCAGTTTCAATGGGCTTGGAGACAGGTTTTTCAGCCTTGGTAATGGGTTTGTTCTTGAGGCTTGGTTTTGGTGCTGCAGTCGCCTCAGAGGTAACGGTGGTATTTCCAGGGGACGGCACAGCCATCTCTGACGCAGGTCTAACCGGCGGGGAAACAAGCTTAGCAGCCTGGGGATCAGGCTTTGGAGGTTGAGGCGATGGCAATGGAGGGTTGGCAGCAGGGGCAGTTTTCGCCTTAGACCGGGTTTCCTCAGACTCTAAAGCAGGGGCTTCCGATAAATCCGTGACGGGTGAAACGGAAGAAGAACCAGGGGTAGAAGCAGTTGAGGGACGACTGAGAACAGGTCGGGAAGGGGGTTTTAGCGAGGTAGATGAACTATTTGCAGGATAGTCAGGCTTTTCTACAACTGGCTGCTCATCAGAAGATGGGGTTGAAGCTACATCTTCCTTGGGCTTATTAACCTTAAGAATTTGCTTTTTCTTTTCGCTCGGTTGGGGAGTTGACCCTTGCATAGGAACACTAGCCCGCTCTGATTTGGTATCGTGATGAGTTGGAATGGGGTGGGTATCGATGTATTGTTTGATTTGCTCCGCATCATCCCCTGTAATAGTGCTGCTGTGGCTTTTCACGGCGATGCTCAGCTTATCACACACTGCTAATATATCCTTATTCTCCAAATTCAAGTCCCTTGAAAGTTCATAAATTCTAACCTTGACATTGTTCATCCAGCTTTACCCTCTTCCTACCAGCCCTTAACTGTTTCTTCTTATATTGACATTGTTTGATCAGAATCAACAATTCCTCAACCTTTCTATGACGCTTTAAAGCCGCTCAATCTGATAAAACGTCACACTAATCCTAAAGAGTTAGCCTGAAGTTTTTTGAGCAAGGTCAGAACCTGAGTCAGGAGCTAGACGTTCCCAAAGAGCCCCATAGATTGACTCCGGTACTTTGGCCTTTAATGCACGCCCCAATCGATCCTTCCTCTGGGCTATTTGAAGACAGTCGGTAGTTGGACAGAGATAAGCTGAGCGACCCATACCTATATCTAATTGTACCTGATGAGAGGAAAAGTCCCTTACAACTCGCCAAAACGCTTGCTTGGGGGCAAGTTTTCGGCAAACAACACAGCGACGAAAGTTTGATGGCATCCTGAGTCAAGGTTGGCACTAGGTGATTCTGAGAGAACAGTTGGCAAAAAGTGGGGAGAACTCTAGAATGCTACAACTTCTCAAGTTTCTCAGTTGGTGTTGAAAGCCTTGAGGTATACGCAACCAAAAATCTCAAAACTGAAAATCTCACTAAAACCTCAATACAGTTTTTTGACTTTATATCTGGATTGTTAAGTTTAAGCTTCAGGGGTCTCTTCAAGTTGATCTTCGGGTTCTCCTGCAAATTCATCTTCAAGCTGATTGTCTTGATCTGGTTCTGAATCTGGGGCAAATTCGTCAGATTCTTCTAAAGATTCATTGAGTTGTAAATTGAGTGGCGGCTCAACCTCAACAGTTTGCTCTTGTTCTGCTTCGAGTTCCTCATCTTCCAATTCTAACTCAGTTAATGAGATTGGATGTGACTGGAATTGCTCAGCAATTTTGGCATCCTCAGCCGCCGCATCGTATCGAGCAGTATCCTTGATGTCAATTTTCCACCCGGTTAACCGCGCCGCCAGCCGAACGTTTTGTCCTTCTTTGCCAATGGCCAAACTTAATTGATCCTCGGCTACTAGAATATGAGCCCGACGTTCCTCCGGATTGACCAACCGGACTTCATCGACTCGGGCTGGGCTCAGGGCGTTGGCAATATAGGTTGCCGGATCAGGAGACCAACGAATTACGTCAATCTTTTCTCCCCGCAGCTCATTCACCACCACTTGAATTCGGGATCCCCGGGCCCCAATACAGGCTCCCACGGGATCAACGTCTCGATCCAGGGTATCTACGGCAATTTTCGTCCGGGGGCCTACATGGTGGGAGGGAGGATTAGCTTCTCGGGCAACCGCCACAATCCGAACAACTTCATCTTCGATTTCCGGCACTTCGTTGGCAAAGAGATAGACCACCAGGCCCGCATCAGCCCTCGATACAATCAACTGAGGCCCCCGATGAGACCCCTGAGAAACCCGCTTCAGGTAAACCTTAAAGGTGGCATTGGCTCGATAGTTGTCATTGGGGAGTTGTTCGCGTTTGGGGAGCTCTGCCTCAACTTCGGGTTGACCAAATACACTGGTGACCGCCATAATCACAGATTGACGCTCAAATCGCAGAACCCGAGCCTGTAAAACCGTACTCTCTAGCTCTCTGAACTCATCCTGGATCATCTTGCGCTGCTGATCCCGTAACTTCTGAGCTAGAACTTGCTTGGCTTGAATGGCGGCCATCCGACCAAACTCGCTCTTTTCTGGGGTGACATCCAGGGTGACTGTATCGCCCAATTGAGCTTCTGGAGCGACCTCTCGCACATCCTCCAGGGAAATCTGATGATCTAGGCTATCCACTTCCTCAACGATGGCCAGATTTTTGGCCAAGACTCGAAATCCCTCTTCCTCGACATCGAGTTCGACATCAAAGTTATCGAAATAGTCTTCACTGAATTGATTGTCAATTTGAACGGTTCGTCGATACCGCTCATACCCTTTGAGCAGGGCCTCCCGTAGGGCTTCTTCCACAGCCTGTTTGGGCAAATTGCGTTCCTGACAGATGCCCTGGATTAACTCTTTTAATCCAGGTAAACTAACCATTGACATGGCGAATATCTCCTTTTATTCTCATCTACTGATGCTCATTTACTCTTCTCCCTCACAGAGTTGGACTTCGGTGATTAAACTGCGAGGGACAGCAATCTTACGGCCTTTTTGATTTAGGTATACAGTGTGTTCGTCCCGTGAGATTAACTTCCCAGAAAGCTGCTTTTGTCCTCGATGAGATTCTGAGGTTTTGATCATCACGGGAAAGCCGCGAAAGGAAATAAAGTCGCGATCGCAGTTAACAGTTGAGAAATTCCAGGACTTGAAATTTCCAGTACATAGGCATCGGGAATCAAATCCGTTGCATCTAACTGTTCTTCTAGGGCCCGACTCATCCGTTCGCAGTCCTCTAAACCCGTATCTTGATTGGGATTGCGAATATCCACTCGCAGCACTGGCGGTTGTTGATTGGTATAAAAGATAGCTCCAACTACTTCTAGTCCCAAGTTCTGGGCAACCGGTGTTGCGAGATCAATAATTTCGGGAATCAAAGAAGGATGAGCCATTTCTGTCACTCTGTATCTAAACCAAGTCTCTAAACCAGGTAAGTAGATGGTTGTAATTAATCATCAAACAGAAGGGGGCAGTGCCCCAGACCCCCTATATGTATCTTCTAATTAATTGTGCCTAGCTACTTATCTAAACCAAATCCATTAAAAACATTTCCGCCTGAGACGGTTAGGCTGAATCTTCCATCAGAAATCGCCAACAATTGACTATGGCAATCGGGAGATTTCAGTCAGGGCTGAGTACAGCCTCCACAAAAAAAGCGGGCTGCACCCACTTTGAAATCGTTTCTTCTACATTCAGAAGATCCGTCACAGATCCTTTCATATCTGCCTAATTTACTAGTATACCCCAAGATATTTATTCTAGGGGGTTTGCCGCTGACGGTAGATTTCATATAGGGCAATCCCGGTGGCCACCGAAACATTTAAGCTGGGAGTCTGGCCCCCCAGGGGAATTTGCAGGAGTAGATCACAATGTTTTTGGGTGGATCGACTGAGACCCTGGCCTTCGCTACCGACCACCAGCACTGTTGGCCCGGTAAAATTGGCCCGGTGCAACGGCCCGGAGGCGGTGGCATCTGCGCCGTAAATCCAGAATCCTGCCGTTTTCAGCGCTTCTAAGGTTCGATTCAGGTTGACCACCCTGGCAACTGGAAACGTTTCCAAGGCCCCTGCTGCCACTTTCATAGACACTGAGGTAATTCCGACGGCTCGCCGTTGGGGCAAGATCAATCCCTGGGTTCCAAATGCTTCTGCTGTGCGGATAATCGCTCCGAGATTGTGGGGGTCTGTTACCCCTTCTGCTACCAGAATCACCGGATGGGTTTGGGAGGATTGGGCTTGCTGCACCAGATCCTCAAAGCTTAAATAGTCATAGGGGGTCACCTGGGCCACAATTCCCTGATGATTAATCTCAGGGAAGGCTCGATCCAGATGTTGACTGGTAACGCTATCAATCACCGTGCCCTGAGACTTGGCCCTGAGCAGCAGGGCTTGTAACCGTGGATCAGCCCGCAGATGGGATACCAGCCAGATCCGGTTGAGCGATCGCGCTCCCCTCAGCGCCCCAATCACCGGATGTTTGCCATAGATCAAATCGGGGCTGATGCCCTGACTGCGCTCAGAAAATTCCGACAAACTAGGGGGGACTTCCGAATCGGGAGAGCGCTCCCGCGAACTAGGGGAGCTAGAGGAAGGGTAGCGAGATGAACTTTTGATAAACTTCTGGGGGGAAGTTCTAGAGGATGAACGGCCCGGATTAGCCCGGGAACGAGATGAAGGTTTCCGGGGGGAAGGCTGAGATTTAGACGAAGATTTTTTATCCATGATTATTACCTATCCCTCCACTGTCAGAGAGTATGATCACTAGAAACCCTATTGTCAAGAAAATTCAGTTAACGAATTAACTTAAATTGAAGTGACCTAGTTGTAGTCGCAAATTCAATGAAGCAAACGTTAAGTCAGCATTAAATAGGATGTTCAAAAACCCAATGTAAGAAAGGAATTGCCAAGGCTCCCAATCCCATCAGCACAAATACTCCCCCTAACATTCCATAAAATAGATATTCATCCCCCCGCTCTTTGGCCAGCTTAACAATCAGATAGCTATATCCATAACAAACGAGAAAGAAAACAACAATAAATCCTGTGAAATAGTAGACCATCTTTAACCTCTTCTATCGCTGCAATCTTGACATCTCAAACACCATCTGGGGAACTGCGTCAGCCGGGATGATTTTAACGATAGAGTAAAGCCCTACTTTATGATTTCAAGGAACATCCATCCTGAGAGCTTGTCAAATCTTAGTGAATCTAAGCATATTGCTCTAGTTCTAACACCTGACCCAATTCAATCTGTTCCCATTCGCCAGCGGGGGTATCCTCAGGGGCAATAACAATCATTTCTTCCTCTTCAGAAAATCCCATCGGGCTAGCATAACGAATTCCGCCATCATTGTCTTGAAACTTGATCCGCTTGGCGGCAACAACATCGGCAATGGTTAACTCTTCATTCATGGATGGTTCTCCCTTAGTTTGTCTCCCTCAATTCAATTCAGTTGTACCACAGGTTGATCCTGGATGAGTGTCTCCTGGGTTAACAAATCATCCACGGTGATTCGCAGGAATCGTTGGGGATCAATCGTAAACAAGACCTTGATCCGATCTCGGCCTGGATTGCCTGGGGGCGTAAGTTGAGCAATGCTGCGACCCGTCTCCGTATCATTCAAAGCTTGAACCAGGGGTTGACCCTGAGTGATACTGCGGGTAATCAGGCGATCGCCATCAAATAAACTTCCGTTCCTCCCGCCTCCGCCCCCCATTCCCCAATGATCAGTTCAATGCTGGGTTGACTGGGTTGGGAAGCCCCCAGGATCAATTCTACGGGTTCAGTCAGGGGATAGGGTTGACCAGATTTGATAATCGGATGCCAGCGATGGCAATTGTCCCGGTGATTCCAGTAGCGCACTCCATAGCTGTGGTAGAGAAAGTCCTGAATTTGAGTGTCTATACTCAGTTGCAAAGCTCCGTGGGAAATGGCTTCAAAAGGTTTGTCACAGCGAATCTTCTGAATCTCAAAGTATTGTTGTACCCAGGTTTGCACCGCTGGAATTTGTACGGTTCCCCCCACCAGCAACACGGCATCAATATCCCCCGATTCAATGCCCTGACGACGGGCCTGTTGGAGTACTTGATTCATGGTTTTGTCTAAAGTTTCAAAGAATTGATGCTGGTTGAGAATGGTTTCAAATTCAGAACGAGTCAGGGTCAGTTCATAGCTTTCCAAGGCTTCATCGTCAAAGTAAACTTCTGTCGCTTGGGTTTGCAGGGAGAGTTGGATCTTTAACCGTTCAGCCAGACGGGTGACTAAAGCCGTGTTGGCGATTCCCTGGGTATTGGCAAAGTGATCCACTAACCAGTAATCCAGATCCGAGCCCCCCAGGTTTTGTCCGGCTTTTGCCAGGACTCGGGCAATTTTAGGTTTTTGACCAGAGGACTCTGCAAAGGATTTCTCGCCCCATTTGAGAATGAACCCAATCGGATTTTTTTTCATCCCCCCATCTAGGCGCACCAGGGATAAGTCCAGGGTTCCCCCGCCAAAATCAATCACCAACAACAGCTCTTGATTCGCCAATCCATAGCCCAACGCAGCGGCGGTTGGTTCATCCAGGATCCGCACCTGGGCTACATCCAGGAATTGGGCCACCTGGCCCAACCAGTGGCGGTAGGCCTCAAAGCTGTCTACGGGAACGGTGAAAATTAAGGAATCCACCGGCAGGGGAATGGCCCGGACTCCTGCAATGATCTGGGTTAAAAACCACTCTCCGACTTGCTCAAATCGAATCACCTGCCCATCCAATTCTGGCAAAAAGCCTTGAATATTGCTGCCAATGCCCCGTTTGAAATTGCGAAAAAACCGCAAGTCATTGCTGACATCGTAGCCTTGGTCTCGCACCTGCTGGCCCACAATCACCTGATTTTTGACTGCATTGCTCAGATAAACCAGGCTGGGAATCAGGGTCGGGTTCTGGGTAGAAACCAGGGAAAGTCCCTGCAGCTTGAGGGTTTCGGGTTGTTGCGTTGCCGGGTTCCAGCGGGAAACCACCGTATTACTGGTACCAAAATCAATTGCGATCGCATTCAATCTACCTCAAGCTAGCCAATCAAAGGCAGTCTCTTCAAGTCGGTCAGCCTCAGTTTAGCGCAGGAAATGATTACACTGACGCAGGGCAAATTCTGCCATGAGCATTTTAGCCTTCTAAACCTGCTTTTCAACTTAAAATCTTGATACCTGCAGCAGTCACCGTGGCTAGGATTCGCACCCCATAATTGCGCTCAGTAAACCCTCTGCCCCGAACCGAACGGCATCGGTGCAGGGTAAGCCTGTTTGATCCTGCACCTGATCAATGGCTTGTCTAGCCCCATTCTCCGTCAGACCCAACGTATTCAAGGCAATTCCTGCCACTTTTGCCGGTTGCAGAGCTCCTGCGGCCTCCGCCACAATTTCATACATCTGGATCACCCGAGTCAAGGGTGGAATCGGAACATGGGGATGATCACGAACGTGGGTCTGTCCGGCTTTATGAACCAGGATCAGATGGGTCGGTTGAGAACCTCTGAGTAAGGGTAATGTTGCCGTTGAACCCGGATGCAGCAAGGAACCCTGACCTTCAATGATCAATAGCGGATGACTCGGGCCAAACCGCATTACAAGCTGCTCTACGGCCCCAGCCGCAAAGTCTACCCGAATAGAATCCAATGGAATCCCATCCTCCCCCAACATCAATCCCCCCTGCCCTGTAGCCAGAAACTTAGCGAGAATCCCTTGCTGTTGGGCTGCTTTGTTTAGTTCCAGCCCCGTAGACATCTTGCCAATGGCCATGTCCGTGCCGACCGTCAGAACTCTTCTGCCCGGGAGCGATCGCGCCTCTCCCCGGCCAATTTTCAAATCCGCCGGTTCCTGGCGAATATCCCAGATCCATTGATCTGGTTGCAAATAAGTCTGAATTGAAGTTTGATGGCGGGCTTCGATCTGCGGCACCAACCCGGTATGGAGACCGTTCACAATGGATAACCCAGCATTCAAAGCTTGATCTAGCTCTATCCACCAATCCTCTGGCAAACCACCCCCCGGCGGAGCAATACCAATCATCAAAATATCAGGATGAAACCCTAGCGCTTCTTCCAGGTCAGCCACAATTGGCACGTCGCGGTCAATTCCAGTGAGTTCTCTCAAGGACTGCCCGGCGCAGGTGCGATCAATCACCACGACAATTTCCGCCCGGCTGTAACGCAGCAGGGACAGGCCGGTTTTGCCCCCGGTTCCCAGCGACCCCCCATGGAGCAAAATCCCTAACCGACCTGTTTGAATTCTGGCTTGAGGTGTATAGAGGTTCATGGTAGGGTTCATGGCAGAAGCAGCTAAAAACCAAAAGGGTAACCGTCTGAAGCGAGTTGATCTTAATGGTATAGCAGTCCTAAATCTATCATAGAAAAAGGGAGGGCGAGGTTTGAGGACTTCCTCCTCCAGAAGGAACCAATCTACCCCATTTTGCAAGTCATTGGCGATCGCTGGGAGCCAAACCCTAACCCTGGTGGAAGTTGTGGCCGGGACAGTGGTAACCAGGTTACCCCGGGTTCCGGTTTCCTTGGGAGCTTATCCAAAGTTGAGTCAATGGTGCGATCGCCTAGTGGGTCGTCCCAGTTGGCAGGCAAGCGAGGTCTCAGCAGAGGCTTTAGCCGCTTTTAAATCAGTCATTGCAGCCCGTCAGCAGCAAACTAGTGGAAGCTGAGCCGATTATCTAGATCCAAATCCCCCACACTTTGATCTAGACTTTAGACCTGACTTCCTGGTTTTACATCTAATTTTCATCTATGGGCTATCAACCGATCGAGAATTACGGCATTATCGGCAATATGTATACCACTGCTCTGGTGGGGCTCAATGGTTCAATTGACTGGTACTGTTTTCCCAACCATGACTCTCCCAGTATCTTTGCCGCCATCCTTGATGCTGGGAAAGGGGGTCATTTTAGAATTGCCCCCAATGTTCCAGAGGTGAACCCCAAGCAACTCTACTGGCCCGAAACCAATATCTTAGTCACCCGTTTCCTCACCCCAGACGGGGTAGGGGAGATCGTAGACTTTATGCCGGTAGGGTTAGGCTCAGAAGAGATTGGTTATCATTCTTTGATTCGAGAAGTCCGGGTGGTGCGGGGGGAGATGGAGTTTTGTCTAGAATGTTTTCCAGCCTTCAACTATGCTCGGGATGCCTATGAGATGAACCTGACTCCCAAGGGGGTTTGTTTTTTATTCGGGCCAGTCCAGTTTGGGGTTGGCAACCGATATTCCT
>JAAURB010000158.1 GCA_012033335.1 Oscillatoriales cyanobacterium RM2_1_1
TTCAACCCCCTACATGTATCTTCTAATTAATTGTGCCTAGCTACTTACAAAAAGAGTAAATGATAATGAATCAGTCAGATTCGATACGATTCAGGAATTGGGAACCTGTCAGCCGTTGATCAGCTTGTTGCTTTTTCTCAGGCCATTGCTTCTGCTGACTTTGAATGATTTAAATCAGGTTCAACTTTACCCTTTTGGTTCACAGCAGACTGAATAACTAAAACTGAACCAGGAGCATGATGGATCACATAATTACTGACACTTCCCAAGAACAGCTCACTCCAACCCGAATGTCCTCGCCGCCCAACCAAAATCAAATCCGCTTGCCAGTTTTTTGCTTGGGTACAGATGGTTTGACCCGGTTTTCCCGGGGTCTGAGTAAATTCGGCGATCACCCCAGCGTCGGAGGCGGTTTGAGCAAGGGACTTAAGCTGTTCTAGACTGTGGTCAATATAGGTTTGCCAGCGCTCTTGGTAATGTTTGAGGGTTTCCAACTCCAGAGAACCATAGTAATAGCCTATCCCCGCCATCCCTCCAAGGGCCGGGGTTCCCTGATCTTCACCGGATAGAACGTGCAATAGCATTAACTTTGCATTCATTGCCGTTGCCATTGCCAGGGCTTGCTGGAAAACAGCTTGACTGGTGCTGGACAAATCCAAAGCAACTAAAATTTTCTTAAACATTTAGCCGACTCCTTTTTCAGATTAAACCAAATTTTTTCAGGCGATGAACCCTAACCTATGGTTAAGCCACGAGGAGCTTTGATCGGCTAAAAAATCAATGTAAAATAGGATGATTCTGGTCAGGGATCAATTTATCAGAGATTGTCAAAGATAAACTACTATGCTACCGATCATTTTTCTCCCCTTATTAATTATTCTAAGCTGATTTAATTTGATTCAGCATCAGATGTAAGCTTTCTTAATGACCCATTCACAGTCAAACTGAGATTGGGTTAGCATCCAGGAAGAAACTTTACAGTAATTATGATGGCTTACTTCTCCCATCTTGCCGTTTCTTGGTTTTGTTCCCCCATGACTGCCGGAGTCTTATTAATGCCTCTAACTGGACTAAACGCCAACTTTACCCTGAGGGAAGATTTCATCTGTGCCCTAACTCAAGCAGATGGAGAGACCATGCTCTACATCACCCAGGAAGAACAAACCTGGGAATGCCGTGAAGTCTGTCAGGCTATAGCCCCAGCGTTCAATTCCACCCCGGTTCGTTGTTTTTTTCAAGGAAAAGAGCTGAGTTTAGCTGAGCGGTAGACCCAGTGCAAACGGTACCGCAAGTCAAACAGTCTCTCCTCAGGATTTGAATTGGGCTGCTATAGACTCCCGAGATAAATCAGTAAGATTGATTAGCAGAACATAATTGTCCTATGATGGCGCAATACAATAAATAATTTGCCTGGTTCCCTCTGTCTTTAGCTTCAACTTTAGCTTCACCTATGAAAAAACTATTCACTCTATTACTGTTATTTATTTTAGGGTTAACATTACCTTTTGGCTGTACAAGTAGCAATTCAAACCTTTCAAATAATAACTCCGTTAACAGTCAAGTCCTCAATCTCTACAATTGGTCAACCTATATTGACCCGAACGTAATTGCTGAATTTGAACAAAAAAATGCTGTCAAAGTTAATTACGATACCTATGACAGCAATGAGAGTCTATATGCCAAAATTAAGTCTGGTAGTTCGGATTATGACCTAGCTTTTCCGGCTGACTATATGGTCAAAATCATGGTTGAGGAAGATTTGTTAGAGCCCTTGAATCGGGCGAACATTCCAAACACTCAGAATCTTGATCAAAAGTTTATTAATCCTCCTTATGATCCAGAAAATACCTACAGTTTTCCCTATCAATGGGGAACCTTAGGAATTGGCTATAACCTCAAAGCCACGGGTCAAGCCATTGACAGTTGGGAAGCTATGTTCAATTCAAAATTCAGTGATAAAATTGCTTGGCTTGATGATATGCGCTACACCTTGGGGGGAGTCTTGATGTACTTAGGATATGATCCGAGTACCACAAATCAAGTAGAGATTGAAAAAGCTAAAGATTTTGTTATTACCAATCAAAAAACCATTGCTGCATTTGCCCCTGACACAGGCCAATTATTGCTGAACCAGGGTGAAGTTGATCTGGCTATGGAGTATAGTGGCGATATTTTTCAAGTCATGGCAGAAAATCCTGACCTGCGCTACGCGATTCCAAAAGAAGGAACCATTCTCTGGACAGATAATATGGTCATTCCTAAGGGAGCTCCCCACAAAGATCTGGCGGAGAAATTTATTAACTTTGTATTAGAACCTGAAGTTGGGGCGAGAATTTCTAACTTTATCAATTATGGCTCCCCTAACAAAGCAGCAATTGAGCAAAAATTAATCAACCCGGAAAACTTGAGTAACCCAGGAATTTATCCCCCAGAAGATGTCTTTGCTAAACTTAAGTATCTCAAGGATGTGGGGGATAGTATCAGTTTCTATGATGAAGCTTGGGCAGAGATTAAATTGAGCATTGGTAGTTAGATAACCCAGTAGAATAACCCGTAGAATAACCCAGTAGATTCATGTTTTACATCTTGACAATAGCCTGAATTTTATCTATGAAAACTGCGGTTAAGCTAGTTAACATCTCCAAATTTTTTGAGGGAAGTCGAAGTAAGACTGTTGTTGCAGTTAATCAGATTAATCTAGAAATTGTTGAGGGTGAGTTTTTTTCTTTATTAGGGCCATCAGGCTGTGGAAAAACAACCACTTTAAGGATGATTGCTGGATTTGAATCCTCTAGTTCTGGTGAGATTTACATTCATCAGCAGACCGTTAATTCTCTTCCGCCGTTTCATCGCCCGGTGAATACCGTTTTTCAGAATTATGCCCTGTTTCCTCATTTGACGATCGCTCAAAATGTTGCCTTTGGTCTGGAAATGGAGAATCTCCCAAAATCTCAAATTGCCGACCGGGTTGCTAATACTTTGAATCTGGTTAAATTGGAGGATTTTCAGCATCGCTATCCCCGTCAATTGTCCGGGGGTCAACAGCAAAGAGTTGCCCTGGCAAGGGCCCTGATTAAGCAACCTAAAGTTCTCCTGTTAGATGAACCTTTAGGAGCATTGGACTTGAAGTTGCGGCGGGAAATGCAACTAGAACTCAAACGGATGCAGCAACAAATTGGGATTACATTTATCTACGTTACCCATGATCAAGAAGAAGCCCTCACCATGTCAGATCGAATTGGTGTGATGCACCAAGGAAGCTTAATTCAAGTCGGTACTCCAGTAGAAATTTATGAGTTTCCCCAGACTCGATTTGTGGCAGATTTTATTGGTGAGAGTAATATTTTTCAGGGCAGAATTGTTGAGCAAAGCAGCGATCGCCAAACTGTTTTGATTCATGAACAATTCCCCTTAACTATTCCTACTTCAACCCCATTATCTATCGGTCAAATCATTAATCTGGTCATTCGGCCTGAAAAAATCAGTATTCATCCAATGGGTTCGAAGCCAGAACCAGGATGGCCAGGAGTGATTCAAGAGATTGTTTATTTAGGAACAGATTCTCGATACATGATTCAACTCAGTCCTGACCTTTCCCTGTTAGTTCGCCGACAGAATCTAGGCCCGCACGATTCTCAGGATGATCAAGTTGGCGAGGCCGTAATTTTGAATTTTTCATCAGAGAGTTGTCATATTCTCCAGCATGAATTCTATTAAAAAGCAACTGACCCCAGTCTGAATAAAATATAGCAATAGCAACTTCAGGTTCACCCTTAGGGTTGATTTGAGAGGTAGAAAAATCTTGGTATTAATGGAGGTGTCAACTTTCTCTTTAAGAGGTCAAGTCATGAAATTACAATCTAAATATCTTCAAGCGTTTAGTATTCGGACTGTTCAGTTTTTGGTCGCAGCTTTTCTTTGTGTAACTTTAGTATTTTCTAGTACTGTTTCAGCCTTTGCGGCAACTAGTCAGTCAACTCAAGGGGAAGTCAAGTTAAGTGAAATTGAGCAAGAGACACAGGAAATGACTCGAAAGACAACTACTCCTGGCTTAAAAGAAACTCAAGCAAAGACCCGCAAGGGAATCAATGGAGTTCAAGGAGATGCAAATAAGAGCGCTATGAAAAAGCCAGATAATTCTAGTGGGGAGTCCGTTGAAGAAAAGATTGAAGAAGGGCTAGACAATCTATTTAACGATTAATTATTAATTAAGGTTGAGATTTTCTCTGCTTTATCTGCCGCAGTATCTTTCATGGTGCTGAAGTGTTGAAGGTGGTGTAGTGTGCCACCTTCATTCCAAGTTTTCATTCACGGAACTAGAAATTACAGTGGTTCCATTTTATCAATTCTTATTTTTATTTTTTTGGAGATTTAAGCATAGTAAAGTAGGTTAATACATCTTTCTTTTTGATATGAGTCATAGTCCTCTGTCATGGAACTGATGCAGCTGATTTTGGTAAACTCAGTTTGTGCTACTCTAGCAATAATCTTACAGGTTAGCAAAGTTCTCCTAAAGTTATCTCATTTAAAATCTGCAATTATGAATCGGTTTTTGGAAGCTATTTTAGAAAGTCTGCAGGAGTTGGTAGCCAGTAGTGTCAAGCTTATCCCTGCTGTATTAACGGCTCTAATTATTATTCTTTTGACTCGTTATGCCGCTCAATTTATTCAAGGATTAGTCAATCGAATTAGTCATGGCACTGTTCGCAGTCATTCTTTGCAGTTACTCCTGTCAAAAACGAGTTATGTAGCAACCTGGGTAATTGGAATTTTAATGGCTTGCGTGATTGCCTTTCCGGGATTGAGTTTAGGGAATATTATTACAACCTTAGGGCTGAGCTCAGTTGCTATTGGATTTGCCTTCCAAGACATCTTTAAGAATTTTTTGGCAGGCATACTACTTCTCCTTCAGGAACCATTTAAAATCAATGACCAAATTATTATTGGAGATTATGAAGGAACTGTGGAAAATATTGATATTCGGACAACCCGGATTAAAACTTATCAGGGAGAAAAAGTGTTATTACCCAACTCTATGGTATTCACCAGTCCTGTTCAAGTTCGCACAGCATTTAATTCTCGCCGGACTGATCTGGCAGTTGGAGTCGATTACAATACCCCCCTATCAAAAGCAGCTAAGATTTTAGAACAGACGATTTTGGAAGTAGATGGAGTTTTGAATGATCCATTTCCAGAAATTGATTTAGTGAGTTTTAATGATAGTTCTATTGACTTTCTAGTGCGTTACTGGACTGCACCTCGACAAAAAGGTGTACGACAGGCACAAACAAAAGCAATTATTGCAATTAAATCAGCTCTCGATCAAGCGGAAATCAGTATTCCCTATCCGATCCGTACCCTTTACTTTTATAATCAAGAGAAATATGTTGACTCTCAATCTCTAGAAAAAGTTGGCTAAGACGGTATTTGAAAAGACCGCAATGTTTTCAACTCATCCTCAAATTATTGCTCAGGTTCATAATCTACAACGTCAGGGGGCAAGCCTTTTACTTTATCAAGCCATATTGATCAAGCAATTGGGCAGGCTTTCTTGAGATTATTAGAAGTCATACAATTGGAAATAGATGAATTAGGCTGTTTTAAGGCACTGGTTCTTTAAGATAAGTCAGTTAGAATGACTACAGTGTATGGATTGTGAAGCAATGGAATGTCCTCATTGTCAGAGCCAGAAAGTTATCAAACAGGGTCGTGATTCACTAAATGATGGAACACTAGTGCAACGATATCAGTGCAAGGAATGCAAGAAACGATTTAATGAGTGGACAGGAACCCCGATGGCTCGTTTACGGAATGATAGCCAGGTAGTAAGTAGCTAGGCACAATTAATTAGAAGATACATGTAGGGGGTTGAAGGGGGCAGTGCCCCCTTCCTGGAAGCCC
>JAAURB010000159.1 GCA_012033335.1 Oscillatoriales cyanobacterium RM2_1_1
TTGAAGGGGGCAGTGCCCCCTTCTGGGGCAAAGCCCCAGACCCCCCTTCTGTTTGATAAATTAATTACAACCATCTACTTAGCGTTTCCAACGCTGCTGGAGTACGAGAGGTGGCGGCGCACCGCGCCGCCACCTCTCAAATCTGTACCTCATGTGATTAGAAATCGCTATAATTTGAAATGTTGATTCAAAACACTGACTCAACTTCAACTCATTCTCTAGGTCAATCATAGTTTGCGCTGAATTTTTCAGGAAAGGCTGAGCATCCAGAATTGTCAAGTCATCTCAATTATTTTCTATGCCGATAATCCGTTCTTAAATTCCGCATGATCTGATAAATTCAAGCCCGCCTGTAAGGTTGATAAAACCGTAATCATCTCTCCTGCCAATAGGGCCGACACCGCCAACCATAACCCTGGAAAAATTTGACTACGAATGATTCCTTGCTCGTCAGCCGCTAGGGGAACGTACTCATCCGCCTGCAACCTGAACCAATCCATCTCACCCTCTAGTGTCCGCCACACCAAATATTCCTGAACCTGATTCCGCCGATAGGCCCGTTTTTTGTCATGGAGATCAATCGCCACGCTGCTAGCAGCCACTTCAACAATAAGTTCTGGTGCACCTTCGATATAGTCATCTGCACTGATAACGGCCTGACGACCGGGCACGAACAATACCGCATCGGGTTGGGGTTCGTTGTCAGGATCTAAGCGCACCGTGGGGTTATCTCCCAGGACGATTCCTGGGGTAGCGATTTTATAAGTCCAGAGCCAGCCGATTAAATTACCGTGGGGTTCGCCATGGCTTTTGATTCGTAGGGGAGATGCCATGTAAGTCACTCCTTCAATTAACTCCGCTTGCTTGACCTGGGGCATGGCTTGATAGCGACGCTCAAATTCTGAACGGGAAAGGCGATCGCCATTTTCCAATGGCGGAATAGCCAGCATGGGTTGAGTAGGGTTTGGGGTGGCAACCATCAGTGAATCCTCCAACTCAATGTCTTGATTATATATCTGATAACTTATAAGTAACTCCTAGTAGTGGCTCCTGGAAAAGATTGGAGGTTAGACAAGGGTGGCAACGCTACATCGTGCTGATCGGATTGTGCTTTATGGTATTAGTTGGGAGCAAACTGTTTTTACTTTCAGAATGAGTCAGCAGTGCGAGGGCGGCTCGATCTGAATCTTGTCCAAGGAGACCCACCGCCAGATTTGGCGCTGGAGATCGACATCACCCGTAAGTTCCTATTTTGTCTGATGGGATATTTGACCCGTTCATGTTAAGGGAAGGAAAAGACATCGAAAGAAAACTCTTTTAATTAGTTACAATTATTTAATTTAGTTACAATTATTTAATAAGGAGATCATAAAAAAGTAGGGTAGAAAGTCTCAAGGTTTTGGAGATCTCGGTGGTCTTTGAAGTGCAGGATTGGAGCTTCCTCCTGCCTAATCCCGACTATACTCAAAGTTTTGTTTGGGTTTTGTCTTTTGAGAATCAGAATTCTTTTTCGGTCTTTCGGTAGATTTGTTTCGCGTCGTACCTTCCGGTGAAGAATTATCAGTATTAAGTCTGCGTTTATCGACAATTCCCATAAGCTGTAAGGGAGTAGGTAGGACTTTTTGCTCCTTAAAATCTTCGAGTTTTATGTATTGAATCTGGTCTGATTGAGGAGTTTAGTCACACCGCAAGATTGCCAATAACGTCTCAATTCGTGGCACTTCTTTCAGGCTACTTGCTTGTCCTTTATATGGATGATCATTTTTACTAATACCTATCTCTTCATGAAGTATGAACTTTTTAAATGCTGCCACCCAACCTTTCTCTTGTTCAGGATTAGCAAGTGATTCTGCAATTTCCCAGTCATTACTGCTATCACTAAATAATTTTTCATAGCGTTCTTTGCGATCGCTCAAGTGCAGTTTATATTCAATCTTGACGGCTCCTAATCCTAAAGGTTTACCCATTCCGATAGAAATGACCCTTCAGCACAGGTAAATAGGTTATATCTGTACTTCATACCTGATTCGGCTTTGATATTTCCACCCCTCTGAGTAAATATGGGTACACTTGATGATTCGGATGAGCTTGACTCAATTTTGGCTTTCTTCAGGTGCCCAATTTGACGATACAGCTCATCCACCTGGGCTTGGCTTTCGGTTTCTTCCTTCTCTTTTTTCCCTATTTGCCATGAACTACTCCTATCATTTTTGAGTCGTTCAGAGCTTAACTACCTGTCCAGTGTTTGGGATCTACTATAAAATTTTCCTAAACTAACCTTCAATCAGCCATGGAACTCAAACACAGTTTCGCAAAGTCGATTCAACTTGGAATCAGCGGATTCCTAGTGGTTCTTTTCCTGGAGCTTTCGGCAGTCAACATTGCCGTGGCTCAGCCTCGCCATTCCGGGGTGTTTGCTGTGGGGATCGGGGCAGCAGATGATGGATGTAGTTTTCGCTGGCAGACTCGAATGGCTGTACCTGGCTGGCAAAAGCCTACCACAGAAGCAGGACGACCGATTCGCAGAATTGAGCCCAACCGTTTGATTGAGCCCAATGATCACAGCGAAGCCCTAACTGTTACCCTCAAGCTCGGAGTCGCAGTAGCACGCCAAGATATGTCCCTGGAGGCTGTGGACTATGGTTCTCGATCTTATTTGAGTCAGAATGATTACTATGAATCTGGACGTACAGTCATTCTGAACCTGCGGCAGGGAGATGAAATTCAACTCCTAGCCAGAGGGCCAGAGGGAAGCCAGTTTTTCAAGGCTGGGAGTCAGGTTTATACTGGATATCTGCCGAACTCCCTGGAAACGGTTCAAGCCCCAGAAACTCAACTCTGGGTCAAATTAATCCCCAGAGATAATCAACCTGCCGCGTGGGTGCTGGTCAGCGACTCCAATCAACTAGAATCTCTGCCCTGCGAACTCATCGGCTGGGAATTCTGAATACTCTCAGGCAGGCTCTTCAAGGCAATCCTGATTTCCCTCTCCCACATGCCACTGGTAATTTTTTCTTCCATAGGGTATGCTTTAGCACGAATTAGCCGATTTGCAATAATCCTCTCTTCTTGCAGTAATTAATTACCATAAAATTTAAGATTCCGATGGTCAAGTTCAGCCTTAAAAGCTGGCTTTTAAGGCTGAACTTGACTGCTTATAGCGATCCTGAATCAGTCATGAAAAAATAGAAAGAGGTTCAGGGATAAAGTCCCTACGACAGGGGCAATGTTTCCTTTGCCCTTTTTTTATCGAGCATGAGCTGGCACTGGTTTGCTAAAAGGTGTTAAGTCCCCTAATTCTCTTGTCTGCAAAGGATTCAGATATTTTTCCATGAAAACGCTCAAAGCTGCAACTGATAGGATTCAGGAACCCCCAGCTTCTGATAAGGAACCAGTGCCAAACTCAGTAGCTTGACGCAATTAGTTAGAAAATTGGGAGGTGAAGGGGCACTACCCCCTTCCTGGGACGAAGCCCCAGACCCCCTTCCATTTATCAACTCACTACAACCACCTACTGACTACTGCAATTTTCCCTGAGGACTGCTGTAGTGATTATTGATTCAGCCATGCACCTAAACTGACCTCTAGCTTGCCCCCGGAGGAGTTAACAGAGACTCTAGAACCTGGTCAATGGTAAAGCTAGCTGCTTTCTGACGAGGAGGATACTCTTTGAATGTTCCCAAAAACTCACCAACATAGCCACTGGCAGGGGTTAGTAAGAACACATGGTCTAGATACCAATCCCAGTATGTATTGGAGGTAATTGTTGATCGCTCGTAAGGATCAGTCCGCAGGTTATACAACCAAGGTATACGAGTTTGGGTAAATTCCTCACCCCAAATAGCTAGAGTTCCTTCTGTCCGTTGCTGAGCAAACACAACCTTCCAGTTGTCGTAGCGCAGCCCGACTAAGTCTCCGTCGTCTGAGAAGTAAAAGTAGGACTCCCGGGGAGAATGGTCTTCCTGACCCGTTAAGTAAGGCAACAGATTATACCCATCCAGATGAACCTTATAGGTCTTCTTCCCAGCCTTGTAGCCCTTCAGCAATCTTTCTGTCAGGTCAGTCTCTCCGGCTATAGCCAGGAAAGTTGGCATCCAATCCATGTGGGAGACAATTTCGTTGGAAACGGAACCCGGCCTGATATGCCCCGGCCAGCGGACAAAGGCAGGAACCCGAAAGGCCCCTTCCCAGTTGGTATCCTTCTCACTCCGGAATGGAGTCATTGCCGCATCAGGCCAGGAATTCATGTGGGGGCCATTATCAGTGCTGTAGATCACCAACGTATTATCAGCAATTCCCGCTGCATCAATCGCATCCAAAATCTGACCGACGTTCTTGTCATGGTCAATCATGACATCGTGATAAGGGGATTGCCAACGCCCCGCTTGACCCACACTTTCAGGTTTGGGGTGGGTGCGGAAGTGCATGTGAGTGAAGTTTGACCACATGAAGAAAGGTTCTCCTGCTGCCGCCTTCTGCTTGAGGTATTCGACGGAACGATTGGCAATATCATCGTCAATGGTTTCCATTCGCTTTTTGGTCAGGGGGCCAGTGTCCTCAATCCGACCATCCCCATAGCTATGAATTACACCTCGGGGGCCATATTTCTTCTTGAAGTTGGGGAAGTCCTGGGGAGTCGGGTAATCTGGCAGTTCAGGTTCTTCCTCGGCGTTCAGGTGATAGAGGTTCCCGTAGAATTCATCAAATCCGTGGTTGGTAGGCAAGAATTCATCTTTGTCGCCTAGGTGGTTTTTCCCGAACTGAGCCGTGGCATAGCCCTGGGCTTTGAGCAGTTCAGCAATGGTGGGATCCTCAGCATTGAGGCCGACATCAGACCCGGGCAATCCGACTTTACTCAGACCCGTACGGAATACGCTCTGACCGGTGATAAACGCAGAACGACCTGCGGTACAGCTTTGCTCACCGTAGTAGTCGGTGAAGGTCATGCCTTCGGCAGCCAGACGGTCAATATTGGGGGTGCGGAAGCCCATCATGCCTTTTGTAAAAGCACTGATGTCACTCTGCCCAATATCATCTCCCCAGATCACAATAATATTTGGCTTTTGAGACGCTGGAGCCGTTGTTGGAGCGGCATTAACTGCTTGGGTTGGCCAGAATCCAACCCAGGTAAAACAAGCCGCTAACAAGAGAGCAGCAGCTCTTATCACTAGAGCATTCTTAGGTCTAGTATTAATTTGCATAAATCTCCTCACTGACAAGGTTAAGTCAATAGTTCATTCATCCAGCCATGCAGACTTTTGTTGAATTGTAAGTAGCTTGACGCAATCAATTAGAAGATTGATGGGGGTAAAGGAGGCAGGGCTCCCTTCCTGGGGCGAAGCCCCAGACCCCCTTCTATTCAACAATCTACTAATTACAATCTACTAATTACAACCACCTATTTAGGTTCATTCAAATACAAACCTGTTGCAAGCTGTAACCGAGAAAATTAGACAGATGAAAGCTCCATTTCCTGATTAAGTATCTTCCCACAGAATGAAAACATTAGCTACACGCAAAGATGCCAACCTGGAAACCTTAACTTTGATTTAATCCAGGTTAAAAACTCTCCAGGAACCTCTATATAAATCAATACTCCGGACAGATTTAGGAGTTGATGGCTCCGTACTGGCAGAGGTTATGGTAGTTTGGATGTGATTTAATCAAGGTCGGCTCCAGCTCAAACATGGAAATAAATAATTCTAAAAGATGTTGATTGAGGGCAAGGCGTTTAAAAGAGGCAATAGAAAAATGAAGTGACGAATCAC
>JAAURB010000160.1 GCA_012033335.1 Oscillatoriales cyanobacterium RM2_1_1
CGACACGCCACACAAATGTGATTTTGTTTACCCCTCATCTTGCCGTTTTTACGGATATGGCTGGAACCACAGTCAGGACATTGCATCAGATTGAGCCTCAATTCATGGCACTATTATGCAACGCCCATTTCTCTATTGCCTCTTTTAAACGCCTTGCCCTCAATCAACATCTTTTAGAATTATTTATTTCCATGTTTGAGCTGGAGCCGACCTTGATTATCCAAACTACCATAACCTCTGCCAGTACGAAGCCATCACCTCCTAAATCTGTCCGGAGTATTGATGTATTAATATATGGATGTGCCCGAAGATGACAACTCAAATCTTATACCGTAGGGATAGTTCCCATGCCTAAACCCGTAATTCTCTGCGTAGATGATGAAACCGTTGTTTTAAATAGCCTCAAGATTCAGCTCAAAAATGCTTTCAAAGATGCTTATGTTTATGAGATGGTGCAAAGTCCTGAGGAGGCTTGGGAGGTTCTCAATGAGCTTCAAGCAGACAATACTGATGTTTTGGTGATTGTTTCAGATTGGCTAATGCCAGGTCTAAAAGGAGATGAATTTCTGATTCAAATCCATCAACAATTTCCTCGAGTACTCAAGATTATGTTAACGGGTCATGCGGACGGGGATGCGGTCGAACGAGCAATTTGTGAAGCAGGTTTGTATCGATGTTTGCCAAAACCCTGGAGTGGTGACGAGTTAGTTGCAACGATTAAGTCAGGGTTAAAAAACCATGGTGGGTAAACCCATAATTCTTTGTGTGGACGATGAACGAACAATTCTCGATAGCCTCAAAGTTGAACTCCGAAGCGCTGTAGGAAGCCGATGCATTCTGGAAACCGCAGAAGGGGGACAAGAAGCCCTAGAACTGATTGATGAACTCCAGGAAAATCAGATTGATATTGCTGTGGTCGTGTCTGATTACATCATGCCAGGAATGCGAGGAGATGAATTACTCCGTCAAATTCATCAGCGATCGCCCAAAACCTTAAAGGTGCTCCTCACCGGTCAGGCTGATTTACCCGCCATCGGCAATGCTATTCGTTATGCCAAGCTCTATCGCTACATTCCCAAGCCCTGGGAATCTGAAGACCTGAAGTTGACGGTGGTAGAAGCTCTCAATAGCTACTATCAAGATCAAGAACTTCAGGAAAAAAATCTGCGACTCCAGCAGGTCAACCAGGAGCTACAACAGATGACTCACAAACTCCGGCAGGCCAATTTAGAATTGCAAAAGCTGGCGATTACCGATAGCCTGACCCAACTGGCAAATCGTCGTCAATTCGATACGTTTCTCACCCATGAATGGTTGCGGATGATGCGGGAAAAGCAATTTCTTTCCCTGATATTTTGTGATGTAGATTTTTTCAAAGGCTATAACGATCAGTATGGCCACCCCCAGGGAGATATCTGTTTACACAAGGTGGCTCAAACGATCCGCAGCACAGCTAAGCGCCCAGGAGACTTGACGGCCCGATATGGGGGGGAAGAATTTGTGGTAATTTTGCCAAACACTCCAGCAGAAGGGGCTCTGATTGTTGCCGAGGCCGTTCGTGCCGCTGTGGTGGCCCTGAAGATTTCCCATGGTAATTCTTCTATTTGTGAATTTGTGACCCTGAGCCTGGGGGTTTCCAGTGTTATTCCGAGTCCGGATTATGCCCCCGAGGATTTGGTCAGTGCTGCGGATCAAGCCCTCTATGAAGCCAAACGCTTCGGTCGCAATCGTACCGTCTTTAAGCCCCTAGTCTCTCCTTCTACTTAAGAGTAAGAGCTTAGAGTCAATAGTGGAACAGCCGTTTTGGCTGTTTTGCAGCAGGCCAGATGCCTCCGCTACAGGATTTTCATCTGAATTCCCACCTGAAAACGCTACACCTGAAAACGCTACACAATGGCATGGCCATAGAGATCGTAGACATCAGCCCCGGTAATTTGCACAGGAACCATCGATCCCAGGCGGGCCTGCCCTTGAACATACACTAACCCATCTACTTCTGGGGCAAATCGGGCCGAGCGACCGATAAGTTGACCGGTTTGGGGATTTTCTTGCTCGATCAGAACCGACACAACCTGACCGATTGACTTCTGATTCTGGCCTAGGGAAATGGGTTGCTGAACCTGCATGAGAGCGTCCCGACGAGCCTGCTTCACCGCTTCTGGCACTGGATTGGGTAAATCATAGGCTGGTGTGCCTTCCTCGGGGGAATAGGTAAACACCCCCAGATGATCAAATTTATGACGCTTGACAAAATTCAGCAGATGCTCGAAATGAGCATTGGTCTCTCCAGGAAACCCAACAATCAAAGTCGTTCGCAGGACAGCCTCAGGGAGAGCCGTTTTCAGGTTTTCAATAATTTCATCATTGACCCGGCCCTGCCAGGGACGATTCATGGCGCGCAAAACGTCAGGATGGGAATGTTGTAGGGGCAAGTCTAGATAGGGCAATACATTTGGGGTGGTCTGAATCGCTTCAATCACCTTAGGGGCTAGCCCCGTGGGATAGGCATAGTGCATCCGAATCCAGGGAATATTTACCTGCCCAAGGGCGTGCAATAATTCAGCCAGTCGGGGTTCGCCGTAGAGATCGACCCCATAGTTTGTAGTAATTTGAGAAATCAAAATAATTTCCTGTACCCCCTGATCTGCAAGCTGTCTGGCTTCGGTCACAATGGACTCAATTGAGCGCGATCGCTGATTGCCTCGGAGATGGGGAATAATGCAAAAGGCGCAGCGATAGTTGCAACCCTCCGCCACCCGAAGGTAAGCAACCCCTTCTGTGGTGGTGCGATAGCGGGGAACGGTTTCATCGGCAATGTAGGTCGGTTCAGGGGAAACTTCAACCACGCGATCGCCCTGTTCTGCCCGCCGGACGACCTCTACAATTTTGTGGTAGTCCCCTGTGCCAACCACCGCCACTGCCTCAGGCAACTCCTCTAGCAATTCTGTCTGAAAGTGCTGGGCCATACAGCCCGTAATGATAATTTTTTTGTCCGCGTCTGCCAGGTCAACCAGGGTCTGAACGGATTCCTCTCGAGCCGCCTCAATAAAGCTACAGGTATTGACAATCACATAATCCGCCTGTTCTTCATCGGCATCAACCCCATAGCCGGCCTGAACCAAAAGCCCCAGCATGTGCTCTGTATCAATCCGGTTTTTTCACACCCCAGGTGAGAAACTGCAATCGTTGGCTTTGAGGTCATTTGGAGTTTGGTAGATTTAGGCTGATAATTTGGGCAAGAAGATTTGAGACATATAGCCTCTTATTCTAGCTTAATTTCTCAAGTAAGCCGATTTGGCGGAATCTACCAGTTAGGGCAAACGCATACTCCCTGCATCGTCAGCCCAACAACCAAGTTGAGCCGCCGCAGATAACCTTTGACACTCACAGAGAACCTCTCGGCGGTCGGCTCCAACGACTTGTTAGCTGGCGGTTGTGTTCCGTTGCAACCATTCTACAAATGCCTCGCGCCCTAGCTCACCCGATGCGATCACCAACACCATACGCTCTTGTTCATCCACAGAGGCGTTAATTTCCAACCCATTCAGCACAAGAAAAGTCTCCGTCGCAGCATGACCTGTACGTTTATTTCCATCTACAAATGGATGATTCATGATGATCGAAAACCCTAATGCTACTGCTTTCTCCAGCAAACTTGGGTACAGATCCTCTCCGCCAAACGTCATGCGGGCTGGGCAATCGCTGATTCCAACAAACCCATATCTCGGATACCCAATGCTCCACCGGATTGCTCAAGAATTTTGCGATGTAGCTCTAATACCTCAATTAGCGTCAAATAGCGGATCATGCCAAACGCCGATATAGTTCAGCGTTTTTCAATAGCACATAATCGGCTGCATTAACAAAATCACCTTTCTGTAGACTTAGCCAATCTTCTAGGCTTGCCTTCAAAAGTACTTCCGTCGCAATACCATGTACTCTTGCTAAATTCTGTAGCTTTTGAAATTGGCTGTCCGAAAGATCAATTGTGATAGAAGCCACAGCGATCGCTCTCCTAATGCGTTTGAGTCAAATTTAACATTCCCTTCTAACCAATAACCTCACTGCAACACCTCAGCCAAAAACGCAACCAACTGACGTTGCCTATCACCCACCCCAGATCACCTCTGCATCACAACCGATCAACTCTTGACGGTCGGTGTACATGGCATTATTACACGGCAGCAATCTTAGGACGACCTCGGCAAGTCTGCTCCGGTGACTGTAAGCTGAGCTACGCATCGGTTGACTTCGAGTACCGTCCCACCGATCGCCCTCCCCAACAACAGCTTAGACCCATCGATCACCCCTCGCTACGGTTCCGTAGATTGCCTCGCAGGTGCTTTTGTCCCCACCAGCTACTTATTAGAAGAACGAGTTCAAGGCCTGTGAGCGGAGCCAGCTCAATGACCAAGTTGAGCCGCCGCAGATAACCTCTGAAACTCACCAATAACCTCTCGACGGTCGGCTCCAACGACTTGTTAGGCTCCTGAAATTTCCGGCATGAGTTGTAGGACAGAACGTAGATCCGGGGCACGATAGCGTAGATAATCTTCACTTCTAAAGTCAAAATGCCCATCATGAACAGTTAATGAATACAGGATGTTTGTATCTCTTAATGCCAAAACCCTCTGGTTTGCAATCTCTATGTAGTGAAGGTTTGATCTATGCTCTTTCAATTTTTCTATTAAGTTGAAGCAACACACAAATTCGTAAACGATATTTCCGGATATAAAGACATGAATGGTTACAGGTTGTCTTGCAGGGTCATCAACACCACAATCACTCTTATAAAGTTTCCAGCAACCCTTAAGGCTATTACCCTTTCTGCTTAATGACTTTTTACAGGAGTTGAGGATCGAACCGTCATGATCACTTAAATTAACCGCTACAACAATGCAAATATACTCCTCTAAAGATGCTTCTCCATCTTCATCTATTTCTTTGTAAAAACCGAGAACTACAGACCTGATATCGGGAAATAGCATAGTTTTCTTGTTGAGAACCTTAAAAAGACGGCTTATTTCTTCATTGGGTTGTATAGCTTTTTTGACATATGTTTTGACTTGGCTGTAATTAAGGTGTGGCTTAAACAGATCGATATATTGCTGTTCTTTTTCACTTAGTTGGTTGGCTGGAAAAGTTTGCCAGTGAATCCTGTATGACCTTTTATTGTTTGTACGGCTTAATTGTTTATATCTGTGGTGTCCTTTACCATTCCAACGAGCATTGAGGTTTACAGATTTTCCAACGTACCAGATTTGTTCTTCTGCATCTACAACTATGTAGATACCGGGTTGACGAGGTAGCTGTTCACGTTGTGTTAGGGGAAGGCTAGCCCACGATTTCCATTCCATAGTGTCTCGACATATCCTACGTAATAATATGGCTACATAGCGAGAAACAGATTCTCTAGATAGATTACCCAGAAGGAGCTATTGGCAGATCAAAGCCATTGACCGAATTTGTTCCAGGCAACTGAGATGGATCGCGATTTTACCCTGTTTGCTCAATGCTGCGGCAAGGTTAACAACTGTTGTGGTTTTGCCTACGCCACCCGGCGTTGCTGAATGATGCAATGAATCATTGCGGAATCGGGACATCCCAGAATTTGAGGTAATGAAGTAGCAACCGAATCGAGTGCTTCAGCATTTCTACGGATTTGGAATAACAGAGCGTCTTG
>JAAURB010000060.1 GCA_012033335.1 Oscillatoriales cyanobacterium RM2_1_1
TGCGTGAGAGGAAGGGGGCAGCGCCCCTTCAACCCCCTACATGTATCTTCTGATTAATTGTGCCTAGCTACTTATGGTTAAATAATACTGAGACCCGGGCCCGAGATGACCCGACCCGAGATATCCGGTTAAATAAAAGCTGATGAAACCCAACGGTTTTTTTTAGGATGTTGGGTTTTTAGAGGTTTTTAGAGAGTTCCAGATTCTAGATCAGAGGGTCTAGGGCCTGCAGAATTGCCGCTTTTTGTTCAGGGTCATAGCCCCATCGCTGCAGAAAATCTGTATAGCTCCCTGTGCCGGTCACAATGCTGTCCCGGAGTTGTTGCAGTTGATCGTGCAGAACGGGTAGATTGAGCGCTTGAATCAATTGCTGAGAGCGCGATCTCACATTTTCTGATCCCTGAGCCAAATCAAGATCTTGATGGCGCTGATGATGAATAATCATCGCTGAGGACATGGCTAGATTTTTTGTCATCAATTCTCCAACCCTTGCGGGGGAGGACTTCAGACCTTTGATCAAGGCTGGAGTCGGCGGATCAAAAATATTTCGGGCATCAGACAGGGCGGTAACAAAAAATCCCCTGGCACCATTTTGAGTTTTCATCAGATCTGTCATCCATTGTTCGAGCTCTACCTCGGAAATCTTCCCAGGTTCCCACCGTTGCAGCAATTCCTGGGTCAACTGAATGGCTTGTTCGAAGCTGATATCATCGGGCACCGTAACATTTGAAATCATAGTAGTTCCCCAGAGTTCCTCAACCCATGATTGTAGACCCTTTTGAAATGGAGCTGAAAGGGCGGTTTAATCTTCAAAAATTAAGAAATGTTAAAATTCAATTCTAAATATAGTGTAAAATTAAGAAATGTTGGGTTAAATCCGGTATCGGTCTGATCAGTTCTGTATTTGAGCGTGCAGCATTGAGTACTTCGCTAACGTCAAAATCACGACTTTCGCTTTGCCTGTTTGTACCCACCCTTGAGTGGGCAAAGGTGGTGATGGCGCATTTACCTGATGATCATTACGTCTCCACACAGATTTTAACGGCTGCAGAGTTGCTCAAGTATATAGAGCAAGAGCGTCAGCAAATTGATTGCCTGGTGTTACAGGCTGATGGGGAGTTACCAAATTTAATTCAGCAGATTTTACAGTGTGCTATTGCCATTCCTACTGTAATTCTACGGCCCCATCCAGGGTCGCTGGAAAGTGATCAATCTCGGCAGTCTTCCCTAGATCACCACCCTGGTAATACTAGTAATATTTCCTTCAATTCAGATCAAATCAGCAAAATCAGGACTTATATTGACCAAGCCATTAGTCAATTTGTTACCCATGCAGTGACTCTAAATCTTCAGGATTTCAATGATCACTCCCATGAACAAACAGAATTAAATCATTTTATTGTGAGCAAGCAAAGGCAATTGGCAAAAAAACTACAGGAGCGATTGGGATATCTTGGTGTGTATTATAAAAGAGATCAAAAGAGCTTTCTACGTAATTTATCTCCAGTAGAACGACAAAAATTTTTAGATCAGCTAAAGTCGAAATACCGCCAAATTGTTCTGAGTTATTTTGCAGACAATAAACGATTAAATGACATAATTGATGAGTATGTCAATGCCGCATTTTTTGCAGATATTCCCGTGACTCGCATTGTTGAAATTCACATGGAGTTAATGGATGATTTCTCAAAACAATTAAAGCTAGAAGGTCGGAGCGAAGAGGTTCTATTGGATTATCGCCTGACCTTGATTGATACGATTGCTCATCTGTGTGAAATGTATCGCCGCTCGATTCCCCGGGATTCTTAGCAGATATTTAGCAGATATCTAAAGGCTATTTTCTTCTGGGCAGATTTTACAAGATTATTCACAAAATGATCTGTAAGAATTATCGGTCAAACTTTCTGCAAAAATAAGGGGTTTAAGCCGCTTCAGCAATACTCTGTGAGACAATTTATCATGCCACTCAATCTACTCTACAATTCTGAGCCGATACCCACATTTGATACCAGAGTCAACTTGAATATGGCATAATGATCCGGCACTCTTTCTCCGCAGTGACTCGCCCCATGGCCGATAATTCCCAATCTCCACAAGAGCTAGCTGAACGCTTAACTGAACTGAATGATTTGCAGTTTGAATTGCCTGATCCAGAAGATACTGAGCTCTCAGACCTGGACTTTGAGCAAAAAATTGATCTAGCTTGGAAGGTCTGCGATCGCTTCGATTTGCAGACTGAGATCTGGCGAGGCCGAATCCTGCGAACGGTTCGAGATCGGGAAAAACAGGGCGGAGAGGGGCGTGGCATGGGCTTCCTCAACTGGCTCAAAGAACGGGAAATCAGCAAGAGTCAAGCCTATAATCTGATTGAGCTGGCCAATAGTGCCGATACCTTACTGGCACAGGGCTATCTCCAGGCCGAAGCGATTAATAATTTCAGCAAACGGGCCTTTATTGAAACCGCCAAATCTCCAACCGAAGTTCAGCAAATGGTGAGCGATGCAGCAGGGCAGGGCGATCGCATTACTCGCCGGGAGGTACGACAACTCAGCGATGAATGGAGGGCGGTTAATTCAGAGCTATTGCCCGGGGAGATCCGGGAGAAAGCATCCTCTGGAGCTGTGCCCCCCCGATATCTGGCCCCATTAGTTCGAGAGATGGAAAAGCTGCCAGCATCCCACATCTACGAAATTCAACGGGAAGTGATAGACAACCCCGATGTGAATACCGTCAAACAATTGACTTCGGAGGCAAAAACCCTAGCCCGGTATCTGGATGCCGCCGCCCAGGTACAAGCCTTGAATCAGGCTTCCGTCGATATGGAATTAGCCCTGGAAGAAGCCCTGCGGGTTGGTTGTTTGGGAACGGCGGCGGATTTAGTGAAGCAGGCTACTCAGCTTGAACAGATCACGGTAAAGCTCCATAGCACCTGGAAGCGGATGGGCAGCCTGGCGGATCGGCTCTATGTGGATACGGGAGCCAGCACACCAAACCTGCGATCGCTGCTGACCTGCCTGGAACGTTTAGCGGGTCAGGTCATTGAGGTGCAACTGAGCGAAGAACGCAATATTCGCATCCGTTTGCAGGTGCTGTCAGATGATCAGGAATCCAATCAAAGTTAAGGCTCTCAATCGGACAAATGCTCATCTTAATGAAAGGCATCAGGGAAATTACAGAGAGATCCGACAGACTCTGATTGTCAGGTTAAATATAACATCAAAATTTCAGTATTTCCTCTGATAAAACATCTAATAAAACATTTAATTAAGCATCTAATAAAATATCCAATTAAACACATTTTTTGGATATAAAGCATTTGTAAAATTCATATAAATGTCCTGTAAATCAGTACTTTCACGATTGTCAAACCCTGAAAGTAAATCCATACTAAATACAGAGATTATAAATTAAACGAGGTAATTACCAATGAGAAAGTTCACAATTGCTGCTGCAACTGCTTCGGCAATTTTGACCTTGAGTATCACTAATATTGCTCCTGCTGAAGCTGGAACAATCAAGCGAACTATTGATTTTGATACCCGGGAGCAAGCAAACGGTAAGATCCGAAATCTAGGGGCCGGAACAGTGATCACAAATCAATGGTCTAACTATGGTCTAAAAATTGATGCCGTCAGCAAAACGGGTCAGTCCAAAGATCTAACCCTATTCAATACCAACTGTTTTGATCATTCCTGTTCAGGTGGAGATAGCGATCTAGCCACTGGAAGTCGATTCGGGACGACGGCTCAAGGGAATGCTCTGATTATCCAGGAGCAAACCACGAGCACTAACCGAGCAATGAATAGCAATAAAACCAAATTTCTGACTCCCGACGATGATGCCAGCGGCGGAACAATTACCTTTGACTTTTCCAGCAATCCTGACGCAAACCTGTTTTCCAATCTGGTTCAACTCGACAAGATTGCCCTTTTAGACCTCGACGATAACAACAGGGGTTTCCCTACCTTGACTGCCTACTACTACAGCAGCACTGGACATCAAACTACCAAAACCCTGACCCTGTCTGATTATCAGAAAGGAAGCAAGAATGTAAGCCTGATCTCAAGTGCAACCGGGGACAACTCCATGTGGGAATTTGACTTTGGCAATCTCGATCGAGTTTATAAACTGGATGTTGGTTTACCGGGCAGTGGGGCGATCGCCTATGTAGAATACGAACAGTACACTCGCAAGCAGGTTCCTACAGAAGTTCCTGAGCCTGGAGCGATCGCTGGTTTGATGGCTCTGGGAGTTCTAGGCAGTGGCTCCTTGCTCAAGCGCAAGTCTTAAACCACCGACAAATCTTAAACCTTTTAAGGGGTTGACTCCAAATATTACAGTTCCTTTCCTTCTTGAAAGGAACTTTATGGAATATCGGGGGAACGAATTTCATTTGGGGGTAACACCCCTCCACTCTCCACCCCAAAATCATCGGGAACTGTTAAATAGACTCTATTAGCTCCATTCCCTTGCTAAAATAATTGAAAGTAAATTTACTCACTCACAATTGAGAGACTCTGAATGAGTAGGTGAGCGGTTGATGAGTGGTTGTAGATGTCGGATGGGTCTTTATCAAGTGAAGCGGAAATCTTAAGCAGGAATCAAGCATTACCCTGGAAATATTATTTACTATGGAAAGCTCTTTATCTCCCAAGACAGTCTTAATTGTTGATGATAATTTTATCAACCTGCAAATTTTATCCAGGATCTTGAAGAAGTCTAAATGTGGGATTGTCTCGGCCCAAAGTGGACAGCAAGCCCTAGAAGTGGTCAGGGAATCTCACCCAGACCTGATTATCCTGGATGTCCTGATGCCAGAAATGAGTGGCTTTGAAGTCTGTCGCCAGCTTAAGTCTGAACCTTTGACCCAGAATATTCCGGTTATCTTCATGACAGCTTTGGCAGATATGGAGAATCGGGATCGAGGTTTAGAAATCGGCGGAGTAGAATATATCGTCAAACCGATTGATCTTCATCAGGTTAGGGCCTGCGTTTCTAAGTATGTCAATTAGACGGGAATTGGTAGATGGGAATTAGCTCCCCAGCTTAACTCCCTGACTTGATTTCCTGACCCAACTCCCTGATGAACGTCTATCAAAAATGTCTATCGAACAAGATCAAATCCTGTGGTGTAGGCATCTTGCCTGCTGGGAAACAGCCGAAATGGCTGTTCTACATATTAATTGCTATATATTTAGTTAACGATTCTCAGCTTGATTGCTAAATTCCTGGTTAACAGCCAAGGTACTCGATTGGTTCATTTTTGGCATGGGCATCAGCAGTTGTAGAATTTGATCTAGTCCGAGTGGAGTATACGGCTTAGTGATGGATGAACTGCTCAATCAAGCATATTACGATTTAATCTACACCCTGATCACTCAGAAGCGATCGCAGGTTCCAGCCATTTTGCAGGCCCAGTCTCATCTAGTTGATCATGGGTTCTTAACAACCCTACACCAAACCGCCGCCACCTTGACAGAGCGAAATTGCCCCGAGGATGCCAATTTTTTAACGACCCTAGCCCAACAATTAGAACAGTCTGGAGGTCTCCGGGGTTACCTAGCGCAGTTTGCTCCACCGCCTCAATCTCAAACCGCTAATCCTGCTGATAATCCTACCAAAACATCCAAATCCCAACCTGTCCCCAACTCTGCCAATCCTGAAAAGAAAGCAGAGGCTGAGAGACTGTTTCAACAGGGATTACAACAGTTTCAAGCCAATCAATACACCCCCGCCTTTCAAACCTGGCAGCAGGCGCTCCTGCTCTACCGGGAATTGCCAGATCCCCAGGGAGAAGTCCATTGCCTGAGTCGATTGGGGAACCTATACCAATCTTTGGGCCAGTACGAGCAAGCCATTCCCTGCCATCAACAAGCTCTAGTGATGGCGCGCAAAGCTCAATACTATCGAGGGGAAACCGATGCCCTGAACAATTTAGGGCTGATCTGTGATGCGACGGGTCAGTATGGGCCTGCCATTGCTGCCTACCAACAGGCCCTAAAACTGGCCCAGGAGATCCAATATCGAGTGGCGGAGGCCAATAGCCTCGGTAATCTGGGCAAGATTTACCTAGCTCAAGGCCATATCAAAGCGGCAGTTCAGTCCTATCAACAGGCTCTGGCGATTGCTCAGGACATTCAGTACCGCTTTGGGGAGATTAATTTTCGCAGCAATTTGGGGAATCTCTACACCATTGCCGGCTATCCTGATCGAGCCATTGAGGAGTTAACGCAAGGATTAACCCTGGCCCAAGCTCAGAACTATAGTCTGTGGCAGGTTCACTTTTTGCAATACCTGGGACAAGCCCATCGAGCCCAGGGGAACTTTGAAGAGGCCATTGCCCGGCTAGAACAATCCCTGACCCTGGCCCAGGTGCAATCGGCCCCCCTGGCTGAAGCCAATATTTTGCAGGATCTGGCCCGGGTTGCTCAACAACAGGGGCATCTAGATTCAGCCCTGAACCTCTACCAACGGGCCCAAACCCTGAAGCAAAACCTACCGGATCAAACAGAAGTCGCAACCCTACTCAATACTATCGGTCAGATTTATCAAACTCAAGGTCGCCAGGATCTCGCCCTGGAGACCTTTCGCGCCAGTTTGGAACGGGCGACCCCCCAGATCCAACCCTGGGATTACTATCTGGCCGGGCGCTCGATTGGAGCCCTGGGGGAAGCCACCGAACAACCTGAACTCACTCTCCAGGGCTATGGTGCCGCCGTCCAAGCCCTGAGCCAAATTCATCCCGCCAGTCTTCCCCCAGAACGTCGTGGCGAATTTCAAGCTGAGCTGGGGGGGATCTTTGCCCGACTGATTCAAACCCAGATCCAGCTTCAACACCCTGAACAAGCCCTGGAAACCATTGAATACTGGCGCGCCCAGCAACAGTTAATGGCCTACGGGGATCAACCCCTGACTTCTCAGGATAAAACTCTACAAAGTCAACTGACCCTCTATCAGCGATTTCAGCAACAAATTCAAGCCCTGACTGCCCGTCGTCAATCGGAGGTACTGCAACAATTAGCAACCGTTGGCATTCGGTTCAATAGCCCAATTACCCAACAGGCAGAAACGGCAATGCTAAATTCTCTGACTACAGAGCGACAGAAAACCTGGGAAGCGATCCAGGCCCAGGATCCGGTGCTGGCCAGTCAATTGCAGCCCATTCCCGGGGACTTAAGCCGTATTCAAGCCTGGATTTCTAACCCCAGAACAGCCCTGCTGAATTTCTACAGCACCCCTGAGCAGACTTTTCTATTGATCCTGAGCTCCAAGGGTCTGCATCTCATCTCCTGTGATGCTGATCAAACTCAATCCTTGCAGGCATGGCTACAAACCCATTGGCTAGAACCCATGGTCAAAGCTCCCTTGGAATGGCGAGATCGCCTGGATCAGTTACTCATCGACCTAGCTCAGCTCTTAAAGCTAGATCAATTGATTGCTGGGTTCTTGAGGGATATTCAGGATTTGATCATTGTCCCCGATCAAAATTTGAGCCATGTTCCCTTCGGGGCTTTGCCCGTGACAGACGAAGATTCCTTCAAGTATTTGGGCGATCGCTTTGCTCTGCGGATACTGCCCAGTTGTCAAATGGCTCCCCTGACTCCTCAGCCTTCAGCTATTCCGGTTGAATCTACAGTTGAATCTCCGGTTGAATCTCCGGTTGAACCGATCATTGAACCCGTAGGAATCATTGCCGATGGCACTGGAGAGTTGGTGTTGTCAAGCTATGGCAGTGAGAAATTGGCCCAGAGCTATCCAGGGATTGGTTCTGCCTATCTTCAGGCTGATCAGGGAACGCTAGAGGATTACGAGGCTCTGATGCAACGGGTACACACCCTGTATGGCAATCATCCCGTTGAAGTGAACCTGGAGATTCCCGCCGAGTCTTTTATCCGCCTCACAAATCAGACCATTTCCCTGGCTCAAATTCTCACCTGGCGCTGTCCGAAACTGTTCAGGATTGTCCTGCCCTATTGCCAATCTACGTTTCAAGCGTTGGATTCCTGGAAATATCCCTTGAGTATGGTCAATGCTTTGCTGCAAATTGGTGCCCAAGAACTGGTGTATCCCTGTGGTTTGTTGATAATGTTGCCCCAACCCTGTTGACTTTGTTCTTTGATCACTTTGCCCAATCCGAGGCAGCTCCAATCGCCCTCCGGCAGGCTCAAGCCAAACTACGGAATCTTACCGGGAAAGAATTCGCTGAGCAGTATCGACCTGAGCTTGAAGCGTATCTCAACCGGATTCAAGCGGAGACGAATCAACAGAAAGTCAATGACCAGCGTACCCTGTTGATCTGGCTGGGGCAACAGGATTATCCCTTTGCGAGTCCTTACTATTGGGCTGGATTTTCCCTCTATGGTTCAGGTCATTGACTTTGGAACCTGTTGTGAGGGCCTGGAGTGGGCCCCGGAGTTTCAACCCTGGGAAGGCCCAACTGTAATTCAGGTGATCCGGGGCGGGAGATTTGAGGGCGATCGCCTAACTATAGAGAAAATAGGATAAAACTTAAAGAACAGGTTAAAAAATCGAAATTTTTCAACCCAGTTAAACCCAGTTTAAATCACATCATATTCAGTTGAGCCCCAGGTCTAGCAAGCCTGGAGTGTAGCGTGAACATTTAAAATCGCTTTACCATCCATGATCTGGCCATTCAAACCTCGTTATCGCAAACAAATTGCTCGGATTGAAATTTCAGGGGTGATTGCTGGGGAAACCCGCAAACGAGTTCTAGAAGCCCTGAAAACTGTTGAAGAACGCAGATATCCTGCCCTGCTGCTGCGGATTGATAGCCCCGGTGGAACCGTAGGGGACTCCCAGGAAATTTATAGTGCCCTCCAAAAGCTACGGGAGAAAGTCAAGATTATTGCTAGCTTCGGCAATATCTCAGCCTCTGGTGGTGTGTATATTGGCATGGGGGCGGAGCATATTGTGGCCAATCCTGGGACCATTACCGGCAGTATTGGGGTGATTCTTCGCGGGAACAATCTGGAACGGTTGCTGGACAAGGTGGGAGTCTCTTTTAAGGTGATTAAGTCTGGGCCCTACAAAGATATTCTGGCCTTTGATCGGGAGTTGACTGATCCAGAAAAACACATTCTCCAGGAATTGATCGACACCAGTTACAACCAGTTTGTGGCTACCGTAGCCCAATCCCGTCACCTCGATCCAGACAAAGTTCGTGGCTTTGCTGATGGACGGATTTTTACCGGAGAGCAAGCCCTCGAACTTGGAGTAGTTGATCGCTTGGGAACTGAAGAAGATGCCCGGTGTTGGGCCGCAGAATTGGCCAAGCTCGATCCGCAAAAGGCAGTCTGTGACACCTTGGAAAAGCCCAAACCGCTGATTGGTCGCCTCTTGAGTAGTAGTTTTGATACGTCTAGTCTGATGGCTACCCGACAATGGATACAATTTGAGCTATCCACTAGTGGTTTGCCATTGTGGCTTTACAGACCTTAATTTCACTGGGCTTGTACTGTGGGTTGGAGTACACTTGTTGGAAACAACCTCATTTGGGAAATAGGAGGAGATTTTTGTGGGCTGGCGAGTTCAAGCAATCCGTGGGGCGACTACCGCTACCGAAAATTCAGTTGAGGCGATTCGATCAGCAGTGCTGGAGTTATTAGAGGAGCTAGAAACTCGCAACCACCTTCATCCTGAGCAGATTATCAGTTTGACCTTCTCGGTGACTCGGGATCTGGATCGCATTTTCCCGGCGGCGATCGCCCGGGAACGGCCCGCTTGGGATACTGTGCCGCTTCTAGATGTACAGCAGATGCATGTCCCCGGAAGCCTGGAGCGCTGTATTCGATTCCTGGCCCATGTCAACTTACCCATTCATCAAACGCAAGTCCACCATCCCTATTTACAGGGGGCTGAGAACCTCCGGCCCGATTGGAGCTTTGCTCCTGCAAACTTCTCCTAGTCGGTTCAGGTTAAGTCATCGGTTGAAGGAAGGATGCCATCAGCTAACCGGATTCAATACTCGGGGTGATTTCACACTGAACCCAGATTAGTCTCGAGGTTGAGCTTTGGAATGAAGTTGTAGCCCCTGCTGAGGCAGGTATAACAGAATCATTTTCACGGCTATGGGGATCAATTCCGGTCTGATCCATCAATCTGATCGGTCAATTGGTCAGGCGGACAATTTAAGCATTGTGCTAAGATTCACTTTTAACTTAAAAAGTTTTTAAGGGGTGTGTTGCCGTTTTAAGTAGAGAGACAACTGTTATACAGAACCAAGTTTTGCTTCTGGATTATGTTGACTCGAAAAAGACTCAGTCTTCTTGCGTCTTGGGGAAAGTTGGCGGTCAGTCCTCAATTGGAGTCAGATCCAATTGCCCGGCTCCATCAACTCTAACCTAGAGGTACGCTTCCAAAAGATTAAGCAATTTACTGATAATTTTCTTAATTCTTCTGGAGTTAAAAATCTCGCGCTAAAATTAGCGTACGGGTATGCAGCAGGTGATGGAAATTAGCCATGTTTGAACGCTTCACGGAAAAAGCAATTAAGGTCATCATGTTGGCTCAGGAGGAAGCACGCCGCTTGGGTCACAATTTTGTTGGCACAGAACAGATTCTTCTCGGCTTAATCGGAGAAGGAACTGGGGTTGCCGCAAAGGTACTGAAATCCATGGGCGTCAATCTCAAAGACGCTCGGATTGAAGTTGAAAAAATTATTGGTCGAGGCTCGGGGTTCGTTGCCGTAGAGATTCCCTTTACTCCCCGCGCCAAGAGAGTTTTAGAGCTATCTCTTGAAGAGGCTCGTCAACTCGGACACAACTACATTGGTACTGAGCATCTGCTCTTGGGTCTGATCCGAGAGGGAGAAGGAGTTGCCGCTCGGGTGCTGGAAAATCTGGGGGTTGACCTTTCTAAGGTTCGCACCCAGGTGATTCGGATGTTAGGGGAGACGGCTGAAGTTCCCGCAGGCGGGAGCAATGGCCGAACCAAAACCCCAACCCTCGATGAGTTTGGCTCCAACTTAACCCAGATGGCGACTGAGGGCAAGCTCGATCCGGTTGTAGGTCGCCAGAAAGAAATTGAGCGGGTTATTCAGATTTTGGGCCGTCGTACCAAGAACAATCCAGTTCTGATTGGGGAGCCTGGGGTTGGTAAAACGGCGATCGCCGAAGGATTAGCCCAGAGAATTGCCCAAAACGATATCCCAGATATTCTAGAAGACAAGCGAGTCGTTACCCTCGACATTGGTCTCCTGGTTGCTGGAACCAAGTACCGGGGGGAATTTGAAGAGCGACTCAAGAAGATCATGGATGAAATCCGCTCCGCCGGAAATGTCATCCTGGTGATTGATGAGGTGCATACGCTGATTGGGGCAGGAGCTGCGGAAGGGGCCATTGATGCCGCCAATATTCTCAAGCCTGCCCTAGCTCGGGGTGAGCTGCAATGTATCGGGGCTACAACCCTGGATGAGTATCGCAAGCACATCGAACGGGATGCAGCCCTTGAGCGCCGCTTTCAACCCGTGATGGTGGGTGAGCCCTCGGTGGATGAGACAATTGAGATTCTCTTTGGCCTGAGGGAGCGCTATGAACAGCACCACAAGCTGAAGATTTCCGATGAAGCGGTAGAAGCCGCCGCCAAGCTCTCGGATCGCTATATCTCAGACCGTTTTCTGCCGGACAAAGCCATTGACCTGGTGGACGAAGCGGGATCTCGGGTACGCCTGATCAATTCCCAACTGCCCCCTGCAGCCAAAGAACTCGACAAAGAACTGCGTCAGGTTCTCAAGGAAAAAGATGAGGCGGTGCGCTCCCAAGACTTTGACCGGGCTGGAGAATTGCGCGATCGCGAAATGGAAATCAAGACTGAAATCCGGGCGATCGCTCAAGCCAAAAAAGCCGAAACCAAGACAGATGAGGATGATTCCCCCGTTGTTACCGAGGAAGATATCGCCCATATTGTGGCCAGTTGGACAGGAATTCCGGTGAATAAGCTCACTGAATCTGAGTCCGAAAAGCTGCTGCATATGGAAGATACCTTGCACCAACGCTTAATTGGTCAAGAAGAGGCCGTCAAAGCGGTGTCTCGGGCCATTCGTCGAGCTCGGGTGGGTCTCAAAAATCCCAATCGACCGATTGCTAGCTTCATTTTCTCTGGCCCAACTGGGGTCGGTAAAACTGAGCTAACCAAGGCCCTAGCGGCCTACTTCTTCGGTTCTGAAGAGGCGATGGTTCGGTTGGATATGTCCGAATTTATGGAACGTCATACGGTTTCCAAGCTGATTGGTTCTCCCCCGGGTTATGTCGGCTACAACGAAGGCGGTCAATTGACCGAGGCTGTACGACGACGACCCTACACGGTGGTGCTATTTGATGAAATCGAGAAGGCCCATCCTGATGTCTTTAACATGTTGTTGCAGATTCTAGAAGATGGCCGCCTCACCGATGCCAAGGGTCGTACTGTGGACTTTAAAAATACCTTGATTATCATGACCTCCAATATTGGTTCCAAGGTCATTGAAAAAGGCGGCGGCGGTCTGGGCTTTGACTTTGAAGAAAATGCCAACGACGCTCAGTACAACCGGATTCGCAACCTGGTCAATGAGGAACTGAAGAACTACTTCCGACCTGAATTCCTCAATCGTCTAGATGAGATTATCGTCTTCCGACAATTGACCAAGGATGAGGTTAAGGAAATTGCAGTGATCATGCTGAAAGAGGTCTTTAGCCGCTTGACGGAAAAAGGTATCAATCTGGAGGTGACTGATCGGTTCCAGGAGCGTTTAATCGATGAGGGCTTCAACCCCAGTTATGGGGCTCGTCCCCTTCGTCGGGCAATTATGCGATTGCTGGAGGATACCCTGGCAGAAGAAATTCTCTCAGGTCGGATCAAAGAAGGTGACACCGCCGTTGTTGATGTCAACGAAGGGGGTCAGGTCACTGTTGTTTCGGGTGAAGAACAGGGCGATAAGCGGGAACTCATGCCTCAGGTTGCTGAGTAGAGTTTGTTGAGCAGTAGCGCTTTATCCTAATTCCCAATCTGGAAATACTTCATGACTGAGAATCCCCCGAGCCCGTTCGGGGGATTCTTGGTTTAATGTACTCAATATTCATTAGTGAGCAAATTTTATGCTTCTCTATAGGAGAACAAAACAATTTGATCAATCTGAAGGAGATCTGATATGCCAGGCCAATCTAGAAAGCGTTCTATCTCACGTCGATCAATTTTGAAGGGTGGGGCAGGGGTTGGAACTGCTGTGGTTGGCTGGTTGGGATCAAGAGCATTCATCCCAAAACTTCAACCCGGAAATTTAGCTGTTGCCGCTGAACCGGCTGACGACAATACTAATCTGACTCCAGCCCAAGCACTTCAGAAATTAATAGATGGGAATAACCGATTTGTAGAGTATAGGCGGCAAAATCCCAACCAAACCACTGCTAGGTTAAGAGAAGTTGCCCAAGGCCAAAAACCTTTTGCGGCAATTCTAAGCTGTGCGGACTCACGAGTTCCTGTTGAACTGATTTTTGATCAAGGATTAGGTGATATCTTTGTTGTTCGTGTTGCTGGTAACATCGCGACGAGAGAAGATATTGCCAGTCATGAGTTTGGCACATTAGTATTGGGAGCAAAGGTGCTGATGGTAATAGGGCATTCTCGATGTGGTGCGGTTGAAGCAGCTATCAAAGGTGGAGAGTTCCCTGGAGCAATTGGTAGCTTAGTCGAGGCAATCCAACCAGCCGTCGATCGTTCTAAGGGTCAGTCAGGAAATCAATTGGACAATGCTATTAAGGCAAATGTGGAGTTGCAAGCCAAGCGTTTGTTGGTTTCTCCAGTAATCTCTGAATTAGTGGAAACGGTCAAATTGAAGGTGGTTGGTGGTTACTATGATCTGGATACAGGCAGAATTAGCGTAATATCCTAACATTAGTCAGATGAGCAGGTCAGGTCGCAACTCTACTCCTATCTAAGTCAGACATCTAAGGCGATTATAAAAAAACTATCAGGAAAGCTTAACCCTATGTTTGCCCAACTGCCAGAACGTCGAATGCATTGGCTCCGCTGGAGCTTGACACTTGGGTGGTTGGTTGTGATCGCCTCTCTGTTTTATGATCCCTGGAGTTCGATCCTGACTGAACCCGATCATCCCTGGAGTCCGCTGCGAATTTCTGGGGATTGTGTGCCGTTTCAGGATGAGTGTCTGGTTGAGCAACCCTATCCCCTGGGAGCTACCCTGTTCTGGGGTGCGGTTGTGCCATCGGGAATTTTTATTCTACTGGTCTTTGGCCATGAATGCTGGCGGCGCATCTGCCCCCTATCCTTTCTATCCCAAATCCCCCGAGCCCTGGGCCGACAACGGCAATTCAAACGGGAGAACCAACAAACGGGTAAGGTGCGCTACGAGTTGGCAAAAGTTAAATCTGACTCCTGGCTGGGCCGTAACTACTCCTATTTGCAATTTGGCTGGTTGTTTGTGGGGTTGTGTGGACGAATTTTATTTTTTAACGCAGATCGTCTGGTGCTGGGGGGTTGGCTGCTATTTACAATTGGAGCTGCCATTGGGGTCGGCTACTATTATGGAGGTAAGTCTTGGTGTCAGTACTTTTGTCCAATGGCCCCGGTTCAAACTATTTTTAGTGAGCCCAGGGGTTTGTTGGGGAGTAAAGCCCATGCCAGCGATCAACGGATTACCCAGTCCATGTGTCGTCAGGTCTTGCCGGATGGCAACGAACAAAGTGCCTGTGTCGCCTGTCAGAGTCCCTGTATTGATATCGACTCCGAACGAACCTACTGGGATGGCTTGAACAAACCCGAAGAAACCCTAATTCGCTATGGCTATGTGGGCCTGGTGATTGGCTATTTTGGTTACTACTATTTGTACGCTGGGAACTGGGATTATTACTTTTCCGGGATCTGGAATCGCGAACCCGATCAACTGGCATCGTTGATGAGTCCGGGATTGTATCTAGCTGGACAGGCAATCAATCTTCCAAAACTGATTGCTGTGCCATTGGTATTGGGGGGGTCTACGGCAATCGGCTACCTAGCTGGAAAATTGATTGAAAAGTATACTCGGCAATCCATTCAACGCCATCGGGCAACGCCGAGTTCAGAGATGATTCGCCATCAGATCTTTGCCCTGTGTACCTTTGGCATCTTTAACTTTTTCTTTTTCTTTGCCGGTCGTCCCCTGATTCAACTGTTGCCCCCCTGGGTACAATACCTCTTTGACGTGGGAATTGTATTTCTCAGCACTCTCTGGCTGCAAAAAACCTGGCAACGGAATCCAGATCTCTATTCCCGGGAGGGTTTGGCCAGTCGCTTCCGCAAACAATTAGAGAAATTGCAGCTTGATGTCTCCCAATTTCTCGAAGGCCGTTCTCTGAATGATCTGCGGGCCGACGAACTCTATGTCCTGGCTAAAGTCCTACCTGGCTTCACCCGAGACAAACGCCATCAAGCCTATAAAGGAGTGGTACGAGAATCCCTGGAAGAGGGCTATGTTAGCACGGCTAGCAGTCTGGAAGTATTGCAGCAGATGCGCCAGGAGTTGGGCATTTCTGAGGATGAACACCGGGAAGTCCTGGAAGAGTTGAATATCGAAGACCCAGAGTTACTTGACCCCAACCGCCAATGGTCACTCGAGAATCAAATCCGGTTAAGCGGCTATCAAAAGTCCCTAGAACGATTGATCCGGCTGCAACAAATCCAGGCTAACCAAGGGATAGATCCAATAAATTCCTCCCAAGCTCCCTCTACCGTTCAGGCTTTGCGCTCTGAATATTCGATTACTCCCCAGGAAGAGGACTGGATTTTGCGAGGATTATCAGAGGATGAGAGCGTTCATCAGAAAATCGAAGGCTTATTGGCTCGATTGGCAGAATGGGTGGCCTGCGATCGCGCCTTGAATCATCCTATCCTCCATCAACATCCTGCAGTTCTGAAGCTGCTCCAGGAAACTACCCAACAAAAACAGGCATTCATCGTGGGATCGAGCCTGGAAACCCTGAGTACTCTGCCCGACCCCGCTATGGCCCTGGCTATGGCCCAATCCTTGAAACAGCTTGTCCCCCAACCGCTAGCCCAATATTGGCAGGATCGACCTAGAGCCGAAGGGCAAAATCATCTGGGGCCAGAGGTTTTGCAGGCGCTGATGTCCCCCGTCGCAAACTCTAAAGACCGTTCAGAAGGACATGAAGGTGCAAATTCCCCAACCCCAGATACCCTAAGTTATCTGGAACTGCTGTTACAGCATTACAATCCTCTGGTCAAGGCTACAGCCCTGTATGGGATCGCTCAACTGGATACCAATCGAGCTCAAGGGATCGCCCAGGAGCTATTGGATGACACCCGCCATCCCCTGATACGTACCACCGCCGAAAAACTGGCCCTGCCAGGGCCAACCCCTTTAAGTGCCCTGCCTACGCTGGAAAAATTAATTTATTTGTTTAATAGTGATTTCTTTCATCGTAGCCACACCAACACCCTGATGGCCCTGGGGGATCGAGCCGAGGTCAAAACCTACTCCAATCAAGAGGTGATCACCGAAGCGGGGGACACCTGCCGGGAGTTGTTGCTGCTGATTGCAGGGGAAGCCCATATTGTTTATCAGTTACCCCAACCTCGAATTGAACAGCTCCATCCTGGACAAATCTTAGATGAGCTAGAGGTACTGACCCACAGCACCTCGGAAAATACAATTGTAGCTGCCAGCGAAACCACTCGGATTTTGGCTATCCCGGTGGAGGCGTTTGACGATCTGCTAGATCAGGATCCCGATCTAGCCCGACGGATTCTAGAGCTTGAAAGTCGGCAACTGCAGCGTTTGGTCAGCTCAGGTAGCCTCCCGGTTAATGGATAGGTTAACGGATCAAAGATTGTCAGAAGTGAAATAGGGCTGGCAACTCATCTGCCACGATCGATTTACCTCTCACCTCGACCCTCGACCCTCAACCCGCTTCGCCCCCACCTCAATCTTCCAATTAATTGCGTCAAGCTATTGACCGTTTGGAGTTCAAAATTCTCACCGACCAATATGCGCCTGAATAAGTTTTACAGCGTTTTCAACGCTGCTGGAGTACGAGAGGTGGCGGCGCACCGCGCCGCCACCTCTCAAATCTGTACCTCACGTGATTAGAAATCGCTATATCAGTCAACCAGCTTGCAATTAAGGCAGGTCAAGTTTATTATAACTTTTTCCCATGCAACCCTTGTGCCATTAAAATCCACAGGTTATGCAGCCCCCAGAGGTTTTTTAAAACTCGCAAGTTTGATTATAAATTCAAGCTTTGAACCTTGATTCAGTAGCCTCAGGCAGAGTTTCAAAACTAATTGTTTAACTCAGAAGATTGCGTTAAATTAATTAAATCCAGGTTAAGTTTAGGGAAATAATATCTCTTGTCATCCCTGAACTTAACCGTCAAGATAATGCCTGCCTATCTCCGAGAACTTAAAACGCTGGCTTCTGTAGCTAGAAACTTTGCCAATCCTAACTATTTTGAACTTTGAATATTGTCACCGTGAACACAGTCCGTCCAACATCAGCCTCCAGCACATCTCTCTTCCTGGGAAATTAGCCCGGGCAAATGTTTTATTCTCAGATGCAGGGAAAAAGCTTAGATCCTCTCAAAACTCCTTCCCAGATCCGACGAGAGGGAAAGTGCTTAAGATCTCCGATAATTTTCCAAAAGATCAAGCAAGTCCAGGCTAGGATTCAGAGAAATGGAGGATTATCGTCCCAGCTTTCTCTGAGTCTTTAAAGTTTTAGAAATATGACTCATAAATATGATCAATGTTATCAAACTTAGATATTATGAATACCGAAATATTACTGGCTGAATCTACCTCCTCTATTCCTGCCCCTCAACCCACTTCATCAGGCACAACTTACGATTGTGATGTTCCAGATTGGCTATCACAGCAGATCACAACTGCTCAAAGGGTGAACCCTGTTTCCCCGGATCATCCAACCGATAACGATCTGGTGATTCGAGCCTTTCAATTTGCCTATCAACTCCATCGCGGACAGCATCGTAAATCTGGAGAACCCTATATCAATCATCCCATTGCCGTAGCCGGACTACTACGGTATTTGGGGAGCGACAACGCCATGATCGCCGCAGGATTTCTCCATGATGTGATTGAGGATACAGATGTCACCCCTGAGGAGCTTGAACAACACTTTGGGGCAGAAGTTAGACATCTGGTGGAAGCCGTTACGAAACTTTCTAAGTTTAATTTTTCAAGTAAAAAAGAACGTCAAGCCGAAAACTTTCGCCGAATGTTTTTGGCAATGGCAAAAGATATTCGGGTGATTGTTGTGAAGCTGGCTGATCGCTTACATAATATGAGAACCCTGGAGTTTCTCGCTGATGAAAAACGGCGCAGTATTGCCCTGGAAACCCGGGAGATTTTTGCGCCTTTGGCTAATCGCTTGGGGATTGGTCAATTTAAGTGGGAATTAGAGGATCTATCGTTTAAGTATTTAGAGCCTGATGCCTATCGTCAGATTCAGACTTTGGTCACTGACAAGCGCAACATTCGTGAAGAAAAGTTAGCAGAAGCCGCCGAATTGCTCCGACTTCGATTAGAAAAGTCAGGCATTAAATGCTTTGAAGTCACAGGCCGTCCCAAACATTTGTATGGGATTTACTGCAAAATGCAGCAGCATCAAAAGGAGTTCCATGAAATCTATGACATTGCCGCCCTGCGCCTAATTGTTTCCACCACAGAGGAATGTTACCGAGCCCTGGCGATCGTTCATGATGCCTTTCGGCCGATTCCAGGCCGATTCAAGGACTACATTGGCCTCCCCAAGCCCAACCGTTACCAATCGCTGCACACTGGGGTAATTGGCAACACCGGTCGTCCCGTTGAAGTGCAAATCCGCACCGTAGAAATGCACCACATTGCTGAATACGGAATCGCCGCCCATTGGAAGTACAAAGAAGCCGGAGGATCGAGCTTCAAAATGAAGCCAACGGACGAAAAATTCACCTGGCTGCGGCAACTTCTAGAATGGCAGAGCGACCTCAAGGATGCCCATGAATACCTAGAAAGCATCAAAGATAATTTATTTGCGGAAGATGTCTATGTGTTTACCCCGGAAGGGGATGTGATCGCCCTGAATCAAGGCTCGACCCCAGTGGATTTTGCCTATCGAGTCCATACAGAAGTAGGAAATCACTGCAAAGGGGCCAAGGTCAACGATCGGATCGTCACCCTGGACACTCCCCTGAACAATGGCGATATTGTAGAAATCTTGACTCAAAAAAGTAGCCGTCCCAGTCTGGATTGGCTCAACTTTGTCAAAACCAGCGCCGCCAAAAACCGGATCCGTCAGTGGTATAAGCGATCTCACCGGGACGAAAATTTGGCTCGAGGACGGGACATGCTAGAAAAAGCCATGGGCAGAAATGGGTTTGAATCCCTGCTCAAATCTGAAGCCATGCAAGCGGCAGCCCAGCGCTGCAACTATCACACGGCTGATGATTTATTGGCAGCCCTGGGGCACGGGGAAGTCACCCTGAACCATGTGGTCAATCGTTTGCGGGATGCAGTCAAAGATCATTCCCAAATTCGTGCGGTGCCTCGGCTCGAAGACCTGAACAATAGTAATCTACATTTTTCCCCCACCGGGCTGCCAAATTCCTGTACCCTCCCCCCTACCAAAAAAAGCAATTCCCCAATTCCCGGGGTAGAAGGGCTGATGCACCATATTGCCGGATGTTGTAACCCCATTCCAGGGGAGCCCATCATTGGGGTAGTCACCCGAGCCCGAGGGATTTCCGTCCATCGCCTGGGTTGTCAGAATGTGGGCAAAGCCGCCGGGGAGCATTTGATTCCCCTGAACTGGAACCCAGCAGCCCAGGAAGCCGGTCGTCCCCGGACTTATCTTGTCAAGATTCAGATTCAGGTGCTGGATCGGGTGGGGGTGCTCAACGATGTCCTCTCTCGACTCAAGGACAATAATGTCAATGTCTGTAGCGCCCAGGTCAAGACTTGTCGGGGAGAGCCAGCCATCATTGAACTGGGAATTGAAATCTGCGATCGAGCTCAATTTGAGCGCACCTGTCTGCAGATCCGAAATATTAGTGACGTTCTGAATCTACGCCGTTTAAACAAAGTTCCTCAGGATGCCTGAGGCTGAGGCCATCACCGTTGTAAATCTTAAAGTTTGGCTTAAAATTTGGAGATTGGGAAACGTCTTGATAAAGCTACACTTGAAAAAGTGTGTAATTTGTGTAATTTTTCCAATTCAGACTTTAGATGAGCAAGCCCTCCTCAGAATTCTCCAACCGAGAGCAGCAAACTATACTCGAAGCAGCCCTGGAAAGCCTGGAATCTGGAGATTTTCAGGAGCGTTGGGAGGCCGCCAAAGCGATCGCTCAATTGGGGGAGTTTGCCATCAATCCCCTAGTCCAACACCTGACGGACGACGGTCTCGATCCTGAGGCCCGTTGGTTTATGGTTCGGATCCTGGGGCAGCTTAATTCAGCCCATCTGGAGACGGTGGTACTGGCCCTGGTGGGGGTATTACAGACCATAAAAGTCGATGAAACAGCGGAGGAGGCTGCGGTACGGGAAATGGCCGCGATCGCCTTGGCTAATCTGGGTCAACCGGCCATCGCCGTTCTGGTTCCCCTACTTGAGACACCAAAATTGCGCGGCCTGACCACCCAAGCCCTGGCTCAAATGCGCCACCCTGAAACGATTGGGCCATTACTTCAGGTCGTGGCAGATCCCGATCCCGGCGTACGGGCGATCGCCCTGGAAGCCCTAGGAAACTTTCAGCATCCAGAGATTCCGGCAGTGCTGATTCAAGGATTGCAAGACAGTTCAGCCCCGGTTCGTAAAGAGGCTGTGACTGCCCTGGGATTGCGTTCTGAGTTAGAGACATCCCTTCAACTCACCGCCATCATCCAACCCCTATTGTGGGATGTGCAGGCCGATGTCGTTCAACAGGCCCAAATTGCCCTGTCTCGCTACAAAACCCCAACAGCAGCCAGGGCATTGTTTGAGCAATTGAGCAGTCATTTTGTACCCCTACCGATTAAATTAGGGGCGATTAGAGCGTTGGGTTGGTTTGAGACCGGGGAAGCTCTGGAATACCTGGAGCAATTTTTGTCCAGTCTGGGTTCCTCGGCATCAACCCTCAGCATCGAAGGGCAAATCCTCCTGGGTCGGGAAACCATTCAGGTGATTGGGCGCACAGGGGAGCCGGATTTACAGATTCAAGCCGTGGCGGTGTTGATTAGTCTATTAGACTCCAAGGCTCCTGTGCTGGATTTTCCCCAGATTAAGCAACAAATTGCTTGGGGGCTGGGTCATTTGGGTCATGCTAAAGCCCTTGAACCTTTGTTTTATCTTCTGGCGGAGCCCCATACTGGAATAAGATTGCACTGTATTACTGCCCTGAAGCAGTTAGCTACTCCCCAAACCTATGAGTATCTACAGGAATTTGCCCGTCAGCAAAACCTGACTCCAGGGCTACAGCAGGGGATTTCTTTAGCTCTGGCTGAGTGGTAGAGAATTAGCGTTGTATCGATCCCTACGAAACAGCCCGATCAGATCTATTAGTATTTGGAGATGCTAAATCGTCATATTGGGTTCAGGTTCCTCCATGCGCTTAGAACAGTTACAATCCTTTTTGGCTGTTGCTGAGACTGGAAGTTTTCAACAAGCAGCTCGTCAGTGTGGAGTCACACAGTCTACCATTAGTCGGCAAGTTCAAGGGTTGGAGGCAGAGCTCGGTCTGTCTTTGTTTCACCGGACAGCCCAAGCCAAGTTGACCGTAGGGGGAGAGCGGTTTTGGCCCTATGCCCGTAAGATTTGTCAAACCTGGCAAAATGCCAGGGATGAGCTAACAGCACTGCTCACCGGGCGGCAACCAGAGCTTTGTATTGCTGTGATTCATTCAGTCTGTGCGTCCTACTTGCCACCAGTATTGCAACAATTTTGTCGAACCTATCCTGAGGTGCAGCTACGGGTCACTTCCCTGGGCAGCGATCGCGCCCTGAAAGTCTTGAAAGACGGCTTAGTCGATCTGGCCATTGTGATGAATAATCGTGCCTTTGTCACCAGCGCTGAGCTTTTGGTGGATATCCTCTACGAAGAACCAATTGAAGTCCTAATGGCCCAAAACCATCCTCTGGCCCAATATGTTCAGGTTCCCTGGCGAGAGTTAATTCGCTATCCCCAGGTTGTATTCAAGGACGGTTATGGAATGCGGCGACTGATTCAGGAGAAATTTAATCAGCTCGGGACACCTTTGAATATTGCCTTGGAACTGAATACTCTGGATGCGTTTCGTGGGGTAGTCCGGCAGGGAGATTTGATTGCTCTGCTGCCCCGTTCTGCGTTGATCGAGGCCCGAACTGACTCTACCCTGGTGATCCGGGGAATTGCCCAAATTACCTCAGAGGATCACCTGTCTCCGGGGAGTCAATCTGCTTCAGTGCCCCTGACGGCTTCAAGCTCAAAGTCAAGCTGGCCATTGCAACGAGAGGTTGTGATCGTCACAACCCACGACCGAATGCAAATTCCCCCCATCCAAAAATTCTGGCAGTTGGTGCATGAGTTTGTTCCCCCGGCCTCTGATCTGCTGGCTGAAGCGATAAACCTACAACGGATGACAGGATAATATGAGCGATCAATTTCGAGAACTCCTGCAAAAAGTCGGGAGTGGCACCCACACTGGAGAACATCTCAGTCGAGTAGAAGCCGCCCACGCCATGGTAATGATGCTGCGCCAGGAGGCGACTCCGGCTCAGATTGGCGCTTTTTTGATTGCCCACCGGATTAAGCGTCCTACGGGGGAAGAGTTGGCGGGAATGCTAGATGCCTTTGAGGAGTTGGGGCCACAGTTAAAGCCCATTAATACTCCACCCCTGGTGCTGGGATGTCCCTATGATGGGCGATCTCGGACTGCCCCCGTCATGCCACTGACCGCTTTAGTCCTGGCAACTGCCGGAGTTCCGGTGATCCTGCATGGGGGTGATAGGATGCCCACCAAGGAAGGCATACCCCTGATTGCCATCTGGCAAGCCCTGGGAGTGGATTGGGGTAAGCTGACCTTGGGGGAAGTGCAAGCTGTTCTAGAAGCGGTGGGAATTGGCTTGGTCTATCTGCCCCATCATTTTCCCCAGGCCCATGCTTTAGTGTCTTACCGCCGGGAGATTGGCAAGCGTCCCCCCATTGCGACCATGGAGCTGATCTGGGTTCCCTATGCCGCAGAGGTGATTCTAGCTTGTGGCTATGTGCATCCGCCAACAGAGGCCATGTTTCAAGATGCCCTAGCTCGACGGGGGGTCAGACATTTTATTACCATCAAGGGATTGGAGGGCAGTTGCGATTTACCCCGCGATCGCACCAGTATTATTGGAGTGCAGGGGCTAAGCTCCCATGGGCAAACTCCCCTGGAATTCGAGCGGATTTTATTGCATCCAGAGGAGTATGGGTTTGCCGGGAAAGAAGTGCCCCTGGAGGCCCCAGTAGATTTGATCGAGACTATCAAATTGGTACTGTTGGGGAAATCGGGTCATTTAACCGGTGAGCTCACGGCTGCAACTCTATGGAATGCAGGCTTTTATCTGTGGCAAACGGGGGTTTGTGGAGATTTGATCTCCGGCTTATCCATGGCAAAATCACTGCTGCTATCAGGTCAGGTGAGGGATAAGTTGGAGCAGTTGGCTGGCCACTTTTAGAGGGATACTTTAGAACCTTACTTCAAGGCAATTCTTCGTGAAGCAGTTCCGGTTGGGCCAGTTCATCGGACATTTCAACAATTGCCCGGACAATGGGCTTCACCACGGAAGCATCCGGGTTATTAAAATCTTCAAAGCGAAATTGTTTGGCCCGCCTAGCAATTTTAACAGTCATTTGATAGCGGTTGAGGGAACCCGTCATCAGTGCTTCTGCCCGACGCTGCAAATCTGCTCGATTAGCATCAATGTTGTACATCATTACCAAATCTACCTCTACACCCAGTACTGTAAAGATCTTAGGTAAAGACCTTGTTAAGAATGTGTTAATTAATACTTGATCAGGTTCTAGAGGGTTTCCTGCGCTCTCCCCAATCTGTAACTCACGGGATTCAAAATTGCGATTGGGAAAGCATGTTTACAGGGGCTTCATCCAGCCCCAACAATCACAACAATGTTTTGAGGAACGGCCATAACCTATCAAATCAGGTGAAAATCCTATGGTGTAGCGTCTGACCTGATAGAAGATGGTTGTCTAGGCTGCTGATTCAAGGGTTGTCTCTTATAGCCTGGGGGAAGGGCCTGTATTTGTGGCCATCAGGGATTGGGGCTCAGCCTGAATACTGGTGACAGCCGGTAGGAAGATTGTAAAAATACTGCCCTGATTCACCTGGGAACGAACCGTGACTCGACCCCCCATGCCCTCCACTAGGGTCTTGACAATTGATAGGCCCAGACCGGTTCCGCCAGCCCGATTTCTGGCTTCATTAACTCGATAAAACCGCTCAAAGATTCGGGCTTGGTGTTGTAGGGGAATGCCACAACCCTGATCAATGATACTAATCAGGGCTTGTTTGCCTTTGTGTTTGACTTTTAGAGTCACGGGCTTTTCGGGTTGAGAGTATTTTAAGGCATTGTCGATCAGGTTCAGGAGGACTTGTTTGAGGCGATCGCAGTCTGCTAATACCCAGATGTCTGACTGCATAGGCTCTGCCTTAACCCGACCTTGACCAAAGGGTTTGGCCATTTCGGTCACCTCTGTCACCAGATGATTGACGGAGATGGATTCTATTTGAAAGTGTAAGCTGCCATGGTCAGCGCGGGCCAGGGCCAATAAATCCTGGAGGAGTTGGATCGTCCGGTCGGCTTCATTGCTAGCCACTTCCAAGCCTTCTCGCTGCATTGGGCTCAGGTTATCTCCCCGTTTCAAGGTACTTTGTAAATATCCCCGAACAATCGTTAAGGGGGTACGAAGTTCATGGGAAACATTGCTGACAAATTGACGCTGCTGCTCAAACGATTCTGCTAAACGATCCAGCATTTTGTTACAGGTATCGGCCAGCATCGCGACTTCATCGGGGGCTTTTTCGATCTGGATGCGATAGTCTGACAGTTGATCCGCAGAAATATTCTCCGCCAGCTGTCCAATTTCCTGTAAAGGTTGGAGCGATCGCCGGACATACCAGGCAATGGCCACAACTAACATTAACAACGCCAGAATTGTCGCGGGTAACAAACTGTGAAATAGGGATAAAAAGACCTGGTATTCTTTAGTAATATCACTAACTAAATACAGCTTGCCAATCGGTTTTCCTGGCAAATTAAAGGTTTCACCACACAACACCCAATATTGCTCTCCCAACCGGGCAACTTGGGGTTTCAATGGCATTTTAGTGTGATTTAGCAATTCTACTTTCAACTCCGGATCAACCCGATCCCGAAAACTTTCCGACTGGGCAAACAGTTCGCCATTGTCCTTTCGCACCCAGATTAGACTGTCTCTACTTTCTGGTTTATTGATTGACTTTTCAATCGCTTCCATGTCGGACATCATCTCGCGGTAAATCCCGACTTCATCTGTAATTTTTTTGGATAATTTTTCGATATCTTGTTTATGACTTTCTACCAGGAGTTGCTGCATTCGCCAGCTTGTCCAGAAGGTCACACCCACCAGGATCAATGTCGAGAATGAAATAATTCCAACGGTGAGTTGAAACTGCAAAGATCCAGGTCTGAACCGTTTCAAGTGGGGGGCGATCGCAAAGTTTTGCTGTTCATGGCTAAGGGATTTCATTTTATAGAGACTTTGATAATTAATTATTTTTAAAAAACCTAGCATAACTCATGGACTTTTTTTCAGCTCAGTCTTTTGGCTGAGTCTTTTAGAGTGATGGATTAAATAGGGCAAAATAGCCGTCTTGGCTGTTTTTCAGCAGGTCAGATGCCTGCACTACAGGATCAGAAACCAGTGGCTTGATGGGTTACTGGATCAAACTCAAACCGTTGCTGAAAATCAGTTTCTCCATAGAGGTTGAAGGTCACGGTGGGGGTTTCTCCAATGACCTCGACACTGTGGATTGCCTCCGGGGTAAAACCAATGATCTCCCCCGGAACCAGGACTCTCTCATCCACAAGTTCAATCCTGTCAGGATGTTTGGGTTCAGGGCTCCTGTGCCAGAAGCGATTTCTTTCGGCTCCATTGATCACGGCGACCACTCCCCAAGTGCCGTGGTTATGAATCGGTGAATGTCGTCCCGGCAACCAGACAACGGTCTGGACAGTCAGGGGAAAATCTGGCTCTTCGTACAGGGTCAAAACCGACCAGCCTAGATCAGGATCAGGCTCTCGAAATTCTCCCTGGAGCCAATCTGATTCTGTCAAAAGTCGGCGCACTAGAGGAAAAATTCTTTTCAATCGCAGTTCATCGGATTTTACCTGATCTAGAATATTTTCCAGATCCGTAAGAAATCGGTAGAGTCGATAGGGTTGCTTTCCCACTGAACTGTTTGAACTGTTTGAACCGTTTGAATCGCTTGAACTACTCGAAACGTTTGTAACCGGGGAGTCAACAGCACAATTGATATACTTCCCAGAGGCCATCACTAAGAAATCTTTTGACATCGCATTCTCAGGCAAGGTTGTATTCAAAGCTTGTTTTCATCACCTTCAAGGACTTCCATCTAGAAATCAGTTCATCAATTGAGTGCATCATTCTGTCAATCGATCACCCCACGGCTCAGCCCAGATTAAGTTTGTGAAACCTGATAATCTTCAGAAACTATCAGGTTGCACTGAGGACTTTAATTTTGACTTTAATTTTTGACTTGATTTTGATCCCTATTTTGCTCCAGCACAGGGATTTTCTTTGTCAGCACAGGCGGCTGCACAGGGGTTCTTGCTGGCGCAGGGATTGGCGGCGGATTTGTCTCCAGCGCAGGGGTTCTTGCTGGCACAGGGGTTACAGTTGGCCGCTTGAGCAGCACAGGGGTTCTTACTAGCACAGGGATTTTCAGCTAGAGTAGTTCGGATAGAATCTCCAGAGGAAACAGGGACTCCGGGAATAACAGCCGATCCAACTGCCGCCACGGTCAGATTCAAGATTGAGGCAACGGCCAAGGCGGTAACATATTGAAGTTTCATGATGTATTTGAGTTAAAAGTTTACTGAGTTTCCGTAACTCAATTCAAACTTCACCCCCTGAGTTTTCTGTGAGCTCCAACTGAAAATTCTCTGAGAATGCTGTATCAACTTGGATTAATTCAAGGTTGGGGTAGAGCAGTTTAATCTAGAAGTTTAATTTAGAAACCCACTCCAAATATTCAGTGTAAAAAAGGTGGGCGTTTGGAGATCGGGGGTTTGTCCTGAGTCATCTGGGTGAGAAAGCGCTTCAAAGCCTGTTCCCGATTTTCATGAAAATTCCCCAAAAACCAGGATGAATTTCATCCATTGTTTTTGCTAAAGCCCAAATATCAATGGCCAAAATATTGTAGAGTCGCTCATCTTCTTTCTGGAGAGAATTAAGCTGCTCAAAAATTTTGTGCTCTACATCGCGGGTGGAAGAATTTTCACTACGAGTCATAGGGGTTAGAGTCAAAGAACGAGGGTGATCAGAACGATTGAAGTAGGTCATATCCCATCTTGGATTCAGTACAAGGGCAAAAGATAGGAAATTCAATATCTAACAAGGGAACGGAGACTATAAGATCAAAGTTAAGTTAATTTTGAGCTGTATAGATTCTATGTTACGTCAAACATCCCTAGCCCAACTAGGGTTAGTTATTGGAGGGTTGCTCACCATTGTGGGGTTTGCCGCCTACTTTGCCGACTACGCGACCCTGAACCTGGCGGGATTTTTCTATGGAATTCCCCTGCTATTAGGAGGATTGGCCTTGAAAGCGGCTGAGCTCAAACCAACCCCCTACAGCCAGTCCACTGCCCCTGAGGTGATCACCCTGCGAGAGAAACAGGCAACTCCAACCCAAAATCAGATTCGTCAGGATGTGACTCGATATCGCTACGGTCAAGCTAGCCATTTGATTGAAACCATAGAGCGACTGGAGCTCGGAAATTTTGATGAGGAATATCCCGAGCTTCAGGGGATTCGAGAAATAGAAATTGCTGGAGCCTATGGGTTGGTTCTGGAATTTGACTCGCCCTTTGTTCCCCTGAAAGCCTGGCAAGAAAAACAGGAGAGAATCACTAAGTTTTTCGGCCCCGATATTCGCATTGATCTAGCTCAACCTTCAGAGGATCAGATTGACCTGAGTCTGATCTCAGAGCTGCCCCAGGGGTTAAATTCCCCTGAAACGGGTGAGAATTGACAATCCCTCCAGGAACTGTAGGCCAATAAAGTGAACCAACAAAGTGAAACAGCCGAGACGGCTGTTTCCCAGCAGACCTGGGCAAATTAAATCCAGACTGGCTGTAAATCAAACTAGTGTACCAATCAAACTAGTTATTAAAAGCCATCCGGCTCTGAAGTGTCAGCCCCACCCCCTTTCATTCGGGCTTTAGCGCGAGTTGCACTGCGCTTGAGGGCCTGTAACCGGGCCTCGTAGCGAGATCGTTCACGCTTCTTCGGAGTTTGCTCAATCAAGGTCTTCAAAGCACTCCCCAGACTTTTGTAAGCATTGGGCAAGGTATAGCCAAACCGGGTCGCGATCGCGATCGCCTTTTCATCAGCATCGATCACAGCTTGCAGGGTTTTTTCTCCCGCGTTCTTTTGATACAATCGATAGCCAGAAACACCGCAGAGGGACAGTGCCAGGATTAACAACAACCCGTCCTGTACCCAGAGCTCCCCTACAGCCCCTCCTAAACCAATGGCCAGGGCTGCCATTTCCCAACCATCTTTGGGGATCGTGTCGCTCTGAATCCTCGCCACTTCATGCCAGAACATCAGGTTTCGCTGATCCATCGCCAACTGTTCCCACTTGGCCAGATCAACTTGCACCTCAACCTGATCCTTGCCGATTTCTTCACTCCGAATCAAAGGGGGATTGATTTCTACAGACTTCTCAACCATCACCCAACTTTGCAGTTCCGGTGGCAGTAAGCCTTTCAGTCGTCGTAGCTCACTAATCTCAGCTCGGGCTGTAGAGGTTGCATAGGATGTCATAATCTCAGCGCTGCAAAATTTCCCAGATAATCATCGGATTACATGTATTGTAGACCGTTCAGGTCAAGATTGTGAGCTCAGGCTTTAAAGTTTTCTTAATTTTTTTCTTGATTGTGTCTCTGGCCGAGTACCTGGGTTTGGAAACACAGCTCATAGTTCTGATACCACAGGGCTTGGGTGACTGGGTTAATTTGATCGTGGGGGGGAAAGGCGGCATATTTCAGGCGATTGTCAAACCGGACATGGAGCCAGGGAACCCCATGGCCATGGGTATTACACCAGAGAGCTTGCTGCTGTTGCAGGGCCGTTTGGATAATTTCCCCCACCCGAGTCCAGAGAGCCTGATGCAATTCCTCGGGGGCTTGGCGACAAAAATCCGCAATGTGGCCAAAATTTCCCATGACTTTGGGACTGACCAGCAAGGCATCGCCAGACAAATTGGAGAAGGTGGCAACTAAATCCTCTGGCCCCAACGCTTGTAGATAAGGCTGAAACTCAGAGGGGTCAGCGGGTTCAAAAGTAGAAGGAACCAAGGCAGCAAAAAAGGGCAACGTGGCCGAAGTGGCGGGATGGAGGGGTACTGGTTTCCAGTGAAAGTCAAACTCTGGACTGGCCCAGGCTTGATTCCACACCCCACGAAATTCTGGAATATGGCAAAGTCCCTGGGCGATCGCCCCCCAGGTAAAGGGTTCTCCCTGGGGATCGAGAAACCGCACTAGCAATAACTTTTGCCTGGAGAAGTCAAATGGCTTCTGATGGACGATGGCCCGACGTAAATTTCCCTGGAGAGATCCTGAACCAGACGGATGAGGATACAGCAGTTCAGATTGAGTCAAAACGTTTGCCCCGAAGGTTACGGTTATACCTTAACCCAGGAAATTTAAGGATGAATTAACCCGATGGTCTGGGAAGATCTGGGCTAGCCGATCCGCCCCAAGCTGAAAGTTTGCTGCAAAATCGGGGCGATCGCATCCCGAAAATCCGTCATTACCGCCAGATCCCGGTTTTCATAAAGCTGACTTTCCTGTAATCCCGGCCAGGTTCCATAGACTTTGCCCCCCTGGATTTGCCCCCCCAGAAGCCAGAGGACATTCCCATGGCCGTGATCGGTTCCCCGGTTGCCGTTTTCCCGCACAGTACGACCAAATTCAGATAGCACCACAATCACTGTCTCCTGATAAAGGGGCCCCAACTCCTGCACCAGGGTCGTCAGCCCTGAAGCCAGGGGCTTAAGCAATTGATACAACCTTCCCCCCTGATTCACATGGGTATCCCAACCCCCCACATCCAGGAATGCCAGTTGAGTTCTGGCATCTCCCCGCATCAGTCGGGCCAGATTCCGGGCATCCTGAGCCAATTGACTGGGGGATGCCGCTCCCCGGTTGGCCTGGATCATTTCTGTTTCCAATTCTGCCAGAACGATGCGGCGGGCAGCCATAGCTTTTTGATAGGTCTGGCTGAGGGGATCGCTACCCCGATAGAGCTGGTCAAAGGCTTCATAAACCTGGGGTTGATCCAGGGGCAACGCCTGACTTGCGGCCTTGCCCCTGGGTAAATTGGTGGCAGGCATCTTTCCCTTGAGGATCAGGGGAACGGTGGAACCCACATTAACGGCCTGAACTGGGGTTCCCTGGGGCAAACTGGCCAGCAACCGATTCATCCAGCCATCGGTGCTCCGGCTCCGATTCAGCACGGCGGTTTCCATATTGTCCTGGGCTTCAAAATGGGAGCGGGTGTCGCTGGGGGAACCACAGGCATGAACAAAGGCCAGGCTCTTCTGTTGCCACAGGGGGAATAATTCCTGTAAACCGGGATGCAGACCAAACTGACCATCTAACTCTAACGCTCCGTCCTTTTCTCCGGGGGCAGGAATCGCCAGGGTAGGACGGACTTCGGCATAGGCCGGGTCTTGATGGGGAATCACAATATTCAATCCATCGGCCCCACCCCGGAGGAAAATTACAATTAACCGTTTGGGAGTGGGGGTCTGGGCCACACTGCGAGCTGCCCAACCTTGGATTCCAATTGGGATCAAGCTGGCTCCGGTGAGTAAACTTAGATTTTGCAGAAATTGCCGTCGGTTCATTGGGGTTTGTAGGGATGAAGTTTGAGTTAGGAGGTTTCGGTTAGATAGTTTGGGCTGGATAGTTCAGGGTGAGCAGTTCAGGTTGGAACGTTTTGGATTGGAACGTTTGGAGGGGATATTTGAGTAATGAGTCTTGAAAATTGAAAATTGATTTCTGAATGATCCAGGTTGAACGATCCAGTCTGAATGTTCCACCCTGAAGGAACCGCCATAATCTGATGGCAATGACTTATCGGTTCATCATTTCGGGACTGCCTAAAATTAAGCTGGCTTGCAAATTGGCCGGGTGACTATCCACAACCGCTGCGGTTTTAGGGGATAACAACCCGTCTAACGTCTGTTTTAACTGAACGGTATCCACGGGGGTTTTATGGCGGAGATTGCCCCTGCCCAGGGACAAGGCCAGACTCAACCGTCGTGTCATGGCATCCGGACTCAGCCAGGCTCCCTGGGTATTTTTGTAGCCGTCAGGGGTAGAACACTTGTACAGGGGCATTCCCATCTGTTTGAGCCAGCCATCAATCGATTTAGTCTCAGCGGTTGGGGTTTCTGTGGCCCGTAACAGGGAAATAATATATTGATAGGGAGTTCTGAACTTCTGGCCATAATACTGCTGCTCCCAGAACTGATCGCTTTGGAACAGGGTTTCCAGAACGACTCGGAGATTGCCCTGGGTGGCCCGGAACGTTTGGGCTAGTCGATCAACCAATACCTCGGGGGGATCGTCGGCAACAAAATACTGGGCCAGCTTGTAACTGATATGTTGGGCGGTGGCGGGATGCTGAGCCAGCAAATCCAGGGCTTGTTCCACTTCGGCGATGCCCTGACCTGTGATGGACTGACCCAGAAAAACTTTGTTGCTAGAGTCGTGACGGTTCTGATCAAAGAAAAACTTGCCGGCTCCGGGCTGACCAGGAGGAACAATCCCCCAACCGGTGAGAATTCTGGCCAGAGTTACCACGTCGGCCTGGGAATAGCCACCGTGCACCCCCAGGGTGTGTAACTCCATCAACTCCCGAGCGTAGTTTTCATTCAGTCCCTTGAATTGACCTTTTGCCCCAGGACTGCCGGGGGCGCTATTTCGCCAATTGTCCAGATAGAATAGCATGGCGGGATGGCGGGCGGTGGCGGCCAACAGATCCCGAAATTGACCCAGGACATGGGGACGAATTGCGGCTGCTTCGTAGTTGCCGACCCAGAATTTAGTTTTGCCCTTGTCGGCGGCTACGTTGAAGTGATTGAACCAGAAGTCGGTCAGGACTTCCTGGAGTTGCTGGGGGGACATCACGGCCCGCAACAACCGGGCTTCAATTGCCTCTTGCAGGGGTTTACGAGCCTGTTGTTGTTGCTTTTTTTTGGTGGCATCAGATTGGTTTTTGCGTTTGTCTCCTTGGGGGCTGTAGGTTTGCAGGAGCTGTTCGGGGGGCAGTTTCAGGGTGGAAAGCTGGTTGAGTTTCTGGCTGAGTTGAGCAGGGTTGGGGAGGGATTCGGGGTGAAGTTGGGCCTGAATATAGGCATCAATACCAATCTGCTGAACCTGCTGAATGTCTCCTGGGGTCGGCCCAAAACTGAGGCGATTCAGGAGGTGGATGGCTTGGGATGGGGTCGGGGCACTGTTGGCGGGTTGCCATTGGATAAGGGTTACGGCGCAAATAATTCCCAGAACTGACAGGGCAATTACTCCGAGCTTGAGCTTTCGGATCATTCGGGTGCTTCCATTTTTATGAAAGGTCGGGTGGGCTTGGCAGGATAGACGCAAAACCTGGAGAGGAGGGTTCGGTCGCAATTTACTGTTTCTAGTTTAGCGTTCTAGTTTTTCCAGCTTTAATTTTCTTAAGGTTCGGCTCTGGTTCAGTCCCGAACCGGGATTAAAGTCGTTCGCGAGCTGAATCGTAAAAGGACACAGAACGCTTTTTAAAGAGTTTCAGTCCCGAACCGGGAT
>JAAURB010000161.1 GCA_012033335.1 Oscillatoriales cyanobacterium RM2_1_1
TTCCATCATTTAGTGAATCACGACCCTGTTTGATAACTTTCTGGCTCTGACAATGAGGACATTCCATTGCTTCACAATCCATACACTGTAGTCATTCTAACTGACTTCTCTTAAAGAACCAGTGCCCAAACGTGAGTTCAACACAGGGTAGTCATTCGGCGAAAGTCTCTTCAGTAGCGGCTTGACAATATTTGGGAAGAACAGTATCATTTAATCACTATTTTTTGATTATTAGGATGCAGAATACTACTTTCTGCATCCTTTTTTTGTGTCTTAAGCTTTCTTTCAACACTTCTGATATAAACCGTACCTCACCAGAGTGGGAAACGCTGTATATCAATTAACCTCTTGATTAATCTCTTCTCTATCCCTGTGAATTTGCCCTCAAATCTATCTGCAAGACTGCGAGTCCTCTGGAATCTGCTGCGAGAAACCTTTAATGAATGGGGGCGCGATCGCGCCCCCATTCTGGCTGCAGCGCTTTCCTATTATATGATTTTTTCGATTGCGCCTTTATTGATTCTACTGATGGTGATCTTAGGGGTGGTGGTGGGAGAGAAAATTGCCCAAGAAGAGGTAATGAATCAGCTGACAGAACTGGTGGGGGATCAGACAGCCCAATCCATTCAGACGGTTGTTCAAAGTCAGTTCGAACAGGGTTCTAGCATTCAGGCCACGATTGTGGCGATCGCCACCATGATATTTGGGGCGACAACGGTATTTGCCCAATTAAAAGAAGCCCTAAATATTATTTGGGGAGTCGAACCAAAGCCCGGAAGAGCAGTTAAGGGATTCATCCAAACTCGCATGTTGTCCGTCTTGATGGTACTGGGAATTGGCCTGATTCTATTGCTATCTCTGGTGGTAAGTTCAGTACTCTCCGGCATGAATGATCGCCTGGAGCAGTGGCTCTCCGTTCCAGATTTTGTCTGGTCTCTGACAGATTTTGTAGTTTCTATAGGATTAATGACCCTGCTGTTTGGTCAGGTTTATCGGTTGTTGCCGGATGTTGAGATCGCCTGGAGAAATGTTGGGGTTGGAGCCCTGATCACGGCGCTTCTATTTACCGTCGGCAAGTCAGCCATTAGCTGGTATCTGGGCCATGGTACTGTAGGTTCTGCCTATGGGGCAGCCGGATCCCTGATTGTATTTCTGCTGTGGGTCTCCTATTCGACTCAGATTTTTCTATTTGGGGCTGAGTTTACCCAGGTTTGGTCTCGATATCAGGGTAGCGAGATCCGCCCGGCAAAATATGCCCGGTTTGTATCCTATTCCCTGGATCGGGATAATCTGGATCAGGATAATCTGGATCGGGATAATCTGTAGTAGCGTATAGCTGAAGTCTTTTGAGATCAGGAAGTCACACCGATGAATTTAAGTGAACTTTTAGAGCCAATTGCCAGCCCTCTGAGAAACTTGGGCATTCCTGAACCAATTACCCACTGGGGACACCCCCTGATGATGGGCATCGTTATTTTTGTGATGGGAAGTTTTGTTGGATACACCGGCTGGCAGGGCCGACTGGCTGAAGACAAGGAGCTTGCTCTCAAAAGTCGAAGCAACCATCGAAAACTGGCCCCCTGGATGTTCCTATTCATCACTCTGGGTTATACTGGAGGGCTATTATCCCTGGTGATGCAGCATCAACCCGTATTGGAAAGCCCTCACTTTTGGACGGGTTCTTTACTGTTGGGTCTACTGGCCACTAACGGACTCATTTCCCTTTCAGGTTTTGGTGGAGATCGGCCAGGATGGCGGATGACCCATGCCTATCTGGGCACGTTGGCCCTAGGATTGATGCTGGTTCATGTGGCTTTGGGTCTGAAATTGGGGTTGTCGATCTAATAGGTTTTCCAGGGTAAGTTTCTGGATCAGTTAACTGAATGAATATTGTCGTTTGGAGTAGGACAAGGTGAAACCCGATAAGTCATTCAGGGCTGGGAATGTTGGGTCTCGCCACCCTGCACCCCCTACATCATCAACTTCAAGTCCGGTTGCTGCTGAGCCAAACTCAAGCAGAATCTCTCAGACTGGGGGAATGGTTTTAGGATTGGCCTATATCTGTGGACTTCTGGCCACCAAGCTAGTTGGGGGCCAGTATTGGGTGTTGGGATTGGGACTTTTGCTGGCGATCGCCGCAATGGTATGGCAACGACCCCGACGGATTAATCGTCAAGCCCGACTCCAAAGACAGCGAAACCCCAAAAAGCCCGATCCAGGAACACTCAGCAACTCCAAGTCTCCCCCTCGGCCCTCAGTCCTGCTACAATTGCCTTCTGGAATCTGGCTAGCGGCTGGAATAATTGGCCTGCTAGCGGGCTTCTATCTGCAAATTCGTACTCCTCAACCTGCGGTCGGCGATATTAGTCAATTGCTCCAGGCCAGGAATGCATCCAATGCCTTGATCACAGTTCGCGGAGAAGTCACCAGCAATCCCCGATTAACCCGTTCAGGACGAGTCCAGTTCTGGCTGAGGGCCATTCAGGTCAATGAGATTACCGGGAATAATCAGCCGATTGAGGTCAGTCAGGAAGTCATAGGAAAAGTCTATGTGACGGTGTCTCCCTTACAGGCTACCGGTCTTCAGCCCAACCTGTTGATTGCTGTCACCGGCAATCTCTATCAACCTCGACCTGCTGTCAATCCAGGAGGATTTGACTTTCCAGCCTATCTGGCTCGTCAGGGGGCGTTTGCTGGGTTCAAGGGACGGTATTTAACGTTTCAATCGGATGCCCCCTCGACTTGGGGCTGGTGGCAATTGCGGCAGCGGATTCTCCGCACCCAGGTGGAACAGCTAGGGGTTCCGGCTGGGGCAGTTTTAAGCGGTATGATTTTGGGGGGGCGGGCCGTTGACTTGCCCTACGATATTCGTGATCAGTTTGTACAGGTGGGCCTAGCCCATACCCTGGCGGCATCTGGATTTCATGTGTCTCTTTTACTGGGGGTAGTGCTGGCCTTGGTTAAGCGGGGAACGCCGTGGCTGAAGTTTTGGATCGGGACTTTTACTTTAGTCGGATATGTCGGCTTGACCGGGGGAGCCCCCTCGGTGCTGCGGGCTTCCCTGATGGGGGCGGCGGCTCTGGTGGCATTAGTGACGGAGCGAAAAGTTAGGCCGTTGAGTGTACTGCTGCTGGCGGCGGTCATTTTGTTGTTGATTAATCCCTTGTGGGTTTGGGATTTAGGCTTTCAATTGAGTTTTCTGGCTACGTTGGGATTGTTAGTGACGGTGCCCCCTATGGTTCAACGGTTAGACTGGCTACCTCCAGTGATAGCTACGGGATTAGCCGTGCCCTTAGCGGCCACAATCTGGACGTTGCCCCTGCAACTCTATGCCTTTCATGTTTTCTCTCCCTACAGCATTATCGTGAACTTGCTGACGGTTCCCCTGATTACAGTTCTGACCCTGGGAGGGGTTCTGAGTGGAGCCCTCATCCTGGTCTGGCCTTTTCTAGGGGGTATGATTGCCGCATTGCTGGATTATCCATTGCAGGGATTGCTGGCCATTGTTCAATTTTTCAACCAACTCCCTGGCAACTCGATTGCCACCGGGGAGGTCGCCCTGCTACAACTTTTAGCTCTCTATGGAATTAATCTATGGCTCTGGTGGTGGGGTACTCAACAGCAGGGCTCTACGCCTCGAACAGCAAGACCTAGCCATAGACCCTTTTTTCAATCCGCCCTGCGTCGGCTGCTCAATCCTCTCTGGATCGGGATATTGATGGCGATCGCCATTGTGGCACTTCCCGCCTGGTACACCAAAACCACGCAATTCCAGGCCACTATATTGGCAACGGCGAGAGAACCGATTCTGGTTATTCAGGAAAAAGGGAATGTGATTCTGGTCAATAGCGGCAGTCAGGACACAGCCCAGTATGTGGTGCTGCCCTATCTAAAAGCTCAAGGGGTCAACCAGATCAAATGGTCTGTTGCTACCGATTCTCGATTGGGCTTGAATATTGGCTGGCCAACGATCCTCCAACAACTACCAGTATCAACGTTCTATGATAATCCGGCCTCAAAGCAAACCTATTACGTCAGTAGTCAGGCAATTTTAGAGGCTCTGAAAGCCCGGCAGGTGTCCTATCAGGCTCTACCGATTCGGGAGTCTGTCACCCTGGGCTCTACAGTGGTTGAATTACTCAATGCCGAGGTGCCAGTGGTGCAATTCACCATCGCTAACCAGCGCTGGATACTATTAGGGGAGGTGGCTCCAGAGGATCAGATTTTGCTCGCCCAGAAGACCCGTCTGCCCCTACCCAGGTGCTCTGGTGGTCTGGCAATCCTCTGAATCCAACTCTGCTGGGGGTGCTCCGACCTAAAGTGGCGATCGCCTCTTCTGATGTTGTTGATCCAGACACCGCAGAGTTATTACGGCGCAATCAGGTTCAAGTGTTTTGGACGGGGCGGGATGGGGCACTGCAATGGACACCGAATGATGGGTTTGAGACGACTTTGAGCACAGATGAGACAGATGGCTTGTTCCTTTGATAAAATGAGACATTAGGCTGTTTGGAGAGGTGGCAGAGCCTGGTTGAATGCGACAGACTCGAAATCTGTTAAGGAGGCAACTTCTTCGGGGGTTCGAATCCCCCCCTCTCCGTTGTTTCAGGTTTTGGCCCGGTGAAATTTTGACGATAAATCAACTTTCCCATAGTCAGCTAATTGATCATTTATTCAATACTGTGAACACTCATATCAAGTCCCTTGAAGTGCAAACAATGTTATTGGGGTCAGAATCTTCGGTTAGCAAGACGTTTAGCTGATTGACGACCTGAGTTTAGTGAAGGTAATCAAGCAGATCTGATTTCACTTTTGCCCGGCAACAACGTCAACAAATAACCCTAAAACCTTATACAATGATGTGAGTTCGACAACTTAGTCGAACTCACATTACTTAAGACGAAATCACCCGAACCTGGGTGAGTTTGAGCAGTTTAGTTGTTCCCAGAACTGTAGATTAGGGTTAACCGAACTGATTATTTGGTGATTACTTAGTGATCAGTTCCCTAACTTCTCCTGCTAAATCCAGTTCGCCCCCGGGAGCTTCTGGATGTTCCTGAGGTTGAAACGCCTCAAATGCTGCTTCAGTAACCTGAGAGCCTTGAGCAAACCGACGGCTAAGATAAACTCCACCCAGTCCTAGGAATCCTGCTGCGGCTACCCCAAAGCCACCCATTCGAGCGGTCTTAACAGAAATCTGAACGGGGACGGTCAAACTACTCTTGGGAGCATCTAGATTTGAAACAGTAGACTTGTAGCCAGACTGAAAAATGCAGGCTTGAGCCGAAGTCGTCGCGATTACGGACGCTGAGAGAGCCAAAGCTAGAGTGTGAAAGAGTTTCATACCTATCCTGTCCTTAGATCAATAACTCCGTCAGTATTCTAACGAAGTTTGTCTCAAAAGTCAGGAAGTAATGTCGGCGTTGCATAATAGTGCCATGAATTGAGGCTCAATCTGATGCAATGTCCTGACTGTGGTTCCAGCCATATCCGTAAAAACGGCAAGATGAGGGGTAAACAAAATCACATTTGTGTGGCGTGTCG
>JAAURB010000004.1 GCA_012033335.1 Oscillatoriales cyanobacterium RM2_1_1
TGTGTCATTGAAATAGCACTAGAAGTACCAGGAATTGTTCAGTTGGAGTCTAGGTTTGAGTGGCATATCTTTGAGTGTTATGGATAAGCCCCCCTTTATTTCTTTTATACAGCTTCAGTGGTGGCTATATCTACCTTGATTAAGTTAAGTATTGTTACGTTAAAAGAGCTGCACCCAGAGGCGATCACGTACAAGTCACTGAGCAAACCAATAACCAATGTACTGTACATACTTAAATATAGTCAAGTAATTTTTTATGTTTTTAGGACACTAGACTAGTACTGTGCAACCAAAACCAAGTAAGGGGAATGCCCAGACCAAAGAAAGGAACCAAGATTGTTTGTTTCTACTTGACTCCAGAACTCCATAAACGATTAAAAATGCGGACTGTAGAAGATGAAACCAGTATTCAAGACTGGATGTTTGAACTGGTCGAGCAGTCCTTGGAAGAAATTTCTGATGACATTGACAATGGAGATAATGAAATTGCTCTGGAGTGCTGGCGCAAGATTGCTCAGGGAGAAATGCCCAAACCCCAGGAAATGTCAATGCTATGTGCCGCTTTGGGAATGACTAACCATCAAGACCTAGAGGCAAAACTCAAAGGTATTCTTAGCAAAGGTAAGTCTACTAGCGGTTCTTAATCGATTAGATGTTCTCATCCAGTTAAACTGACCAGTGTAATCGAGTTGACTGGGTGGAGAGGATAGAATAGTAAGTCTGAACGAGGAAATAAATCAGTGCTGAGCCTGCGGGCCATCGGGAGCAATGGCAAGTCCAACTTTATTTGAAGATGAACGGTTGACATTGGCGGAGAGTATTGAACTTTCTGCTGAGTCCCTGCGCTATTACGGCTCTCTCTACCCACATTGGGTAATTGCCTTCTCGGGTGGGAAGGACTCCTCCGCAACTGTGACTCTAGTCGCTCATTTGATTGAAACGGGTAAAATTCCTCAGCCTGAATGTTTGACTGTTATTTACGCCGATACTCGTCAGGAGTTGCCGCCCCTTCACGCTTCTGCCTTGGGGATTTTGCAAGAATTGAAACGGCGCAGGTTTGATACTCGAATTGTTTATCCCAAACTAGATCATCGCTTTTTTGTTTACATGTTGGGTCGAGGAGTTCCACCACCCAGTAATACGTTTCGCTGGTGTACGCCCAAGCTCAAAATTATGAGCATGGAGCAGGAACTAGAAACCTTACGTCAGGAGCGAGGGAATAAGTTTCTCTGGATGACGGGAGTTAGAATTGGGGAAAGTGCTGCCCGCGATCGCCGGATTGCCCTCAGTTGTTCTAAGGATGGGGGAGAATGTGGCCAGGGTTGGTTCCAGCATACCGCTTCTGAGGCGGTGGCGGACATCCTTGCGCCCCTAATCCACTGGCGAATTTGTAACGTTTGGGACTGGCTAATGTTTGAGGCTCCGGGTTTGGGATTTCCCACCGAGGAAGTAGCCTTAGTTTATGGCATGAGTTCTGAAGGCAATGAAGCAGAGGAGCCGTTGAACCTGCGAACGGGCTGTATTGGGTGTCCTCTCGTTCAAGAAGATCGAGCCCTGGAAACAGTGATTCATTCAGAGGGCTGGGAACACTTAGCCCCCTTGAGAAAACTACGTCCGTTGTACCGGGAAATGAAAAAACCCCAATATCGACTACGCAAATTTCGAGAGACCAATAACGACGGAAAATTAGCTGCAAAACAAGGACGTTTAGGGCCGTTACACCTGGAGGCACGGCAATATTTCCTGGCACAAATTCTAGAGATTCAACAGAAAGTTAACACCGCTGCCGCTGCCTCAAACCGTCCAGAAATAAGTTTGATTAATTCAGAAGAACTGGCTCGAATTCATGCGTTAATTGACGCGAATACTTGGCCAGAAAAATGGGATGGCACGGAATATCATGGGGATAAATTGTTGCCCCAAGTCTTTCAAGATGGCAGTGAACAGTTGTTGTTATTTGATGAGATTTAGGGATTGGTTATTAGTTCCTAAGCTCACTAAATTCTCAATAGTTTTTAAATGAACATCTCCAGCTAGGTAGCCAATTCCCCGATGAAGATGAAGTTTGAGTTGTTCGGCTAAGATTTCTTTATCTGTGGGCAAACCGTCGTTATGACAGCGCTGTTTGAGGGCAATTACCAGTAAATCGGCGATGCTGCCGCCAAAAACTAGCCAACTCATTTCAACGTTACTATCGGTTGGAATGGGAATTGGTGAGGGGGGTGTAGGTTCCGCGAGAGAACGACAGAGTGCCCAACGACAGAGAATATTCCACTGATCAATTTTGGTGACTCGTTTGAGTTTGATCAATTGATCTTTTGCGGTTTGAGAGAGTTTAATTCGGTCGATTGGCGGTTCTATCATAAAATTAAGTTGCTCATATTTTTAATAACCTTCGCGCTACCAAAAGTAACCTTTTTTCACAACCGTTTGTCGTTGATGAATATCATACTTCAATAAATATTCATAGGAAATGGCTTCCTCCTTTCTCAATTGCTGAACTTCTCCTGAACCAATTTCTGTGTCAGTGGAAAGTAGGATCATTTGATGGCTGGCGGTGGGGAAGTATTTTTTAATTAAATTCTGGCGATGGGAGGAATCTAATCGACCCAAAGGGGTGTCAATTGCTATCGGCAAATTACGACCGGAGGCACGGACTAATCCCCATAAAAGTGCGATCGCCAACAGTTGTTTTTCCCCCGCCGAAAGGCGGTTTTTAGGAACAGGTTCTCCCTCAAAGTCAAATAGGGAAAGGTTAAAAGTTTCCTGATCAATTTCAACTCGATGAATCAGGTTAGATTTATGTAGTAAATAAAGAAAACATTGGGTGACTTGGGTTTCAAGTTGATTTAGTTTGCGCGACTTCAAACGAGTTTTGAATTCGGCGAGGGTTGTTTGCACTTGTTGAACGCTTTGCAGAAAATATTGATGTTTTTCTTGATCTATCGCTTGTTTACCATAATCTAAAAGTTCCTTATGAGTTCCTTCAATCTCTTTTCTGATCTGTTCTAGGTGATGAAGTGTTTGTTCTTTTTTGGCGCGGAACTGAACCAATTCAGCTTGGGCAATATCTATGTTTGCCTGTAATTTTTCATGGTGTTCTTCTGAGGGAACTTTAGCCAGTTGTTGTTGAACGACCTCAATTTCAGCTTGAATTTCTGCCAGATATTCTAGATATTTGTATCCCTGTTGAACTAAGTCGGGAAGGGTTTGGAGGGCTTGGTTGAATTCAGGCAGGACATCCATTTCAACCTTTAACCAAGCGTTGGAATCTGTTGGGTTAGTCTCGGAGATTTGTAAAAATGTTTGAATTTGCTCGAACTGTTTAGGTTTTAATTTTAGGGTTTGTAGAAAGCTCAAGAGTGCCTGATCGCGTTCTCGAATTAGTTCTTGAGCCACAGTGAACTTTTGATGGTAAATTTCTTGCTGGGCTTGGGCTTGGGCTTGTTTGAGCAGCGGTTGAATTAAACTGAGGGGGAGTGCTCCAGCAGCCAGTTCTCTTAACGTTTGTTGGTGTTGAGTTTCAAGGAAGGTTAAATGTTTGAATTGGGCTTCTAGTTGAGCTTTTTCAGCCGCAATTCTGCCGCCTTCTGCCAACCATTGGGCTTGAGCTTGGTGCAGATTTTTTTCAGCAAAATGTAGCGAATTTTCTAGGCTGGCACCAGTTTGTTTAAATTTGGATTTTTGAGCTTGTAATTCATTCAGATGTTGTTCAATGTCCTGAAACTTTTTTTGTTGCTGAGAGTTGGCCTCATCCCTGGATTTTTTACTCAATAGAATATCTAGGTCATTGGACAGCAGATCGGGCAGTGCTAACCCCAGAAGGGTTTTAATCGCGCCAATGACTTCTGCGGGTAATTCTTCCTGTTCTGCGAGTTCTTTCACTTGTTCTCCATCAAAGAGGAATAGATTGGAAATGCCTAGGGGAAAGAGGGTTTCAATATATTCATCCCAGGTTCGGGTCAGGGCGACATCTTCCCATTCATTGCGAAACAGGGTAAGGATATCTCGGGAATCGCCCATGCTCCAGGTGCGGTGAATCCGGAATTCATGATCGTCGGGCTGGCGGAGAACCAGTTCCAGAACGGTTGGCTGATCGGGAGTGTGGCGATGGACACACTGGCTGAGAAATTTGCTGTAGGACAATTTGCCACGGGTTGAACAGTTGGCGCGTTGACCGTAAAGCGCTAGCCGAATCGCATCCAACAGGGTGGTTTTGCCGTGGCCATTCTGACCGCCGAATAGCACGACGGGCCGCTGATCCATCGGTAACAAATCAATCACCTGGCGATCGCGGTATTGGGCAAAGTTTTCCAGGGTCAGGGATTGGAATTGCATGGGTTTAGTGAAGGTCGGCTCAAATTTGGGGTGTAACGTCATTCCCACACAGTCGGGAATCACCGTCGGGAATCTAGGGTATTCAACTGACTAATTCTTTACTAGGGATTGGGCGCACCAAATTTCATTGAAGTCCAGTCTTTGAGCTGGCGGGCTTGTTCAATATCTCCAGGATGGGCTTGGTGTTGATTCTTGAATTCCTGGAGTTCTCGTTCCTGATGGGCAACATTAAATGCTTCTTCCTGGCTGCGAGAACAGCTTTCAAAACAGGCTTCTAAACGGTTGTACAAATTCTTACGATTGCCACGGGTGAGGAATTGACGTTCGGTACTGAGGAGGCGGGCTAGCAGTTCTAGGTGCAATGCGTCTGGGCAGAGTTCTTCTAGGATTTTCCATTCTTCTGCGCCTAGGTCAGGGTTTTCAAGGTCTGGGCGGAAATCGCGGAAGATTTCTCCGGTGACTTCTCGGTAAATGCGGGGCAAGGCATCGTCAAATTCATGTTTTTCGTCTCGCCAAATACGCCGAATTTCGCTGAGTTCGGCTAAGGAAATCAGTTCAATGTTTTTCATCTCTGCTGGAGCAGCTTGCCGAACCTGTTGCTGGGTTACGAGTAACTGTCTCAGCAGGTGTTCCCGCCAGAACTTGAGGTAGGGGCCGGGAATATTCACAACTTCTTTTTCCTGGGTGTCTCGGTTTTGACGTTCGAACAGTTGCACATGACCGGTGAGACGGCGAAAGTCCCGGTGTTGACGTTCGGCTTCGCGTTTGGCATCGGAACGAAAGTCTAGTTCGTCGCGAAAGTCTAGCAAGGGTTGCATCCATTCCTTGGATTCGTCGTTGAGTACCATGGCTTCCATGGATTTGTCCCGATCTACTAGGGTACATACCCAACAGCCAAACCGGGAACTGCCACAACTGGGGGTTGATGTGTCCACCACCAACGGACATTCGTTGTCGGCGGTTGCCCCTCGGTAAATTAAGAATAGGTCTTTGTTGCTGTGTCCCCAGGGGTTGGGGTACTGATGCAGGTACAGCCAAACACAATTGTTTGACCAGTCTTCAATCGGACTATAGATTAGGGAGTTGGGCAGGCTGGCGTTGGGGCTGAGGCGATCGCGCAGGCGTTTTTCGGCGTGTTTGTCCATGGTGGCGGCTCGTTTCTGGCTTTCGGCTTTGCGGGTTCCCAGGACGAGAATGGTTTCGCCGTTGTCGCGGACAATGTCCCGGACAAACTGGTTGGAGGGTTGAATTTTCAGGCGTTCAGTACACCAGCGGAATTTTTGGCGGGGGGCGGGGTAGCCTTTGCCGATTAGGTTCACCCAAAAAGTGTTTTCCACGTTGGGTTTAAGGGGGTGGGGCTGAAACGGTAGATTTGCTGCTTGGGCTGCGGTTTTCATGCGGTCGAGGGACTGGTTCACCCAGGTGGCGATGATCGGGTTTTCAACGAGGGTGTCGGTGGAGATCACATGGATGGGTTTGGTGCGTTGGTCGGGGGGTAGGGTGGAAATGGCGTTCCATACCAGTTGCAGAACAGTAGTGCTGTCCTTGCCGCCAGAGTAACCAATCACCCAGGGCACTTGATCGAGAGTGTAGAGGGCTTGAATTTCCTGGGTTAACAATTGGATGTCTTTAAGAAGTTCTGGAACTGTTCGGATAGAATTCGAGTGTTCGGTTTCGGTTACTGAAGTCATTATCTTAAGTATTTTTTTGTAAATTGCTTGTAAGTCACATTAAACGTAGGCGATATATTTTTTTTCCTCTTCAGTAGTCAAAGAGATACCCATTTTTTTCTGAAAGTAGGCTGACATGAAATCTCTAGAGTTGCGGTTATTGGTTACACTGCCATTATCAATCACTTGTCCATCCCAATCTGAGTTTGTTCGTTTCCAATTAATTTCTCTCAAAGTTTTTAGCCGATCTTTCCACTGATCAGGATATAGAGACAGTAGAACTGCACCAGCACTACCCAAACCCGCTAAGGTTACAGCATGGCTATGAATGTACTCTTTCCGAATCTCACCTGCGGTGACTTTCTTCTCCAAAACCTGATTCCATTCGGGAATATTTTTGCTGACTGCGCTCCAGTATTCTGAAGCCAGATCAACTTGTTTGTCTAAATCTTCATTTTTAGAGTTGGCCAGCAACAAATTTGTTGCCGTGTAGATTCCACTCAGGGTGAAGAGCTTGCTAGAACGAATGGGCAGAGTGCTGCGTTCTAGATCGGTTAGCTTCTCAAAAACTTTAACTCGCTTCATGACCATTTTTGACAAGACAGCTTTTCGATCTCTGTGATCGTAGAGAATATTTAATGATGAATCAGGACGAGATGCATGACGATTGAGATCGGTGAACATTTGCTGGCTACGTTCTAGTCCAAAGTCCAGAAAGAATACAACAGAAATTGTTTCATCTCCAAGTTCTGGATTTTCTCGAAGAGCCAATTCAAATGCTGCGCGTCGGTGTTGTCCGTCATTTATGACAAACCGAGCATCCATTGGTATTTTGAGCCTGCCAATATCTTCAGAACCCATTTGTTCAAACTCTACTCTTGCATTTATTGAGGCTGTAATCGCAGAGAACACATAGTTGGATGGGTTATCCAAAATATACTGGGCAATCTCTGGAACCCTTACTCGGTTGAGGGTTCGCTGTGCTCTCATCTCAGCAGGAATCTCCTCGTCATTAAATGAAAAGAGCTTTGGGATTAGTCGTACGGGACACATGGAGACGTAGTATTCGCGTCCTGCCTGAATGCCCCTGATTGCTGGAAATGTATGATGGAAATGAAGACTCATATTGTGTATTGACCTTCAAAACACAGCCATTGTATGTCATAAGTCAAACTTAGTATGTGAAAATCAATATAAAGTAAAGTTTGATGTTTTTGTCAGATAGAGTCGTATATAATCATGTGGCAAAGCAATTATTTGTAGTTAATATTAGTTTATGCGTAAGGATAATCTTTCAAGCGAAGATATTAATCCTGGTCAGGAATTGAAGAAGGTTCTAGAAAATCTGTATCCTTTAAATCAAGAAGAATTGTCATTTGTGGGCGAGATTGATAGATCGTTTAAAGAAGATGGAAAGCTCGTAGAGATTTTCTACCAGAGTACAATCAATTATTTAATCCGAAGACTAATTAACACTACTGAGTATCTCAAGAGAGAGCATGAATCTAGCGAATTACAAAATAAGCTTTTTATTACGAAACTCAGAAACTTTTTCCAACAGGAGACATGGATAGACGATGAAAATATAGAAAGGCTTATAAGTATTTTACAACTATGTATTGACGAAAAAAGACGAAAACGCAAGAGCAAAAAAAAGGATCTCATTAAGAACAGAATTGAAATTTTGTGTTATGTCTGTGGAAAATCATTAGAAGAAGATAAGGTTGAAGTTGAGCACATGTGGCCCAAATCGATGGGAGGAATAACATTGTCCTCTAATTTGAAAGTTTGCTGTAGCGAATGCAACAAAAATAAGGAGCAGTATATTGACGCTAGTGACTTTCACTACGAACAGATATCTTTGGGGACTCGAAAAAGTGATGATAGTTTTGAGAGGGAGTTTAGAGGAGTTTATAAAGTTGCACTGTCGGCAAAGTCTGACTATAGCTGCTCATTATGTGGTCAACCTGTAGAAGTTGTGGGTCGGCTGAACTTTGTTCAGAGAAACCCCAATGATAGCTGGCATTTTTTAAATATCGACGGAATCTGTAATAGTTGTATAAGTTTGGGTGATCAAAATGGAGACTAAAAAGAGTTATTTTGGCTGTCGTGTATTTCAGCGAGAAAGTTCAGAAACAGTTGCTTTTTTTGTATTTTATGCTCGTACTAGAGATATTAAGCAGTGGGTCGGTATTCGGCGTGTAGAAGATCATAGTGATGGAACTCAACGTCTGCTTCGTTCTACCCGAAAGAAAGCCATAACAAACTTTTTGAAGTCTGATCCGGTAAACACCATACCCAATAACATCCTTCTTGCATTTGAGCCTGGTACTGTCAAATTCACTTCTTTACAAGAGAGACTTGAGGAGTTCTTTCCAGATCAGGATTTAAGAAATGATTGTGAAGACAGATTGAATTGGGGATGCATAGAGTTTTCTTATAAAAATGATTTGCCAGAGCATCGTCGCCCTGCCTTGGTTGTAGATGGTCAACACCGTTTGTATGGAATCTCTGAATTTGCCGATGAAAATATACCATTACTTGTTGTTAGTCTTATAGACGCACCTTTATCAGAGCAGGCTTTTCAATTTGTTGTCATTAACAATAAAGCAGTTAAAGTACCGACCGATAACGTGAGGTCAATTATTGCTCAAATTGATGAAGAGAAGCTACAGGATCGGTTGCTTAAAGCAGGTGTTAGATATGGAAACAAATCTCCGATTCTTAGAGAGATTAATGATTCTCTATCAAGCCCATTTAAAGATTTATTAGATTGGTCTTACAACAAAAAAGGTACAAAGCTGGTTCCTCTTACTGCAATTGAACAATGTCTTCGTTTTTTGAAGGCTGAATTACCTTCTTTAGAAGATGACGAAGATTCTTTAGCTGAAGTATTTTGTGCTGTATGGAGAGTTATTCAAAAAAGCTATCCAGAACTCTGGGGTAAAGAGAGTAAACTCATGAAAAAGGTTAGCATAAATGCCTTAAATGAATTTATTGCAGAACGATTAAAGTTTGCTTGGGAAATGGGTCTTGTCAATATTTTTGATCCACATACCATCGAGCGACAAGTTTTGAATATTACTAATCTTTTACCTCAGCAATTTTGGGAAGAGGAGTGGTCTATTACAATTCAAGATAATGCCAATGTACGAAAGCTGATTAAAGCAGATTTAGCAACATTAGCAAACAATTCTAGGACAAAAGAACCTTGGATGAAAGATTTGGATTTACCCAAAGTTAGCAACAGTGTTGAATTCTAGCATTTAGGAAGATGCAGAGTAAGAATACTCATGACTTCGCCTGGATTGGGAGCAGGTAGTAAGGGACTCCAAGAACTGACTTCTGCAAAACCTTTGACATGAAGTGTGTGAATCACATGAGTGACTCCTTTTTGAGAACCAATTGCCAAAAGCCTAATGACTTCTTTCTCTGGTTGTGGTGATGGGGAAATACTGAGCGTGGCACTAAAGTCAGGAGTTTGAGGAACGTCTCTCAGAAAACTTGTTTGCATCGGGTTACCAAAAGGTTGACACTTTCTATATTAGTAGACCAACTGGTATTCGTCAACCAATTGGCAACTTTTATGGCTTGTGATCCTCTGCCAGGATCAGACCCATGGGAACAGCAGGCAGAGTTTTAAAGCAAGTTCTAGAAAAGTACGACATCACCCAGTACCGCCTTGCCGCTGTATTGCAAACTGAACGTACCAATGTTTACCGCTGGGTGAACGAACATCGAGACCCAACCGCTGAGAAAGTTGTCGATATTGTGAAAGCATTACGAGAACTCAATCCAAAAGCTGCCCAAGAGTTCGTTCAGCTCTATCTGGGTGATGTTGCTCAAGGCAACGAAGATGGAGTTTAAGTTCTTAACTCTGTTGCCCTTATCAAAGTAAGTCTGATAAATCAAACTCTCCTTCAGAATTGGAGCTACTTATTTTCTGTTTGTTAATAAACAGTCGAATCTGTTCAAAGTAGTCTGCTGAACCCCTAAAAACTTGTGTCAAAATCTCTAATCCGGCATTGGCATATTCTTCAAAGATTTTAATTCGTTCTTCCTCGGCGGATTCATTAGATGCCAGGACTTTCGGATCATTCTTGGCAGTTATAGCCAGTAAATTGATAACCTGGTCGTATCCTTTATTTGAGAAAATATCTTGACGAATCGGATCGATTTCTTTAGAATATTCTTGGATTGGCTCTCGCTTTCCATGCTTAGCTCCTAATGCAGCGGCAAATACTAATACATCAACATAACTTTGAAATGCGCCCGTGGTTTCCTCATCAACTTTCAAATCCTTGATTAACTTTGCCTTATCTTTCGCTACTTTAATTCGTATATCTGCCATTACTTTACCTCTCTAAAAACTTCTAACAACCATCGATTCACTGCCCCATCATCCTCCCTTTGACTCCGCTCCAACGCCTCCAACACAACCTTCAACCCCAAACCGGGTAACACCTGAGATTCAGGAATTTGTTTACTCCCCCCATCTGCCACCGCAAAAACAATCACCTCTCCCAACTTTGCATCCACGACCCAATATTCCTGAACTCCCAACCGTTCATACAGCAGCCGTTTTCGTCCCAGATCATCATTCAACGTTGTTGATGCAATTTCTACCGCCAGCGTCGGCGGATCAAATTCAGTCACATCAACCGGGCTATCATTTCGAGGCGGAAGCTTCAATTCTGAACCAATATAGTAGGCCACATCCGGCTGGCATTCCCGGACTTGAGGATGTCGAAAACTTGTATTCAAATACTCCATAATTGGAATATTATTCAAAGTTGCAAACAGGCTAATTGTTCTGGCAATTACAGAATTATCATGTCCATGCAGCGGCCCAATTGGTAACAGTTCAATCCTCATCAAGTTCTGATCATAATAAAACTTTCCTCGCTGCAATTCGGGTTGATCTGCTAGGTCTAGAAAGTCCTGCCAACTCACCGCGACCCAGGTATCCATCACCCAATTTTGAGATTCAATTCGGCTTTCAATCGTCTTCATCTTTCAACGTTTAAATTCTGAGCAAAAATGAGCAATCCGAAATGCTTGATTCTGGATTCCTGCCGACACGGGAATGACAGGAAGTAGGCTCTATGCGGGAATATCATGAATGACCTCCGCTCCCAACCGTTTCAAAACTTGCAACACCTCATATAATTCATTCTCCGGATTCACCAACGAAAACAACCGAGAATTTCCATATTCTGCTGTCGGCTGACGAGTCGCTTTTAAAAATAAAAATTCATTCCCGTTCGTAATCATGCCAAAAGTTGGCGGCTCTGTCCCTGGATTTCCCAGCATGTAGGCCAAAGCCTGAGGAATCGCTCGCGTCACCGCAAAATCACTCCGCTTCGACTCAATCACCAGCAACCAAAGACGTTGCTTCAACACCAACACATCAATTCGTCCTCGAATCACCAGTCCCTCATCTTCCAGCACCACCTCCACACTCGTTTCCGTCTCCATCCGAAAGGGCCAATGATAAAACCCTGCCAAATCCAACAACGGCGCAAGCACCACCATCTTCACGCTGTTTTCCAGGAGCGGGGGGTCTGCCATCAGCGCCACAAAATTTGCCTTGACCCGATCCAGCGCCTCCTGTTCAACCGAGCTTAATTCCAGATGCGGTTCAGACCACTCAGAAAAAAAGTTAGAATTCTGAGTCTGCTGCAACCCAAACGACTGCTGGAGATGGCGCAGCGTCACTTCATTGGCCGGAATTGTTTGCACCATTTGTCTAAAGCTCCTCAACTGACTTCTAAAATTTCAGTATATTCAAACTCATTCGGACTCAACCTAACTAATGGATAGGACTGCCCGCTGAGTTCAATCTGATCGCCCTCAGACTCCTCCAATTTTGGCGAGTTGTAAACCAGAACATATTCTTGGCCAATGTGCGATCGCATCTCCGCTTCTACCTCTCCCCGCCATTGCGTCTTACTCGCCAGAATCACCAGTTGATTTGCCAAAGTTGGCAGAGACTGGGCAACTCGTCTGCGATAGATTTCATCCAAACTGCCAAACGGAGAATCCATCACCATCGGAAATGTACCGCTATCTGGCCCCATCAACAGTCCCGATTGATCTTCACTCCACTCCCGCACCCGATCAATAATTGCACAAATAAAAGACAAACTGAGAACCTGATTTTCTCCCGTTGAAGCCGCCACCGGAGAATCTGGGCCTGTTGTTGCTTCTACTAAAGTTAACTCATATTTCTCTGTTAATTTTGGCCGGTAAGGGGCGACAATAATCTTGCCAAAAATCTCCTGAATTCGCTTTTCAAGCTCAACTCGAAACACTTTGTCGATCCGATTTTGTACGTCCTTAAGCCGCTCAATCGCATCTTCTGTTGCAGCAATCCGCCGTTGAGTCAGGGCTTGCTTTTCCTCTTTTAATTCTAATTTTTTAATCTCTTCACTCAGTTGCCGAGCGTCAGATTCGCTATTTTTAATCTTCTGTTGATTTGCCCCAAGTTGTTGATTCAATTCCTTGATTTTGTCTTCATATTCCTTCAGCTTATTCTCAATCTGGCGAATATCCTCAATCGGATTACCTTTGAGCTTTTCATGGATTTCATCTAACTCTCTTTGAATCTGTGAAAGGGAGTTTCTCAGTTGATGAATATTAGCTTGTTCCTGATCGATTTCCTGCCAGAACTGAGGCACTTGTTTGTCAATCGTTTCTACCTGTGCCCCCATCCGAATCACGGTTTCTTCCACATCTGCCAACCCCGCCTTTTCCTTGTAGGCTTGAACATGATGATGGGGTTGTTCTCCTGGAAGCAATTCAGCCCCGCAAATACACCGCCCCTGCTCCAACAAATCCTCGACAAACTGTTGCTTAATCCCGGCTGGTAATTCACCCCGTTGCCGTAGCCTCTCGGACAATGCTCGAAATTTAGTAGTCACCTCTGTCAGCATTACCGTGTAACCTTTGGTGGAAACGGCTACTTGTAAATTGGTCTTGCTCTGTTTCAGCTTGTCTTGAGTCGCCCGCTGTTGTCCTTCTAAATTCTCTCGCCGTTGTTGGATTTCTTTAACCGCATCTAGCTCTCGCAATTTCTGGCTGGTTGCTTGTTTGATTTCCTCAAAGTGTTTCAGTTCTGACTCGATACGTTCTTGTTCAGTTTGAGCAGCCTCAATGTCTGTTTCCAACTTTTGTTTCTGTTGCAACAGCTTTTGAGTTTCTGGACTACCAATACTTTTGAGTTCCTGTTCCAAAGATCTGCGAGCTTCTCCCAAGTGTCTAATAGAGCGACTTATCACCTCCAGTCCCAGGAGAGTTTTTGTGGCTTCAGCAATCTCTTTCTTCTTGTCTGAACGCACAATTTGCTCAATGCGTTCTCCATCAAAAAAGAAATATTGATGCAAACTCACGGGCAAAATCCGACCGATTACATCCTCTGGATCACCAGGGGGAGAGATGGAGCGCCCATCAGGTTCGATCAGTTGAATCTCAAGTTTACTTTTACTCAAGGAGTGACTGGTTTGATTAAATTGGCACTGCCGCCGCATCCGATAACGTTTTTCGGCGTGCTCAAACTCTACTTTCACCCAACATTCAACAGGTTCTTGACCTTTACTTTCAGCGATCGCCCGTTTATTCACCAGTTGTTCCGGAGAGGCAAAAGCCGCAGAAAATTTGCCATCCCCATACAGCACCCAGATAAAAGCATTTAATAAACTGGTTTTGCCGCCGCCATTATTGCCGTGAATAACGGTAATTTTGTGGGGTTCACCTGCGGCCAAGCTAATTTGAGGAGTCTCACCGTAGAATTGCCGAAAATTAAACAGTCTGAGGGAGGTTAGTTTCATAAAGAGCAATAAGAGTAAAGGAATACAAAGCCTGAGCCAAGCTAGTGCATTGTCAAGATTTAAATTGTGAAGGGTATCACTTCGGTTTCTTGGATTCCCGCGTAGGCGGGAACGACGTTATCTATAAAATCAAATTTGACTCAGCACTAGACTCAATCACACCGACTTGAACTTACTGAACAGCCTGTTTAATAATCTTTAAAATGTCCTCATTCACACCACGGAGTTTCTGTTGATATTGTCGATCTTTTTCGAGTTTCAGCACCTTTTCAATAATCTCTCGCACTTCAGCAGGAGCTGTCCTAATAGGTTCCTGAATGCATGAATGTGTCAGTTCTTTTGGTTTTGGCATGATGTTTTCGTCTACATATCTAACAGACCATAACGCCGCTGGAGGTCTAATAATTGAACTCTAGCTTCACCCGAATTATCAGCTAAATCAGCAAATTCAACAAATCGCCTGAGTTCTTTACGCAGCAAATTCCGCTCTATTTCTAAAGATTCCCTGCCCAAGTCGGGAGGCGATACAATCAGGTCAAAAATTTCTGCCCGTTGTTTGTTGGGATGAGGTCGCAAGATGCGTCCCCGGCGCTGAATAAATTGGCGGGGATTGCTGCTACTAGCCAGGATAACGGCTGTGCGGGTGGCAGGAATATCCACTCCTTCGTCCAAACAGCGAATCGCCACTAACCCTTGCAGTTCTCCCGTCTCAAACTGTTGGCGCAAATCCTCTCGTTCATCCAGAGTCGTCTCAGCGGTGTAGGTGTTGATCCGATATCCTAGTTCATATCCCAAGATTTTAGTAACGGCCTCCAGTTGACGCTGGCCCTCTTCACTGGGTTCATGCTCAACCCTGCCATCCCCACAATAAATCAGAGTATGAGTCGAGTCCAGCCGCTGACTCATCAAGTTTCGCAGGGCTGCGAGTTTATTGGTGGCAGCCCCAATTAACCGGGCTCGCTGCATCAACAGTGGAGTTAAGGCTTCATTGTCCTCATCTTCACCTCCGGTTGCAATGACTCGACCAATTTTGGCTGTCAGTTCTGCATAGATGTTAATTTCCGACTCTGTCAGTTCCACCAGAATCGGATAGTACAAGTAATGCACCAAAGCCCCCTGCTGAATGGCATCCTTGAGGGTGAATTCTGGCTCCAACACGTCCCCAAAGTAGTCTAATAACGCCTCTGTTCCCATTTCATCAAAGTAGCGTTCTGGCGTGGCAGACAAGGCTAATCGCAACCCAATATTGCGGGGTAAGCTTTGCTCTAGCTGTTTTGCACCCAGATTGTGCGCTTCGTCCCCAATGATTAACGTGCTTTTGGGAAAGTAGGGCAGTTGGGATTGAAACCCTGAACTCATCAATGTGGCATTGGTGGTAATTACGGTTACAAAAGATTGATGACCCGAACGGACACTTAACAGTTGACTAGAGAGTTCACTTTGCCAAATCCGAACACTTTCATAAGCCAGAATTGGCTTCAGTCCAAACTTTTGACACTCCCGTTCCCACTGTTTCACCAGATGGCGAAACGGACAGACTACAATTAACGCCTGAAGCTGAATTTTTTGATAGAGTTTTGCGGCGATCGCCAAAGCCGTAATTGTTTTCCCGCTCCCCGTCGCCATTTTCAAAGTTCCCCGTCCTTTGTTGGCAAACCAGTTATCAACCGCCTGTTGCTGATAGGAGCGCAATTCTAAACCGTTGGGCAAGATCGGAACACCGACTGGCTGAGTGAAAGGGGTTGAAGGATTGAACTGATAACTACCGACGGTTGATCGAACTCGTGGTTCTTGAGTTGGGGGTTGCTCTGGACAATATTTGAGGAGAGAACGTCTGGCTGCTTCCGGAAACGCTAAAATTTCTAAATTGGGAGTTTGATTCTGCCAGAGTCGCTGGAAATTCAGAACTTTTTCAGCAACGCGATCCCGGTCTGACTCTTTCCAGGAGCGAAACACATCAATACATTCAAAATTATTTACCAGAGCATGAGCACTTTCATTAGCTGACCCCGTGAAAACCACCTGATCCCCGACTGAATCCGTGAAAATTCCCAGCTTTTCGTGATAAATACCGCAGTACCGCATCTCTTGAGGTACTGCGAGCTTGATTTCTAGAATGCCTTGACTGAGTAACCAGGCCAAACACGCCAAGCGATCTTGAACGATTTGGGCAAATTCCTGTTCCAGCTCTCGTTGAATTGCAGCCGCGATCACGGTTTCTCGCTGCTTTAATCCTGTAGCGATCGCTTCAATATCTTCAGCAGACAAGTTGGGAGAAGCCACTAATCGCATTTTTCCCTTAGATCGGACAAATGCCGTTAATCCCTGAGCTACCAGTGCCAAAGCTGTGCTGGAGAAAAATCCCACGGCTCGATCATATTGATTGGCTCTGGTTAAATTGGGGAGATAAAAATCCTCTAGCAAACCCTGGCAATATTGAGAGCTAGCAACTAGGCCATCGCTGCGATACTGATTCTGTAGTGCTAACTCCCTTAGACCCATTGATGAGTGACCAGCCTGAAGGTACAACTTTATGTTGGCTTAATCTGGTTGTTCTTGCAAGACAATTGTGTCACATCACTCTTGATTTTTAATGTCCATATCACGCTTTCGCTGCAAGGACTTCAACACCTTCACCTGATAAGGATCAGCATCTTTTCGCCACACCACCCGATGCCCCCGCAACTCCGCACAATGTTCTGCCAAGCAACCCTGCCAGCCCCGCAAATCCTGAATTCGCTCTAAATCCTCCAACAATCCCCACTTCCGTTCCTGCTGGCTCAACTTAGCAAACTTTTCATAGCCGGGATAGTCCGCCGCCACTACCTGTTCCTTCTGATGCAGCAATGGCGGATTCTCTTCGGGATCATAATCCTGATAATGTACTCTGACGGTTTGCAAGTCCACCTGCATCGAAGTTCGTAACTTGGGATGGGGTTCTGCATCGAACGTTGGATAGAATAGGTAGGAAATTCGTGGCGACTTCAAATGAAACTTCACCACCGTTGCCTCCTCCGGTCGCCCAATCGTGCGGGAGGCACAGCCTTCGTACAGCCGCAACAACGGATCAAGCCGCTCCAACACTGACACATGCACCCAGAGGGAATTCCCGTGCTGCTGGCCTAGTTCACTCTCCCGACAGCGTTCTGCCACAATGTCCAGATTTCCTAGACTCATCAACATCAAATCCGCTGCTGTACATGCCTGCTGGTAACTACCAAACAGGGCTTTGATGTCGTTCTGAGTGGCGATCGCTAAATCCTTGAACTTAGGTCGCCGCCCAAACTGACTCAAGGCTAGATAGACCAACAAATCCTGTCGTCGCTTCTCAGTAATGGCATCCCATTCTTCTACATCCGTAGCCTGGAGAACGATCCGAAACGCCCGTTTCAAACTGCCAAACCGTTTCTGCACACCTGCAAAATTGCCCGACTCAATCTCAGCCACCGTTGGCAAGCGTCCCCGTTCGGTGAAGAAGTCCATCAACGGTTGCAGCAGTTCCTTGTATTCCTCAAACCGTTTGACCCCGGCTCGAATTCGGGGAGCCGTTGCTCGTGAACGAAACCGGGAGGCTCGAAAACTCTCTGCCCGTGCCTCATCCCGAAACACGAAGTAAATCCCCAGGGCAACAGCCACCGCATCTACCCCCAACACCTGGTCAATGTAGGCTTTCAGTTCTTCCTGTTCGTAATATTTCTGAAAGGTATTCCGCCGGGTAATCACCCCATCTCCATAGGCAATCGAACCGAACATCTGGCCTTCAACCATTACCTGCGCCGCCACAATCAGCACGTTTTGCGTCAACTCCCAAGCCTTCAGTAACGCTTCCCGCCGCTCCGCCGTATTCTCAATTACATTAATCACATAACCCAGATTCACCACATCTGCTGGAATGCAGTCCACCTCGGGTCGAAAGTAGGGGTCATAGCCCGAACTAAGATAGCCCTGCTGGTCGATGAATTCAATATCCACCCCATGTCCACAGCCGTAGTCGAAGAAGGTGGTTCCATCGTTAAATAGCCCCGCTTCCATCGCCAACCGCACAGGCTTAGAAACATTCACACGGGCGATCGCCGCTCGATGCCGTTCAATTTTGGGAGTTCCTATTTTGGGAGGGGGCAGGGTTGCTGGTTTAACCGGAGGTTGAGTGACTTTTGAAACATTGGAAAGTTTCGGCGTGGGCAAAGGGCAGGCGAGATAATGCCCATGAATCTCAATATTCTTTTCCCGCAACCGTTGCTGCCATCCTTTCAACGTGCCAATGGTGGAGGAATCCTCCAACAGTCCCAACGCCTCTTCCTGTTGAGTCAGTTCTGAAAAGCGTTGATAGAGGGGATAATCCAGCGTGACAAAGGTTTCCTTGCGATGCAGAATCGGTGGATTTGTACGGCGGCTAAAATCCTGATCCTTCGCTTGCAGCGTGTTTAAGTTGACCTGAATACTCTGGTGAAGCACTGGGTGAGGATTTGTATCAAAATCGGGATAAATTAAATACGAAACCTTGGCCTGGTTGAGGCTGAACTTCATCAAAGTTGGTTCAATTTCTGACCCCAAAACCAGCCGTGCCTGCTGTTCATAGGTTTGCAATTGAGGGTCAAGGGCAGACAAAGTAGAAATATGAACGTAGAACGCATCCGGCAGCAGCTTACCAATCTGGCTCTGGCGACAGAGTTTGGCAACTGAAAATTGAGTGGGGATTGCCAGATTGACCATCAAACTTCTAGGGAGAAGACCTTCACAAAACCTGCTGGGTTGACCTGCTTTCCCCTCCTTTTGGGAAGTTGGCGATTGTTTCAATCTGAAACCAACTTGGAATTCAACTTGGGAGATAATGGGAGAGTAGCACACCTAACCTCCGTGAGTGATTTCCAGCCCAGGCGACCCATTTACCTAGACTATCATTCAACTACGCCCGTTGATCCAAGGGTAGCTGATTGTGTTTACCGCTTCATAACCGAGGATTTTGATAACGCCAGCAGCATCGATCATGAATGGGGCGATCGCGCCGAACAAGCCGTCAAACAAGCGGCAAAGCAGGTTGCTAATTTAGTTGGGGCATCTCCCAGAGAGATTATCTGGACATCGGGCGCAACGGAGAGCATCAATTTAGCCATCCAGGGCAGCTTCACCTTCCCTCCTCACCAACCCCAATGCATTGCCCTCTCACCGTTGGAACACAAAGCCGTTCTAGATACTTGTCAAGCACTGGCAAAACGCGGCTGGGTAGAGTTGGTTTATCTTCCGGTTGATTCCCAAGGCAGACTTGACCTGGAATACCTAGAAAAAGTCTGTTGCAATGGCATTGCGCTCCTCTGCGTGATGGCAGCCAATAATGAGTTAGACCAATGTGGCGGCCATGCAGGGCAAGGGGAAGACTATCACTATCATTACGCACCGATTTGCTTGATGGATGACCATAATCCTGAGCTACCGATTGCCTTTGGCCTTGATGGCTCCCCCATCTATTATGGTGAAGGGGGAGATGAGTATTATGGACGGGGTAGATACAGCGGCCTGAGTTACTTACCGGATAAAGCACTTGATGAATGTAACGCGCTACAGTTGCCAGACGGTGGATTTGTGCATTTCACAACCAAAACACCGCCTTATGTTGTGGGTTGCCATCACGGTTTTTTTGACTCTAAGCTGCAAATAGAACCTCGCCCCTTCGATGCACTGGCGCAGCGCACAGCAAGCCCACTTGGGGGTAGTTATGGTGAACCTGTATCAACTCTGATCACGGATTTTGAGGAAATTGAAGATGGAGAGTATCGTTTAACTTTTAATTCTTTAACAACGTCTGGAGTGACGAGTTCAATTCTGTATCGCCAGACTTCAGAAGATTGTTGGGTGTTTGAGTACCAACCAGTTGCTGGTGAAAGAGGTCAGACCACAAAAGCCTGTCGTCATTAGCTATAGTATACTAGCGTGAACAGACCACCGCCTCGAAGGCGGTGGTTTCAGGTGACCACTGAAAGTGGGTCGCGAGGCTACAGCCTATCTGGTTGAAACTAAGTTCCTTATACAGTTCAAGTTGAGTGTTTGACCACAGAGAACTTAGTACAGGTGCATGAGATTTTGGAGCAATACGCTAATAGCCAGCTTGATTTTATAGATGCAGCGATCGTTGCGATCACTGAAAGGCTAAATATCACTCGCGTTTGCACGCTTTTGATAAATGTTCCACAGATATAGCTGAAGCCCGCTTCACTGGATTGCTTCAATTTGCCGAACTACCGTTAATGCCGAGTAGGAAACCCCCGCTGTGCCTTCTCCCGGATGGGTACAGTCGCCCACCAACCAGAGATTGTCTACAGGAGTCCGATTCGCGAACCCAAAAGGCCCAAACGTAGGAACCCGCTGCCCAATACCCCCTACAACTCCTTGATCTCGAGCGGTAAACCGGGCAAAGGTTCGAGGGGTGGCAGCTTCGCAGTGTCGCAACGTTGTAGAATCAACCTGAAAGTAAGAGTTCAATCGGTTGAGGGCGGTTTCGGTGTATTGCTGCTTGAGGGCTTCATAGTCGGGGCAGTGCCACCACGGAGCGGGGTCAGTGAAGCTAGAAGCCGTAATCGTGGCCTGACCTGCGGGGGCGCGGCCATCCCCCGGGTGGCTGACGGAGACAAACAGGGAATTGTTCTCCCCGATAGGCCCACTATAGTCATAGAAAAATTGCAAGTGGGGGGGACAATCTTCCGGGATTGCCCCCTGGTCAACCCCTAGATAAATCACAAAGGCTCCCGATGGGGTGGGTAATTGATCAATTCGCCGTTGATAGAGTTTTTGAGGAAGATTCCAGGGGGCAGCCTGACTAGCAGTGGAAGAAGGTTTTTCTGTCTGGGGCCAGTTGAGTAGTTGGGTCAGGTTTTGCACCGTGACATTCGCCACTAGATAATCAGCCGCTTCTCGCCAAACCTGGCCTGTTTTTTGATCCCGTACCTGAACCGCCACAGCTTTTCCTTGATGGGTTTCAATGCTTTCCACTCGATGCCGCATTAACAATTTGCCCCCATCCCGTTCCAGGGCGGCCACCAGGCGATCGCTCAATACCTGCATACTCCCCTCTAGATGATACAAACCCTGGGGAACCTGGGAAACCCCCAAAGCCGTTGCGGCGTAGAGCAAAGCAGTGGCCTCTGTGTCCACCTGGGAATAGAGTTTGAGCTGGAGATCGAGAAAGGTTTTCAGACGGAGATTGTGGTTCAGACAATACAATTTTAGGGCATCAGCAACGGTCATCAAGGTAAAGGGCAGGGTGATCAAAGTATCCGGGCGGATCGCTTGAATCAATTGCCCCAGATCCCAAAGATTGCGGGGCGGCAATACAGGATCGCGGGACTGAAACCGCCAACTGGCTTGAAACAGAGTAGAGAGTAATTGCCAGAAGGGTTCACTACCCGGAAATTGTCGTTGGCGTTCGGCTTGCCAGCGGGCGGGATCCCGCCAGACATTAATGGGTTCGGTTTCTCCAGGTAAAAATACGGCACAGGCAGGATCACAGGGAGTTGCAGCGGGGAGATCAATCTCCAGTTCTGAAAAAATCCGCTGATGAATTCCCCCCGGTTCAAGCCCAGCCACCTGGGTGGCTCCGACATCAAAGGTGAATTCCCGGCGTTTGAAGGTGGATGCACATCCCCCTGGAACAATGGCCTGATCAAAACTTAAGACGGAGTAACCACGATGGGCTAACAGCGCCCCAACCGTCAGGCCGCCAATCCCAGCCCCAATGACGATAACCTTGGGTCTATCTATCCTCTGAAGCCCCTGTTCCATTACGATTACTTAACGCTTCTTCATACTTCTTAATATTTTAATCATACTGATAAAGATGTGATTTTGCCACCTGAGCTTGAACAGAATGCAAGAGTCATGCTGCAATCCAGTTCAAATCGCGAATGTAGAGGATACTCTGCCCAGGGGTTCGAAGCCTGATCCATAGGATTTTAAAGACCACATTTGAAATTTTGGTCTTAAGGCTGAAAATCCAGACCTCAAATTCTACAGATTTCCCAGACAAAATCATCAAGTCTGAGCCCATGTGCATCGGTTAAGCTTGTCGGTTAATCTTGTACGTAAATTTACTGACGCTTCAAGCTAGAAGTAAAAATAGTAACTCCTGTTTCGAGATCAACAGTCTCCGCTCGGTGAATTATAACTGAGGCGGTTTTTGCCGGTTCTAGATTGAATTGATTGGCGCTTTGGCTTTTTGGTTGAGGAATCCAGGCAATCAATCCCAATCCTAAGCTCAATACCAGGCCAGTAAAAACTCTATCGGCAGTCTGATTGAAGTGTGTCATTGTTTTAACCTCCCTGTAAAAGTTGCTACTCTTAACGTACCCAAATCTTCTATCTTTAACATACCCACCCTGTCTAAATCCGGGATGAAATTAAAATTAGAAAATTCTTATTAACCCATCACCCCAACCGCAACCCCAAATAAATGAATCACCGCAAACAGCGCAAAGCGCTATAGTATTAGACATTTCAAGATTCTGACGATCTTATGCCTTGGTCTCGTATTTTGAGTGCAATTGTAGCGATCGCCCTAGCGATGGGAATGTTGCTATTCGGCGGAATCTACTTCACCTTAGGATTTGGTGTAATCGTCTATCTGGGCTTGCTGGAATATTTCCAATTGGTGCGGGCCAAAGGGATCGAGCCCGCCGCTAAAACTACGATTGCTTTGAGTGAGGTTTTGTTAGTGACAGCGGCTCTGTTTCCCGCCCTAGTTGATCCCACTTTTGCCCTGGCGGGAACCATTATTTGCTTCTATCTCCTGTTTCAACCCAAGTTTGCCACAATTGCGGATATTGCTGCTTCAATTCTGGGCCTATTCTATGGAGGCTATCTACCGAGTTATTGGATTCGGTTGCGGGTCGGTCTGGATCAGCCCCTGGCTTTAGAACGTCAGGCTATAGCCACCCCAATCCCTCTAGAACAGGTGATTTCTGGCCCCTGGGTCAGTCACCTGTCCCAGGGCTTGACCACTACAGTGTTGGCCTTCTTCTGCATTTGGGCCTCGGATATTGGTGCTTACATTGTCGGTAAGTTTTTTGGACGCACTCGCCTATCGGAAATTAGCCCCAAAAAGACCGTGGAGGGCTCGGTATTTGGAATTCTGGCCAGTATTACTGTTGCGATCGCCGGGGCCTGGTATTTGGGTTGGCCCGCCTTTCCCTGGACGGGCTTAGTTCTAGGGTCTTTGATTGGAACGGCTAGTTTGCTCGGGGATCTCACCGAGTCCATGATGAAACGAGATGCTGGGGTAAAAGATTCCGGACAGTTGATTCCTGGCCATGGCGGCATCCTGGATCGCACAGATAGCTATGTGTTTACAGCGCCCCTGGTGTATTATTTCGTTACTCTGCTATTGCCATTGCTGAGTCAGGCTTTGAATTAGTTCCCCAGGGTTCAATCAAAATTCAAGCCATAAAATTAGTCTGAATCTGCTCGGTCTGCCACTGCACCTGCACCTGAAAGCAAGTGCCAGCAGGAGGGGTAAAGCGTCTGCCGATGACCGAATCAATACCGCGACCCTGGGCATCTGCCTGGGCTGTCACCTGGAGGCGGGATTCTCCCGTTGCCGTCAGGACGCTCAAAGTCAAACCGGGGGGCAAAGGTTGCTCCGGCTGGATCGATTCTACCTGGAGCCAGACCCCTAGGCGGTTTTCTGGCTTGAGCAGGATTGTTACCACCAGCAGAACCTGAAGGTTCCCCAGGGGGAGGTGGATTCCTCGCCGAATTCCAGCATCAGGGTGAGTCGGATTGAGATGGCCTAAAGTAATGGCCGCTTTCCAGTGCAGCTCTTCCCCCTCATGGTGCTGAATTAACTGACTCAAGGTCTGAATCACCTGATGATTATTCTGACCTATTTGGCCTAAGACCTCTATGGCTTGAACCCTGACCTCCTCGGGCTGGTCGGGTTCGAGCAACCTGAGAACCGAGGCAACCGCTTCAGTCGAGGACGAATCCACTACCGGCATTGCTACCCCCCGAGCCGGACTCAACGACGGCGGGTTCATGAGATTCTCTAAGGCTGCCCAACCCTGATCAACCTGGTTCTGGAGCCATTGACGCAAATCAACCCCTGGGTCGATCTGGGGCTGATTGCTGAGAACGTGGGCAATCAACTCATCGGGCGATCGCAGATCCGCAAGGGCTAGCCATTCCCCAGAAACCACAGGGACGAACCCCAAAATAGCCGCAGTCTGAGTTTCCAGATCAATCTGCACCAGGACATAACCCAAACAATCTTCTTGGAACGGGGAAGGGATAGGGCATCTCGAGGGCAGTTCTAGGGGGGAACCCAGCATAGCTCGACACTCCAGGGAACCCTGGTGGGGCAGGATAAGATCCGCTACATCATGAAACAAGTACACCGCAGGATTCCAGCTATTCCCTGCCTCTAGGTGGCTGGGAATCCCCAGAATTTTAAAATAATTGTGAACTAGATGAACCGCCAGAGTATTGTGATAAATTTGCCTGGCTTTTGATGGATCAGGACAGTGAGCCGCAAATTGTTCTGCCAATGCCTGAACTTGTTTTGGAATCACCAGGGGAATTGCAACAGAATCAAATGAGGAATGCGGTAGCATTTTAAGTTCCTTAGGTTGAGCAGTTAGGGAGGATGGAGGTAGCCTTGGGATTGGCCAAAATCTCGGAGCAGAGGCAGGCACTTGCGATTGTAGAACTTGGGTAAATCCTTTGCGGCGGCGGGATCGAGATCAAATTCCGCAGCAATATCTTTCCAGGGGGTTTCGTGGGGAAATCGTTTGAAAAACAACACCTGACAATTGATCTGCGAACATCTCCTAAAACAGGTACGACACAGACGGTGCTGCGGATCGGCTTGCACCCATTCTAGGGTTCTCTCCCAAATTTCCAGGGCCGGTTGGATCTGGGTCTCTGGAGAAACGAAATCCAAAGGGTCAAGCAGGCTATCATCAAAAATCTGAGGGGTGATCTGACGATTTTGATCCCGATAGTGGCGATCGCGCCACACCCGCAACCGTTTCTTCAGATGATAGTCAAACCAAGTGATCACATGACTCCGTTGCGGATCGTAATCCTCCAAGTGTTGACAGCAATACTCCCACATTTCCTGCAGAGCATCGTTGTAGTAGTCTACCGACTCTCTCCAAAGCTTTCCAGATCCCGTTACCAGCCGAATAATTTGATTCAGCTTTTGACGGCGTTCAGCACTCTCAGGGGGAAGTGCCTGGGCCTCAGCAATAATTTGTTGGAGTCGAAGGTAAATGGTATCCCTACCCATAAATGGTTATTATTTATACGACTGACCCGGAGTGTTTTCGCAGAAAAGCTTAAAAGATTTCTTGAGGGCTAGTGATTAGTTCAAGGATTAGTTCAGTTAAAAGCTGGCTCTGGAGTTTGAGGGTATAACCACTTTCAGGGTAGTTAGGACAGCTCAGATCTGCAAGGTTGAAAACCCTGTAGCTTGCTTCCCCTAGCCGAAAGCTTCCACAGTCAGGGGCATTCAATCCCCGCATTTGAATCTGAGTTTGATGGCTATGACTATATCTAATATCGAGGGGGATCACAAGAATATGAATAAAATTGATTTCAGTTCAGGGGTTCACTCCACCAGCCAGAGGGGGGAAGCGATTATTCAGCAATCTTTTCATTGCATTGACCAGGAAATAGGTGAACAGCTTCAGGCTAGCTTTACCCCGGCAGAATATGCTATTTTGCGGCGGGTCATTCATGCTACTGCCGATTTTGAATTTGCCCAGTTGATTCAGTTTAGTCCCGAGGCGATTTCAGCCGGAATCCAGGCCCTGCAACAAGGGCTGCCAGTGATTACCGATGTCAATATGGTCAAACAGGGAATTGTCAACATGGCAGCAAAAACGGGTAAAACCCCGGTTATTTGTGCCCTGGATTATCACCCCACTCCTCTACCCGATCAAACCCGCACTGAGGCGGGACTGTTGCAGGCGGCGGCAGAATTTCCCCAAGCCATTTTTGTGATTGGCAATGCCCCGACGGCCCTATTGGCTCTCTGTGAGCAGATTCAGCAAGGTCAGGTTTCCCCGGCTTTGGTGGTCGGAGTCCCGGTGGGTTTTGTCTCGGTGGTGGAGTCAAAAGCTGCCTTGGCCCAAACTCCAGTGCCGCAAATTCGTATTGCCGGACGAAAGGGCGGTTCCCCTGTTGCAGCAGCAATTTTGAATGCTTTAATGATATTGGCATGGCAGGGAATCTCTTCTCCCTCCCGTTAATTTCCAGTTAACTTTACAGTTGATTTTCAGTCCACCTTAACTTCAAACCTTGACCATTCACGTTGTTGGTATTGGCTTAGATGGGGCGGCGGGATTGCCAGAATCCCTCCGTAGATTGGTGACTCAAGCAGCGGTTTTAGTCGGAAGCGATCGCCATCTCAATTACTTTTCCAATAGCAGGGCTCAGCGGATTGTCCTAGGGGACTTGATTACGGTCTGTCAGCGGTTGCAACGATTGCTCAAGACCTGGGAAGCCGGGGATGATTCAGGGATGGTGGGTTCCCAGGACTATGTTGCCCTGCTGGTTTCTGGGGATCCATTGTTTTTTGGGTTTGGCCGCTTGTTACTAGCCCAGTTTCCCCCGGAACAGTTGACCTTTTATCCCCAGGTCAGCTCAATTCAGCTTGCCTTCAATCGGCTTAAGGTTCCCTGGCAAGATGCTCAGATTATTAGTGCCCATGGACGCTCCTCAGAAACCTTGACCCAAGCCCTGCGCCAGCGGGCCGAAAAGATTGCGGTGCTGACGGATAATATCCATACGCCAACGGCGATCGCGGGCCTGTTACTGTCCCTCGATCTGGCCACCAACTATGAATTTTGGGTGTGTGAAAATCTAGGAGGCGTGGATGAACAGATACAACAATGGGAGATTGAGGCGCTACAAACCCAGACATTTGCGCCGCTAAATGTGGTGGTTTTGCTTTATCACTTCCGGGATTTACAAGCCCCCCTGGATCTCAACCAGTTGCCCCGGTTAGGGATTCCGGATAGTTTGTTTCACAGTTATGGCGATCGCCCGGGATTGATCACCAAGCGGGAAGTCCGAACCTTGGTCTTGGGGGAGTTGGCCCTGCAGCCGGGTCAGGTGGTTTGGGATGTGGGAGCGGGAACCGGATCCGTCTCCATTGAAATTGCCCGGTTGTTTCCAGAGTCGATGGTTTATGCGGTTGAAAGAACCGCCGCCGGGACGATTCTGATTGAGCAAAATATTAAACGGTTTCAGGTGAATAATGTGATTTCAATCCACGGCGAAGCTCCCAAGATTTTGCATCGTCTGCAATCGCCCCAGCGAATATTTGTGGGGGGGAGCGGGGGGAATTTGAGTGAAGTTTTAGGGATTTGTAGTGTTCGGCTCCAACCGGGGGGAGTGATGGTAATGGCCTTTGCTACCCTGGAGCATTTAACCCTAGCTCAAAATTGGTTGGTTGAGCGCATGAAAACTGAAACAACCTGGCGCTCTCGACTTCTACAAGTCCAGCTTGCCCATTCAGTTGCAGTAGGGAACCTGACCCGATTTGCCCCCTTGAACCCGGTGACAATTCTGACCATTCATTTCTGATGATTCACTTCTGAACATTGAATCAGATGATTCAATGTAACGATAGACTTTGTTCATCTCCAACTAGTAAACTCTCTTGAAAGCCCTGCAGCTCAAGACTTTCAAGAAAAGAAAGCATCACTCATCCGTTTGGCCTTCGCCTCAGGTCAGCCCAATATTTTGTGGGGATGATCTGATGTTTCAATCTGAGTGATTTTCCCGTGACCGTTGGTGTGGCTGCTATCATGACCATTGGGTTCGTGGGGCTGAATGACTCCATAGCCTCCATGGTGAGCCCGTTTATAAATCACATTGATTTCCCCCGTTGCCCCATTGCGGAACATATAAAAATCATGGTCAATCAATTGCAATTGCTCTAAGGCATCATGAATCGTCATCGCCGGCATGGCAAAATACTTGGTACGTACCACTTCTTCCGGTAACTGGGGCTGGCGATCGCCAATCAGGTCTTCTTGTTGAGTAGGAATCTGAGCTACTACTTCTCCAGTTTTGGGAGGATGCTTGGCGTAACGTTTCTCTTTGTACTTCCGTAGCTGGCGGGTAATCTTATCCGCTACCATATCAATGCTGGCATAGAGGTTCTCGCTGCTTTCCTGAGCCCGAATCACCGTACCATTGCGTAGATCGTAACTTCGGCAGTCTGCTTTGGGTTGATTCGGGGGTTACGAGCCACTGATAAATGGACATCGACCTCTGTTGTAAGCTGTTGAAAATGGCTAACTGCCTTAGAAACCTTCTGATCAACATAATCACGAATCGCATCAGTGATTTCTAGATTTTTACCCTGGATTACAAGCTCCATAAAGCTCCTCCTACTGAGAATGTGGGTACATAACTTAACCTTAACATTTCACCCTTTCAGATCAACCCCTTTTTAGAATCTGTTGCATCCCTTGACAATTCTTGACCTTGACCTTGGTTTAGCCTTGATTTTGGAGATATAGTTCTTACCCTATTGTGGGGTTAATTATCTGATTTTTAAGCTCTTCTTAAACTTTTTCAGGATATCTTTTCAGGATATCTTTTTAGAAAATCTGCTCAGGGTTCAGGTATTGCCGGAGAATTGATTGGGGAATCAATTGTGGAATTGTCAGCTTCCTCAGTTGTCGCTTCTGGTTCAGGAACACTCTCTTCGGTTTCGGGGGAAATAGCATCCGGTGCCTGGGTTTCAGTTTCAGTTTCAGCTTCAATATTGGCTTCGACTTCAGATGGAATGTCAGATTCGGTTTCAGAGGTTTCTGCACCGGCGGCGGGAGTTTCCCCCGGGGTTGCTGGTGAGGCGGGTTGGCGAGAGGACTCGGGTTCAGTGGGTTGAATTGGCGTAACTGAATTGGGAGCACCTGCACCGGGGACAGACTGCCCAGGACTGCTGGGGGTTCCGCAGATTGCACTATTGAACTCAAACCCATATTGGTAGGCGACGGGAACATTCAATGGATCTCCCGGAACCTCCTGAATTCTCTGCAATGCGGCCCGACTCAACAGCGGATCTCCCTGTAAATAAAGCACCTCTGGCCCCTCCAGGATGGCCCCATCGGGGCCAACAACAACCCCAATTAATGCCTGACCTTCTAGCTTTTGGGCACAAGCTTCCGCTGGATAAAAATCGGTAATCGTTTGGGGGGAACTAGTTTCCAGGTCAGCATACCCACTTTCCTGAAGGCTTTGCACCCAGACAAAATACTCCCCCAAGCTTTCAGCACCCCGACGAGATTGTTCGATGCCTGACCCTGAAGTGCCCTCCGGGGCAGTGTTTTCTCCATCAGAACCCGGTGAATTTTGTTCCTCCAGATCGCAAAGAATTGAGCCTTTAGTACAGTCTGGATTGATAGGGGCGGGTTGAGTTGTCGAGGTGGGATCGGGTTGATTGGGGTTGCCTGAATCGGGATCAGTGGAGGTTGAAGTTTCACCTATCCCCTCTCCATTTGAACCGGATGAATCCCTTGTATCCTCTGCATCCTCTGAGCAATTGGCCCGATTGAAGCGGAATTCAAATCCATAGGCGCTATAGGGTGCTGTAAATTCAGCGGCAGGAATACCGGCTAAGAATTTCTCAGCGGCTTCCCAGACTGCTGTATCGAGATCCTCATTGCCCGTTTTTTCAAACAGATCGGGGCCAGCAATAATTTTCCCTTCCCCATCCACCACAACAGCCAACCGAGCCAGATCCCTGGTTCGAGGTCTACAATTGGTGTCTTCATTTTTGACTACAGCAATTCCTTTCAACTCCGGATATTTGGGTTGAATTGTTCTAACCCATTCCAGGAAGGGATTAACCGGAGGGGGAGGAGCCGGGGGTTGATTATTAAAATCAGGAGGCGGGGAAAAGTTGGGGAGATTTGGGCCCGGAGCCAGAGAACGATTTGGAAAGTCCTCTGGAGAGTCGGTTTGAAAGGGAGAAGACTCATTGCCAATCCGGGGCAATCCCAGGGAGCTAGTGAAGGAATCATCAAACGGCAGGGTCGAAAGGGGCGGGGGCGAGGTTGTGGGCTGGGAGCCAAACAGGGGCAGAGTCAGAGATCTGGGGATTTTGAACGGGGACGGAACCAATCGGGTCGGTTCGGGGTAAACCCCTTGCACCTGCTCTGGACTGAGTTCGAGTAATTCGACCGTGGGGGGTAGATCGGCGGTTTCCGGGAACAGGGGCAACTTCTCAATATTGAACCCGATCAGGGCGTGCAACCCCAATGAAGCAAGAACGGCGGCAACGGATACGGAGCGCAGCAGCCTGGGTACAGATTGTTCGGGGGGAGTCTGGGGAGGCGAGGGCAGAGAAACCATGACAGATCAGCGACAACTCCAACGGGGGCAGGTTCGGGGGTTTGACCCTGGGGCTTGATCACAGGGGCTTGATCCAGTTGAGTCTTGATCCAGTTGAATGCTAACTCCCTGAACCAGACCCACGGATCACGTAGCAAAAATCACTAGGAGAGAGAAGTAAGACAGATCAAGCTGGGGGCGATCGCCCAACCCAGCATAGATCACCTGATGGGGTAACGTTGCCCATTCTACAACATAAGCTGAGTCGAGCAGTCCTCGCCGTTGTAGCAGGGCCCACACCTGGGAATAAACTGATTTAACTTTCATCAAAACCACGACATTGGCCTGATCCAGGGTTCCTTCTAGGGCTTCTAGGCCATAAAATCCGGGCAAAATCGCCAGACGTTGATCCCGCACGGTCAAGGGCAATCCCAAACTGGCAACGGCAGCCAAGGGAGAGCAAACTCCTGGAATGGCCTGAACCCTGGCTTCAGGATGAAGTTTTCGTAACGTTTGTGCCAGATACGTAAAAGTGCTATAAAAACTGACATCCCCTTCACAGGCAAAGGCCACATTCATTCCCTGGGCCAGATAGGGCCAAACCTGAGCGGCAGCCCGATCCCAGGCCGTTTGCAAAATCACCTCATCCTGAACATAGGGAAATTCTAGAGGCAGTTGGAGCTGATTCGCTTGTAGCCAGGAACGGATGATTCCCTGGGCAATTCCAGGCTTACCGGCAGTACCGGCGGGAAAAGCCACCACGGGAGAATTTCTCAGAATATTTAGCCCCTTAACGGTAATCAATTCTGGATCCCCTGGCCCCACGCTGATGCCGTAGAGTAGACCTCTGGTTTGCGGGCTAGACATTTGGCAGTTCGGGGACTGAAGAGACTGAATGAATCCAGGTTAGAATTTCAGATAAATTCATGGATGATTCAAAAAATCTTAACTATGCCATTCTACGACTACTTCTGCCCCAGCAATAACCGTAAAGTTGAAGTATTGCACAGCATTCACCGGGAAGTCCAAACCTGGGGAGAGATCTGTCAATTGGCCGGATGTGAACCGGGAGATACCCCAGCCAATGCCCCGGTCAAGCGATTACTCAGCGCTCCCAATTTAGCCATTCCCCTCTCTGACAATGACTACAAAAGTGCCGGATTTACTCGCTTGGTCAAGCGGGATCAGGGAGTTTATGAGAACGTTACCGCTAAAGATTAGCTACAGACCTGGGATTGTAGAGTCAATTGAGTGCAATAGTCGTCCTGATTGTCTCCCCGTAGGCAAAATCCCTCACCAGAGGATTTTTAGCTTTAAATAAATATCTAATAAGAAGCATTGATGTGGGGGTGAAGGGGGCAGTGTCCCTCTCCTGGAGCGAAGCCCCAGAACCCTTTCTATCTAACAATGAATAACAACCATCTGCCCACAGCGATCTCAAATGATTGGTGAAAGGAACTGAAGATTCTACCCGAGAGATCAAACCCGGGAGATCAAACCCCAACATCGCAAGCCCAATCTAAAGCTATAGAGCTATAGAATAGAGGGTAACGTTGTGAGCGATGGGTGAGGAGGCTATCAACCTTGAATGAACTGAGAGATGCACTAGAACTGGCGACAGAGGATGAATTGCAGCAACTTACGGAGTTGCTGTTTAGTCGCCGATTAAATCCCCTGGACTATATCAATACGCCCCATCCAATTGACGTTGAGAGGCTGGATCAAGAGGCTTGGTTAGATGCAATTGAAGATCGGTTTCAATACCTGGCGGCGGATGGGCTGACGGTTTTGCGGGGATGTACCCACCAGGTTACCTATCGCCAGGTTTTAGTTCAGGTCTGCCGCTATCTGAAAATTTCTTATTCTAAGACTATCTCCACAACCGATCTGGAAGCCGAGATTTTTCTATTTTTGCTAGGGCGGGCCTGGAAGCGGCTTCCCAACACTGAGCAAGACACCCTGGCTCAGGGAGTGCAAGAAGCTTTAGCCAAACATGGCTCTACTAAGCCCTTACCGCTCTCTCTCGAGAAAGATCCCTTTGGCCCTTTGCTTAGAGCGGGAGGGGCCCTGGCGGTGGGTTCTCTGCTGCGACCCATTCTCCTCAAGCAACTTGCCCAGCAGTTTGCTTTACAATTTGCTCGCTATCAAATCGCAAAACAGGCCATGGTTCAGGGGGGAGCGATCGCCGCCGCCCAGATGCAAAGCCAGGTCACAGCCCAAATGGCTCGACGGGGAATGGCGTTGAGTGCGGCCCGATATGGAGCAACCCGTAGCGTTTTTGCCTTCCTGGGGCCAATGTTATGGACATGGTTTCTAGCTGATGTAAGCTGGCGGATGGTTTCTACTAGTTACACTCGGATTATTCCGATGATTTTTGCCCTGGCTCAAATTCGCCTCACCCGCGACTCAACTGACGATGAGATGACCTGGGAAATGGCATAGGGGCTTGACTTTTTATCTGGCACTTTTTATCGGGTACTTTCTATAAAAAATTTCATCACACCCTATCTCATGGCGCACTTCCCATGAACCAATGGAGGCAAGTCTTTTTCAGGCGGGTACTGACCCCCCATCTTGAACCTGATCTGCAATGGGCCTGGAATAGTTTGCAGATTGGGATTTTGACTTTTTTTCTATTGCCAACCTGGGGAGCAATCCTGATTGTGCTTAGTGTATTGGTCACCTTGAAGCAGCGTTTCTGGCAGGTGATTCGCCAGCCGATCAATCAAGTTCTGGCGGTTTTTAGTGGAGTTCTGGTGGTTTTTAGTCTCGGTTCTCCCAATCCTGGGGACGCATTCTTGGGCCTGTGCAATCTTGTGCCTTATTTTCTAGTCTTTGCCGGATTGAGCGCGCTGATTCAGACCCCTAATCAACTGCGGCAGATTTCTAGGTTGATTGTCTTCTCAATTATTCCGATTACTGGGCTGGGTTTTGGCCAGGGGTTTTTGGGTTGGTCAGGCATTGAATCGCTTCAGATGATTTCAGGCTGGATTTTAGAGCCGGGTGGCAGTCCCCCCGGTCGGATTTCTTCTGTGTTTATTTATGCCAATTTATTGGCCGCTTATTTGGTGGTTGGATTTGCTTTGAGTCTGGGACTATTGATTGAGCAAATTATTCAGCAGATCTGGATGAATTCCCGGCTAAAAAGACACTCCATGCTGAAGTTTGAGCCCTCAAAATTACCCAACAAATTATCTATTTCAGGGTTGGGAATCACGGTAATTTTTGCCACGATTGGCTTGATCCTGACCAACTCTCGGAATGCCTGGGGATTAATGGTAATTCTCGCAATGGCTTACGGGGTTTATGTGGGCTGGAATTGGCTGGTGATGGGGGCGATCGCCGGAGTGATGCTAATTTTTGCCGCCGCATTTGCTCCCCCGTTTATTCATCAGCCATTGCGCCTGATTGTGCCAGGTTATTTCTGGCAGCGATTAACCGATCAGAACTTTGAACGCCCCGTAGAAATCCTGCGAATGACCCAGTGGAAATTTGCCTGGGGTTTGACTCAAGCTCGACCCTGGACAGGTTGGGGCTTGAGAAATTTTACCCCCCTGTATGAGGCTCAGATGAACATCTGGCTCGGGCATCCCCATAATTTGTTCCTGATGATGACGGCTGAAATTGGGATCCCGTTAACCCTGGTGTTTTTCAGTCTGGTGGGATGGATCCTGGTTCGGGGAGTTTGGCTTTGGCTCAGTTGGCCCAAAAACTCGCCGGATCGGGTCATTTTATTCAGTTTTTTAATCGGGTTTACTAGCTTAATTCTGTTTAATTTATTTGATGTCACGCTATTTGATTTGAGAATTAATACCCTGGGATGGCTGCTTTTGAGTGCCATTTTTGGTGTTGTCCTGCATTTTCAATCTCCGACTCAACAACAGTCTCAATTACAGCCTTAATTTGAATCGCAACGATAATCTCAATGATAATCTTAAGGGCAATTGCAACGCCTCAGCTCAACGTAATCCTGATTGAACTCGCCAGAGCCCGGCATAGACTCCCTGATATTCTAGTAATTCCTCATGGCGGCCCGCTTCGACCAATTGACCTTTTTCCATCACATAAATGGCATCGGCATTGCGAACAGTAGATAAGCGGTGGGCGATCGCAATGGTAGTACGGTTTTGGGTAATCGTTTCCAGGGATCGTTGAATTGCGGCTTCGGTTTCATTGTCAACGGCGGAGGTGGCTTCATCGAGAATTAGAATCGGCGGATCTTTTAAAACAGCTCGGGCAATGGCAATTCGCTGGCGCTGTCCCCCCGATAACTTTTGCCCCCGTTCCCCGACAATCGTATCGTAGCCATAGGGCAATGCCTGGATAAAGTCATTGGCTTCTGCCACTTTTGCCGCCTGGATAATCTCCGCCAAAGTAGCATCAAACGTTCCATAACTAATGTTTTCGGCAACGGTTCCATGGAAGAGAAAAACATCCTGGCTGACCAATCCAATAGCTTGTCTTAAATCCTGTAGTTTTAAGGCTTCTAGATCAACCCCTTCCAAGGTAATAGTTCCAGATTGAACCTCATATAAACGCAGCAGTAACTTGACCATTGTGCTTTTCCCAGACCCCGTAGAGCCAACAATGGCAATGGTTTTTCCAGCCGGAATTCTCAGGGATAAATTGTCAATCACCGGAATCCGATCTCGATAGGCAAAGCTGACATTTTTGAACTCAATATCCCCTTGAATTGAATCCACAGGCAGAGAAATTTTGCCTGGATGAATCTCAATGGGTGTATCCAATAAATTCATCACTCGATTGATCGAAGCCATCGCCCGTTGATACTGATCAAAAGTTTCCCCTAACCGGGTCAAAGGCCAGAGTAATCGTTGGGTAATAAATACTAAAACGCTATAAGTACCTACAGCCAAATCCCCAGAAATCGCTTCTAAGCCTCCTAGGAGTAAAGTTGCAATAAAACCAAACAAAATCACGATCCGAATCAAGGGAACAAAAGCGGAAGACAGGGCGATCGCCCGTTGATTACTCTGGCGATAGGCATCGCTTTGTTGCTGAATTCGTTGGGTTTCGTAGGCTTCAGCCGTGAAACTTTTAATGGTGGTAATCCCGGTTAAATTGTTAGACAATTGGCCATTTAACAGGCTGACTTTCTCCCGAACTTCGGCATAGAGCGGAGCCAGTCGATGCTGAAAAGCAAAGGATCCTAGGATAATAAGGGGCATCGGCAGCATGGCTAACCAGGCAACATTGGGGGCGAGAATAAAAAATCCGGTTCCTACCACCAGCACCGTTGTAATTACTTGTAAAATCTCATTGGCTCCCATATCTAGAAACCGTTCAAGCTGATTAATATCATCGTTCAAAATCGCCATTAAGCTTCCTGTGCTGCTGTCTTCAAAATAGGCCAATTCTAGGTTTTGAAGATGGCTATAGGCATCAAGCCGGAGTTCATGCTGAATCCTCTGGGCGAGGTTTCGCCAGAGCAATTTATACCAATATTCAAACAGAGACTCTAACCCCCAAACAATCAAACTCAGCAGGGAAAGAATCCACAGTTGAGCCACGACATTTTGGACTCCCCAATGGGCGATAAAAGAGTTTTGTTCATTCACTACCACATCGACAGCCGCCCCAATTAACACTGGAGGAGCCAGATCAAAAACCTTGTTCAAAACCGAACAGATTGATGCCTGCCAGATTCGCAAGCGGTAGCGATGGGAATAGTTTAGTAGGCGTTGTAATGGAGCTGGTTTAGACACTTTAGTAAAATTGATTTGCTCAGGAGAATGTAACTGTAACTATAAGTGTAACGATACTAAAACCGCAACCGTAGATACTAATGTACCTAATATTAATATAAAGAGTTCTGTATGTTAAAAATAGCTAACTTTAAAGTCGGGGCGATCGCGTTCTCACTCATCCATTAGGATAATATCAAGTTCATCTATTCAGGGGAAGCCCAGAATTCAGACCTGAATTATCCTGATTCTTTTGAAGTTTGATGCCATCAAATATCAGAATTTTTGAGGAAGATCAACCATGACCCATTCTGACTACTGCGCTGATTCTACATCTTACGAAACCCGAAAAGTCAGCACCTAAAGGAGTACTAAGCTGTTTTGGGAAAAATCCTTGATAGAACTTTGTAAGATTTTTACAAAAATTTTATAAATTCTGGAAAAAATCTGAGGATTTTGCTTTCAAACCTCTAACATTTTGAATCTACCTTTGATAGGATAGCAATTGTAAAATTTATACGTTATAGTATTAGGTATCTGATAACCCTGATGATCGTTAGTGCTTTACAAAGGTCAATTACTCCTTTAAATCTGGTTCATTATAAGTTTGTTATAAGAACCCCATAAGAATGCTGATAGTTCTAAGGTTCTAGAATTGCCAGGCTCTAGGGTTTCTATTTACGACAGTGTACTTACAGCAGTAATCTGGGTAAAAGCAGGTCAGCGGAGCTGATTTAGGGCTTTTGTTCAAGTCAAATTTAGACGGGTCTTGCCTGAGAGATTGGGGCTGGGGAAACAAGATCAAGGAATTAATTGTCTTTACTTTAGTTCCTTTGATTCAAGATCTAGCTTTCAATGCAGAGTTTTCAGAATGTTGTTCTTGCTGGGGGTGCTTCCCATGAAGCTTAGTTTTATAGTTTCTAGATTTAGACTGCCCAGATTTAGGGATTCTAGATCAATTTCCAGATCAAACCGAAAAAACCGGGGCTTGGTACAGCGGCAGCCTCGTCCATTGATACTGGCTGCCTTACTGACTGGGACTTTAATTGTCCAGGCTTATCATCCTGTTAGTCCGAGTGGTTTTTTACCGCTTAGAGCCCTGATGATTTCAGGGGTCAGAGCCCAAACCCCCGAGGTCGAAGCCGTTCCCTACAATAGAGCCCAAAGTCAGATCCCCCAGAGTGACTCAACGCTGCAACCCAATCTTGTAATGACTCTGGCTCAAGCACCTCAGGGATCTTATCTGTCTACTCAGAGGTCTAACTTTCCCGGCTTTTTCCTTCAGGATCAACCCTTATTCAATCGCAGTTTGGGATTGAATCAGGTCTTTGCTGAAGCCTCCAATCAGTTACCTGATGCCGTTGCTGCAGCAGTGCTCAAGGATGTCATGGAGCGATCCGGGCTTCCTCAAGCTGATCTAAAAATCATTGAGGCTAAATCCCAAATGTGGCCCGATGGCTGCCTTGGGTTGGCAAAACCTAATGAGATTTGCACCATGGCTATCGTACCGGGGTGGCGGGTTACCATTAGGGGCAGTGATCAACGTTGGGTCTATCGTACCAATCAAAGAGGCACGTTAGTCAAGCTCGATGAATCCATGAGTCAATCCCAGGGAACTATTGAGAGTGAAACCCTGAACTGGAAACGGTTAGTTACGGGGTGAAGCGTTGCCCTCCTCAGGGGTATCGTTGTAGTCATTAGACTCCATTTTTACCTGAGGTGGGCTCTGGTTGACTCAGATTAGTATAGGGGTAAAGTAAATCTGGTTGGATCTCCACCAGAATATTAGCGAGATAAGAAACATGCTCCTGCAGTTGAGCTTTAACTGCCGCTGAGATCGCCTCTCCCTCAACAATCGAGAGGGTTGGATCGACTTTAATTACCGCCTCCACATGGAGCCGATGACCTAACCAGCGGGCCCGTAACTGGGCGATCGCATTTGGGGTTACTACATGTTCAATCGAATGCCTCAACGTTTCCAGGGTTTCCGGTTCTACTCCATCCAGTAATCGTGTAAAAATAGTCTGGCCCGATTCCCAGATAATCCGCAACAGGATCACCGTAATCACTAAACCCACCACTGGATCAGCCCAGCCATAACCCAAAGCCACCCCAATAGCACTGATCAGAACCGCCAAACTGACAATTCCATCCGCCCGGGCGTGATAACCGTCAGCCACCAAGGCCGCACTGTTGATTTCTCTCCCAACTCGAATGCGAAATAGGGCCACTAACTCGTTGCAGACAAAACCCACTACCGCCGCCGCCGCCAAGGCACCCAGGTGTTCCAGGGGTTGAGGATGGAGAAACCGTTCAATGGATTCATAACCCGTCACCACCGCACTGACAAAAATCAGACCAATAATCGCCAATCCGGCTAAATCCTCCGTGCGACCATAACCATAGGCAAATCGCTGGCTCGGTTGGCGACGGGTAAATAGAAAAGCCACCGCCAGAGGAATTGAAGTGACCGCATCCCCAATGTTGTGGATCAAATCTCCCAACAAAGCGACGCTGCCAGATATCCAAAAAATCCCCCCTTGAATGATTGCCGCAATGGTCAGGGCTACAAACGACCATTTCACGGCCCATAGTCCCCGCTCTGAAGTAGCAATCTCTGGATCAATCGCCCCATGGGTATGACCATGACAGTCTTCGGGGTGGTGATGGGGATGATGATGAGAATGACTTTGGGAATGGTGATGAGAATGGGTTGGAATAACAGACTTTGATGACGAAACTGATGATAATGAAACTGGAGTAGTCTCTTGGGGAAAGTTGTCGGGTTGATTCATGATGACAAAGTTAAGCAGGTAAATACCAGGTTTGCAAATGGACATTAGGATATATCGATGCATCAACAATCCCCTGTCATAGACTTTACTATCCTTTCAAGATAGGGAACCCAGAAACCGAGATGCATCGGGGACGCTCGGCATTAACCCCCCATGAAGTCTGCTATGACGATATACAGGTTAAAGATCGGGTGAATTACGGCGAAGCCCATGAGGAATCAGAGTAATCAATCATTCTCCCTGAATAATTTCAGCATTAGCCTGGCTAATGCTGATACCGTAGTGATATTCTAAACGCCCCTCCTCAATTAACTAATCCCGCCCGTAATGCCACCACGGCAGCCTGTACCCGATCATCTACAGATAACTTATTCATAATTCCCCGCACATGGGTTTTGATTGTATTTGGGCTGAGGAAGAGCTCCCCGGCAATTTCCGGGTTACTTTTTCCCTCTACCAATAGCTTCAAAACCTCAGTTTCTCGCTGAGACAGGTTAGCGATTTTGTCATTCTCCCCTTGGGCTGGAGGTTTGAGTTGCTCAATCACTAAGCGGGCAACCTGAGGATCAAGGTAAGTAGCCCCCTCATAAGCCGCCTGAATGGCCGCCTGCATCCGCTCAATACTGGCCCCCTTAATGCAATAGGCATCAGCACCGCTCGCCAGCGCTGCAACTACTTCAGAGCGAGCAATATGGGACGTTAGCATCACGACTCTGATCTCGGGCCGGGCGGCTTTGATTTTCTGGGTGGCTTCAATCCCATCCATTCGCGGTAGACCAATATCCATCAGCACCAGATCAGGTTTTTGTTCCAGGGCCATTTCCAACCCAATATAGCCATCCTCCGCCATGCCAACCAGGATCATCTCAGGCCATTCGGACAGGACTTGCTCCAAACCCAACTGCATCATGGGGTCATCTTCGACAATTAAAATTCGCATGGTGAAGAATAATTGGTTGAGAACAATGGATTTAAAAATCAGCGGACGATCAATCATCCAGCCAATCAATTACCAGACTAGCCTGGATTACAACACTCCGAACTCTTTTCTATCCGACTTGCACCGTTAATTCCAGCGAATCGTAGTCTCATGCTGACCCAGGTGGGCCGTATCCGCTGTCAGCTCTACTTGCCATTCTGGGTGATGACGAACCAGCTTAAACAACGAACACAACGGAACCTTGAGCTGGAAATCCTGTAAAGCCATCGGAGCTAGAGCCTTGGCCGCCCCAACTACGGATGCCCCATGACCCACCAATAGCAAATTGTCTTCAGGAAAAGCTTCCACCAAGCGTTTGGTCGTGGCTCCAGTACGCTTCAGACATTGATCCCAGGTTTCGGGATATTCAGGGGCTCCACCAGGATGATTCAGGGTGATCCGGGGGAACTGCGCGGCCAACTGCTCTAAAAGTAGGGTTTCTGGGAAAGTAGACATCCATTCGGGATTGAGCCATTCACCTAATCCCCAGTCCAACTTCAAGGGTAAGTCCAGGGCTTCAGCGACCCAAGCTGCCGTTTGAACGGTTCGTAGAAAAGGCGATGCAAAAATCTGGGTGATTTCCTGACCCACCAAGTGCTTGGCTAATTGCTGAGCCTGAACAATCCCATCATCTGAGAGATGGGGATCGTAGGGACGCTCAGCCGTATTGAACCAATCGGGATTGACAAAATCAATCCGGTTGCCATGTCGGGCAATCCAAACGGTCTGCACCATAGGTCAAATTTAATCGTCTAAACCTTCCCTTATAATTTGATGAGGCGGTGCCCAATTGTCAAACTGATGGTCAAACCAATTGTTAAAACGATAGTCTTCTGAGAATTGTTGATTTTTTAGATTAGTTTAGAGAACTTTAGATAATTTTTTGATAGAAATGATTACGGATCGCGATCGCCAGGTTATTCGCCTTATCGTGGAGCGTCAATTGCTAGCCTTTCAGCAAAATGATGACCAATCAGCCTTTTCCCTGGCTAGTCCTAATATTCGAAAAAAATTTGTCACGGCGGAGAGCTTTGTGTACATGGTGAAAAGAAACTATCCCGCCGTCTATCGGCCTCGAGGGGTGATTTTTGAGGAACTTGACCTCTCCCAGGAGGTTCCTACCCAGCCAGTGCTATTGCTATCCCCCAATGGGGCGCTGGTGAGGGCAATTTATGTCATGGAACAGCAGGCGGATTACAACTGGCGGATTAATGGGTGTTACCTGATGTCCTTAAATGAAAGAATCAATTGAATCCTGAAGGCGATCTCCAGCCCCAGGATCAGCAAGACGTTTAGCAAGATATTTAGCCAGTTAGTGACCCATCTAAATGGTTGGTCAATCACCATAAATTTAGCCAGAAGCCCATTTCAAGTCTGGGATTGGTTGTTGGGATTGGTTGTTGGGATTGATTTTGAACTGAACTGGAGGATCATAACTTGATAAGACCACTTGATGATGACTAGAGGATGATGATCAAAAAGTTATTAGTGCTCTCATTGATGCTCTGGTTGGTCATCTTTGGCAGTGGCTCAATTGTCGCTTCCACCCTGGCTCAGAATACTCCAAAGGCAACTCCAGAGCTGAATAAGCAAGAAACTGCCTCCGTGGCCCTTGATGGTCGAACGATTTTTAAAGTGAGCAATTCGGAGGAGTTTGATGCCCAGCAAAGGGCCAGTCTGATCAACTCTGAGCTAAAAGAAACATTGGAGTCAGAGCAATCTGTGCTAGTTCGGGTGGAACAGGGCGATCGGCTGCCGACCCTATGGCTGAATGATCAGTATTTGATGACTGTGACCGAACGGGATTCTCAGGCCGGATACACCGTTGAGGAGCAGGCCAGAATTTGGGCTGGACTACTTCAACAATCCATTAACCAGGGATTGCGGGAACGGAGTATTCCTTTCATCAAAAAAGCGTCAATTCGAGCCCTGGCAATTTTGGCCTGGGCCTTTGTGCTTCACTGGCTAATCCGGCAGATTTGGAACGGGGTCATCCATCGCTTGCTCAGACGGTTCTGGCCCTTATCTGATAGTCAAGATACTCACCAGGCATCCCGTAGCCTGAACTTGATTTCTAGTTTGGGGCTTACCAGTGCCCGATTGGGGCTTTGGGTTGCCGTCATCCTCTACATTGCCAATCAATTTCCCTTGAGTCGTCGCCTGAGTTATCAATTTGGCGGGACTTTGACCTCAACCTTTACCAGCGGGATTATTGCGTTTGGCGATCGCTCCTACACCATCATCGATTTGCTAATTTTAGGCAGCCTAATCTGGGGCCTGGTACTCACGACTAAGCTTGCCGCAGATATGTTGCGTTCTCGGGTTTTGAGTATTGCTGGCATCAGCCGGGGCGCTCAAGAAATCATTTCGGTGAGTGTGCGCTATGTTCTGATTATTATCGGAGTGATTGTCTTACTGCAAATCTGGGGCGTTGACCTCAGTTCCCTAACGATTATTGCCAGTGCCCTGGGGGTCGGTATCGGTTTTGGCTTTCAGGATATCGCTAAAAACTTTGGCAGTGGGCTGGTGCTGTTATTTGAGCGCCCGATTCAAGTCGGAGACTTTGTTGAAATTGGTGAACATCAAGGCACCATTGAACGGGTTGGGGCTAGAAGTACGGTGATGAAGACCCTGGACGAAGTTTCAATCATCGTCCCCAATTCCCGCTTCCTGGAAACCGAACTGATCAATTGGCATCATGACAATCCGGTTTCTGGCCTGCGACTGTCCATTGGCATCGCCTATGGATCCGATCTAGAAGTAGCCCGTCAAGCCTTACTGGATGTGGCTAGAGCCAATCCTGATGTCTTGGCTACTCCAGCTCCTCAGGTGATATTTACTGGATTTGGAGATAGCTCCCTGGACTTTGATCTGCGGATTTGGGTAGCTCAACCCCGGCGACAGGTGATCATCAAAAGCAATTTGCTCTATCAAATTGACGCAATTTTTCGAGAACGCCAGATTGAAATTCCTTTTCCTCAGCAGGATCTGTATCTCCGAGGACAATTGCCCTTAGACATTTCCGCTGAACTGAAATCCCTGCTGTTACAATTGCTGCAATATCAACAGCAAAACGGCTTCAGGGCTGACTCTTCATCGCTCCAGCCAAAACCTGACAGCTCAGAAACCTCCCCGTAACTGAATCCTACTCCCGCTTGCATCATCAACACGGCTAGGAGGTTTAGATGCCCTGTATCCGACTGATGAGCTATTCCTGTGGAACAGGCATCTTGCCTGTTGTGATTATGGAACAGAGATCTGGCCTGCTGGGGAACAGCCGAGACGACTGTTCTACTCTGCTTAATTCGTAATTTCTAAATCCCTATTCTCAAATCCCTAATCCTAAGCTCCGCTGGAAACTTTTTCAATCAACTCCACCACAGCAACCCGACTGAGCTTTTCATGGCCTGCCGCTAAAACATCTAACGTGGCATGGGCCAACGCTAAGGGGATGCGGCAGAAATCCAGTGCTGGCCCCTCGGGCAGAGCCTCAGTATAAGCATCCGCCAGGACTAAATTACGGCGAGCATAACTGTGCATTTGTTCCTGAGCCCAACCCGGGGGAAAAAAGTTAACGCCTCGCTTCAGATCGTCCCGGTAATTGCGAACAATATTCACGGCCTGAAGCCCTCGACCAAATCCCAGGGCATACACTCGATTAGTCTGGGTGCCATCGTACCAGGCCCATAGATCCGAGAGTAATAGCCCGACGGCCCCAGCCACACTAAAAGTATATTGGTCGAGATCCAATTCTGAATCAATTCGCCAATTGCGCTCGGCCCAATAGGCCATCCGATCTGCCATGGCCGCCGTCGCATCCCAAATCCTGGGGGCAATGCTGGCGGGAGCCAACTGAGCCCATTCCCCTACCCGCAGAGTGACTTCTGCTAGTAAAGGTTGATAGGGGGAAAACCCAGCTAGAAGTCCTGCCAGATCAGACTCAGAACTGCCACTTTGCAAACTCAGACTGATGTGCCGGAGGAGTTTACCCTTCGTCACACTATCAAGCTCCCCATGGTCTTCAATTTCATCAATGGCACGCATACAGAGATAGGCCGATGCAACTGCCTTTTGAAGAATTGGTGGCAAACGGCTGATGGGAATGTAAAACGTTCTACTGGTCTCCTGGAGAACTTCCAGTGCATCCATTGGCCAATCCATGCCTTTATATCTCCTCACACCAAAGTCAGTGGCTTAAGTATCCACCCTCGCGCCGTGCAACTCTACACCTGACTTTACAGTTAATCACTATTTGTCTTGTCAGTCCAGGCTTATTTGGATAAGCTTAAGGGAGATTCTCCATTTCAAAAGTGGCTATGCTTCAGGCAGTGACATCAGGTCAAGGTGCAACAGAGACTCACTTAGGGCCGTCAGATGTTGAACTTCGTAAGGTTTTCAAGGTATACAATGGGGAAACGGCGGTTCGAGGGGTTGACCTTGACGTGCGCCGGGGAGAGTTTTTCAGTATCCTTGGCCCTTCGGGATGCGGCAAGACCACAACCCTGCGGCTAGTGGCAGGGTTTGAAGTTCCTACAGGGGGCGAGGTGCTGATTCGAGGGAAATCGATGAACCAGGTTCCGGCCCATCGCAGACCCGTCAACACAGTCTTTCAGAGCTATGCCCTATTTAATCATCTAGATGTCTGGGATAACATTGCCTTTGGTCTGAAGATTAAACGGCAGGGGAAAGCTGAAATCGAGCAGAGCGTTCGGGAGGTCTTGCAGCTCACCAAACTAGAAGCATTTGCCCACAAATTCCCCACCCAAATGTCTGGAGGACAACAGCAGCGAGTCGCTCTAGCTAGGGCCCTAGTGAACCGTCCAGCCGTACTGTTGCTAGATGAACCCCTGGGTGCTTTAGACCTGAAGCTCCGCAAGCAAATGCAGCTAGAACTGACCAATTTACATCGAAATCTGGGCCTGACTTTTATCATGGTGACTCACGATCAAGAAGAAGCCATGAGTATCTCAGATCGGATTGCCGTCATGAATGAGGGACGGATTGAACAGATCGGGACTCCCAGTGAGATCTATGAGCACCCTCAGACTCCTTTTATTGCCGATTTCATTGGTGATACTAATTTTTTTAGGGGAAAGGTTGAGCAATGGGATCCGGTCAGTCAGTTGATCGTGACAGATACCGGGCTCAAAATTGAGTCCTCTTCCCCGGGCAACTCCAACAGTAATTCCAAAAAGACCCCAGTTGAAATTGGTCAGGGGTCAAGGGTTGTAGTTAGTATTCGTCCCGAGAAAATTTCCCTGAGTCCCCATCCTTTTGAAGAGGGAATCAACTGCTTTAAAGGAAAGCTGATCAGCACGATGTATCTGGGAACTCATATTCAATGTATGGTTCAGCTTGATTCGGGAGAACAGGTGACGGTTAACCAGGCTCAGGGATTAGAAAATTGGGCTACTCCCCATGGGCCCATCTATATCGGATGGAAGCTGAGAGAGTCTGTGGTATTGAGTGAGTAGAGTTACCGCTTACCCTGAGGAATTGCCCCTTCGGAAGGGGGAATATTGCAGTACAGTAGGTAGGTGGTTGTAATTAATTGTTAAATGGAAGGGGGTCTGGGGCTTCGCCCTCCATCAATCTTCTAATTAATTGCGTCAAGCTACTTATTGACGAGGATCAATCGATTAGAACTTGAATCTTAACCGTAAACTCGTGGCTTCAGTTTTTTCAAAAAACCGACTTCATCAAACTCGTCGTCAATTTCTTCAAACTTCAGTTGGTGCCCTGACTGCCGCCAGCCTGGCAAGTTGTGGGTGGACACTGGCGGAGGTGAGAACAACCCCTAATACCAACGTAGCGACGGATACCCTCTACATCTATACCTGGGCAGGCTATACCGATCAGGATTTGCTGGATCAATTCACTCGCGAAACAGGATTGAAAGTCGTTGCCGATGTGTTTGATTCCAATGAGTCGATGCTAGCCAGGGTGCAGGCAGGGGGGGGGAGTGCCTATAGCATCATTTATCCCTCGGATTATATGGTTCAGAAAATGGTGGAATTAGGGTTGTTGCGGGAGTTGGATCATTCCCTGATCGTGGGACTAGAAGATTTGTTTCCCATGTTTCAGAGCCCCGCCTATGATCCCAACAATCAATATAGCGTTCCAACCTCTTGGGGAACCACCGGTTTACTCTACAATAGTCAACTTCTGAAGCTGCTTCCTGAAGATTGGGATTATCTCTGGGACAATGAAGCGGCCATTAGTAAACGATTTACCCTGCTCAATGATGTGCGAGAAGTGATGGGAGCCACTCTGAAAATGCTGGGCTATTCCTACAACTCTATGGATCTAGGTCAGATTCAAGCCGCCTATGCAAAATTAGTAGAGCTGAAACCCTCAGTGGCTTCCTTCACCACGGATGCCTGCGATCGCAGATTATCACAGGGGATTTATTAATTTCAATGTGTTATTCCTCTGATGCTGCCGAGGTTATGTCTGAAAATGAGGCATTGCAATATATCACCCCCTATAGCGGTTCCTCCCTCTGGACAGATACATTGGTGATACCCAAATCTGCTCCCAATCCAGAGGCCGCCTATCAGTGGATCAATTTCACCCTCAGACCTGAGATTGCGGCTCAAATTGTTGAGCGTTTGAGCTTTACCACCCCTTCTCAACTCGCGTTCAGAAAATTGCCCAAAGAGATTCAGCAGGACACTACCCTTTTTCCCCCTGAATCCGTGATTGAACGGTCTGAAGGCATTGCTCCTGTGGGAAAATTTAGTGATATTTATGACCGCTATTGGACAAGGCTAACCAGCAGCTAGGTCATGCGTAATTAAACCCAGATCCAAACTCAGGACTCAATACAAGTTCAACCCAGAACCCAACCTAAAACGCAGGTACAAAGTCCATGGCTGTCTCCACTTCATCCCAATCTCCACCCCCCGCTCCTGCCAAATCTGGATTTCAGCGCTGGGGCTCGAGGCTAGTTGCTCCAATCGTCATGCTTGGCCCCGCTGGGCTCTGGCTATTCCTGCTCCTGGTACTGCCAACCCTGGTGATTTTTGAGCTGAGTCTAGTGCAAGATATTCGACCGGGAGATGTTGTCATTCCAAACGGCATTGACAACTATCTACGGGTATTCCAGCCGATTAACCTGATTGTGATTGGGCGATCGCTGTTTTTTGCCTTTGGCACAACCCTTTTTTGTCTGGTGTTGGGGTTCCCGGTGGCTTATTGGATTGCGATCCTTGCCCCCAAACCCTGGCGGAATCTGCTGCTTTTGAGCTTTATTTTGCCCCTGTGGACTTCTTCACTGTTGCGTTCCTACGCCTGGATTAGCATTCTCCGACCCACCGGGGTGATGAACTCTTTTCTGGGGCTGTTTGGCTTCCCTGCTTTAGAATTGCTGAACCGGACTCCGGCGGTGTTTATTGGCATGACCTATAGCTATCTGCCCTACATGGTAACGGTGCTCTATGCTTCTCTGGAAAAGCTAGATCGCCGTCTACTGGAAGCATCTGCGGATTTAGGAGCCAATCCTCGGGAGACCTTCTGGAAGGTGACTGTGCCCCAAACCCTGCCGGGGATCGCGGCTGGATCCCTCTTGGTCTTTATTACAGCCCTGGGGGATTTTGTCAACCCCGAACTCTTGGGGGGGGCTTCAAGCATGACCGTGTCCCGGCTGATCTATAATCAGTTTCTTGGAGCCACTCAAAATTGGGGATTTGGCTCTGCGTTGAGTATGGTGTTGATTATGGGGGTGAGCATCGCGATCGCCCTGTTGTTAAAGTATGGTGATAGTCGTCCATCAACCCTGCTGTGAATTCCCCGGTGAACCAATCACTCTGAACGATCACCCTGAACAATCCCTCTGAACTTTAACCCATGGTCAATGACCGAGATAGATAAAGACCTTGAAGCCATGAAAAAAACCAAACCAAAGTTCAAGTTGTCCTGGCAGGGGATCTTTGTGGGCTTGATGTTTCTCTACATGTACCTGCCCATCCTGGTACTGGCTTTTTACAGCTTCAATCAATCAGCCTACAGTGCTGGATGGGAAGGCTTTACCTTGAAATGGTATAGCCGACTATTCCAGGACACGCGAATTTTATCGGCCTTATTTAACAGTTTATTTGTTGCCCTGGTGGCCGTCTTGATCTCTGCTGTGATTGGGACATTGATGGCGGCGGGGTTAGCCCGATTTCGGTTTCCCGGAAAAGGGTTGTATCAGGGGGTGGCCTATCTACCTCTGATCATTCCTGATATTGCGATCGCCGTCTCAACCTTAGTCTTTCTGGCGGCCATTGCCATTCCCCTCAGTCGTTGGACGATTATTGCCGCCCATGTGGTATTTTGTTTGTCCTACGTGGCCTTGGTGGTCTCAACCCGTCTGGCGGACTTGAATCCTCACTTAGAAGAGGCCGCCTTAGACCTGGGAGCAACCCCGGTAGAGGCTTTTATTCAAGTGTTGTTGCCTCAGTTGATGCCGGGAATTATTTCCGGGTGCTTACTGGCATTTGTGCTGAGTATGGATGATTTTCTGATTGCTAGCTTTACGGCAGGTAGCGGGGCAACAACCTTGCCGATGGAAATTTTTAGCCGGATTCGTACCGGGGTCAAACCTGATATTAATGCCCTGAGCGTGATTTTAATTCTGGCTTCAGGGCTGGTGGCGTTTGCTGGGGAATTTTTGAGAAGTCGGGAAGAGAATAAACAGACTTAAGGTGATGCTCAGTTCTGGATTTTTTCGATATAACCCCAGAGGCTATAGTCCCGACTGAGCCAGCCATTGAGGAATGCCACCTGAGTGGAGTCTTCCTGAACTCGTTTATAACGGTAGAGAATCCGCTCATTCACAATCTGGAACGCAGTGTATTGATTATTGCCCTGTTTCAGGGCCGCCAGGGTTTCAGTATCAAATTTTCCGGTCTGAGGCAGCCCTAGGGCTTGCTGAAGGAAGGTGATAGAATTTTCGATGCCAAAATTCACGGCGGTATCAAACATCACAATAGCCAGGGTCGGGTGCATCGTAGCCGCCTCGCTGCTATTCCAGTAGCCCTGATAAATTTCTAGTAATTCAGCTTCCGATATTTGGGTGACATCCAGGGACGGCAAACCCCGTTGGGCCCGATAGTTGTTATACTCGGCCTGGATAATGCCTTTGTAGGTTCGGCCCCCTTTATCCGCTGGATGATCACTGAATCCCCCCTCAAAATAGAGGGTGAAGCCCAGGGCTGCATCAAATAGCTTTTGCTCATAACCCTTGTTTTGGGCCTGGAGGACAGTTTGAGTGGCTAAAGGGGTAGCAACGATAAACGCAGATAAGAGTAAGCCTTGAATGAACTTCATCTTTAAACCTTTCTTCTGACTCAATGCTTCTGACTTGATGTTTCTGACTTGATGCTTTTAACTCAATCGGGCAAACTGCAGATAGATTTACCAGAGATTAATTAACGATTAATCAACTAACCCTAAGAGTTTTGGTTGCCGTTACAGCTTGCCATTTCAACAATCTCAAGTTTGACTGGAGAACCTAATCCTAAGGTTCAATCCCAGGGTTCAATGGCAGAGTTTGAATTAAACCTGATGAAATCTTAAAATCCAACTAAACCTAAATTCAAGAACTCTCAACCGGAATCATGAAATCCACCAGACGTAAACCAAAACTGGCTTTGCAAAGTTACCTGACAACAACACCCGAGCCACAGCATAGCAGAATCTCAGGTACAAGGTAAGCCCAAAGCTCTTCTCTTCGCTATGATAAAAGCTGGAAAACCTGATAGGCTGGCCATCATAGGACTTTAAGACAAAAAGATTAGATAAGCAAGATTAAGACAACAATAGGATTTGAACAGTTACAATGCATTCTGACGCTGACTCCATCGCTGCCGCCCCCGTCTCAGAACTTGAACCCGGGCTTGATCAAGTTCAAGATCCAATCCAAACTGCCGAACTGTACTGCACTCAATCCAGATGGTCTGAGGCGATCGCCCTCTGTCAGCAGGCCCTCGAGCAACAACCCAACCGAGTAGAAGCCTACGTTACCTGGGGCAATGCTCAACAGGCCCAGGGAGAAATTGACAGGGCGATCGCCTCCTATCAAGCCGCCCTGAGGCAAGATCCTCGGTGTTCCCGAGCCTGGGTCAATTTGGGCAGCATGTTCTATCGGCAGGGGCAATTAACCCAGGCGATCTCTCATTATCGTCAGGCCATCAGTCTTGATCCGGATTTGACCGCCGCCTACTGGAATCTGGTTCTGGCCCTGAAACAACAAGGTCTACTGGACGAGGCCCAAGTTGTGGCGCAGCAGGCCCGAGATCTGAAAGTTCGCCAACAAGATGCGGTAGCCTTATTGGTTCAGGGTAAGCAATTAGCGGCCCAAGGCAATCTGGAGGCGGCCCTGAACTGCTGGCAAAAAGCAGTGGCTCTCAAACCTGATGGGGTTGAAGCGTATTGCCAGATTGGCATGGCCCTCCGCCATCAGGGACAGGCATCCCAGGGGATTTCCTGGCTGGAGCAGGCTTTGAAATTGCAACCTGATTGTATCCCAGCCCATCAACAGCTCTGCAGCATTCTCAGGGATTCTGGCCACTTTGAGGCGGCCCGTACCGCCGTCCATCAGTACTCTGTCCTCTGTGGGGAGCAGGATCCGATTATGACAGCTATCTACTTCATCAGTACGTGCCAAGTCTCAGGGCTGAATCAGATTGCTCGATCCCGATTATTGGAGTTAGAAGCCAGGCTGGAATCCTCCATGGCTCAGTTGACTGCCATTGAGATCAAAGCCCTCTATGCCAACTTATTGTTTAGCCTGCCCTATTTGCGGGATCATCTGGAGCAAAATTTTCGGCTGCAACAGAAAATTGCGACGGCCTATGCCAATCAGATTAGCCAACCTCCATCTCTGACCACGGGATATGCCCTAAAATCCGGGCGAGATCCCTTGGGAAAACCCCTCAAAATCGGCCTGATTTCTAACCATTACAATCGTCACTCCGTTGGTTGGTGCAGTGCGGATATTGTGGGGGAACTGGCTTACCAGGGGGCAGAAATTTATCTCTATTGCAGCGGGCGGCTCCATCGAGACGACCGGACTCAGCAATTTGAACAGGTAGCCAAAAAGCTCTACGAACCCAGTCGCTATTCTGACGGGGTTCCCCAGGTTCCGGATATCGTTCAAGCCATTCAAGGGGATCAGCTCGATGTCCTGCTTGACCCCGATGCCCTCAGCGTCCCCACAAATGTTGAGGTGCTCTGCCAGCGTCCTGCCCCGGTTTGTATCTCCTGGCTAGGGTTTGATGCGCCCCAGATTTCATCCCAGAACTATTTTCTCTGCGATTGGCAGACCCATCCCCAGGGGCGAGAACAATATTACATCGAGCAACTAGTGAGAATGCCAGATACGTTTGTGGCGATCTCCGGCTTTGAGCAACAGCCTGTTGATCCGATTGCCCTGCGGCGGGCTTACCGGATTTCCCCCGATCAAACGGTCTATGTCTGCGTCGCCCCAGGCCGCAAATTCAGCCGAGAACTGGCCTGGGCTCAGGTGGAGATTCTTAAACAAGTCCCTGACAGTCTTCTGATTCATAAAGCCTTTGGCGATCGCAGCGTATTTCAATCCGTCTATGGTGAGTTTTGTGAGGCAGCGGGAATTAGCCGCAATCGCATTAAATTTCTCGATCGATTGGCAACGGAAGAGGAACATCGCAAAATCTATAGTCTGGCTGATGTTGTCCTGGATTCCTATCCTTATAACGGTGGCACTCACAGTTTGGAAGCACTGTGGTTCGGAGTTCCCCTCGTCACCCTCCGGGGAGAACAGTTTCTCTCTCGCATGGGCTACAGCTTTCTCCACAGCGTTGGCATCAGCTTCGGAGTGGCTGATTCCTGGGAAGATTACATTGAGTATGGTGTGCAATTGGGACGGAATCTAACCCTCAGGACAGACATTCAACATCAGCTACAGCAGACAAAATCTCTTACCCACCTTGCCCCCCTCTGGAACCCGGCTCGCTTTTCTCGGAATCTCTATCTGGCCCTGGAAAAACTCTGTTCAGGGAAAACATAAAGTTGCTCCCGGGACTCCTGTCGCACTTTGCCATCAATTGCAGCATTTTGTAACTCGATGAAGGCATCAAAGTCAATCCGGCTGTACTTTGTTGTTTGCAGTAACTTTCTCAATCTAGCCTCAACATTGAGGGAAAGGTAGCCGCTATCTAGAGTTTCCTGTACCAACTGGAAAATCGTATCCATTTATACTTGACTCCCACATTACATCTAAAGTAAAAAACCCATTCACCAGAGCCAGTTTTTGAACTTTGATTGAGGAATGTAACATATCTTATCGATTTTTACAAGTTTATCATTCTATTTCGCACTTTTTTAGCACAATTTAGATTGATTTGAATAGATTAGGATCTGAACTTATTTTATCTATCCTGGGTTAAATCCTCCTTAAACTCTGTCAAAATTGTAACAATGTCTACTGGGTTTTGCTTATCCTAGATTAGGGCAAACTGACCAAGCTTTGGTTTATCAGGTCTGTAGACGTAGCCTGATAACTTTCTGTGCCAGCCCACACCTACCTAACTGTGGCCAACAAGGTTGAGAAAAGTCGGGTCACGGAATTGCCCCGGCAGTCCCTATGACAATCTGCACCAGTATCCCTATGCAGAACCAATGGTTGAAGCCAATCGAGAACATGGCAAAGATTTCAACCTTTTCGAAGTTTTCAAAAATTTCAAAAATTTCTCACGGGCTTGAAAATAGCGGCAATCGCCTGAAAAAAGCTCAGAATAGTGTCCTCAAAATGGTTAAGTTAAAGTTGGCAAATTATAAAGATTTTATTAAAAAAGTAATAACTTGAGTTTAAATTTATTTTAAAGAAGTAAATAGGTACTTGTGTCAAGTTATGATAATATTTATCTTGGGATCAATAAGATTCTATGGTTTTAGGTTCGGGATCAAGCAAAATCTATCACGAGATGGATTAAGGAGTTCCAGGATTTAGCCAAAATAAGAATCAGGTTAACAGCCCTGTCCCCATTTATTTACATCTCCTTTCCAAGCTTTTTTTGACCATAACAGTTTTTATATTACTGAGAGGATAAACAGATGACTACCCAGCAAACTGTACGATGCCCCAACTGTGGTTCCCTAGCTGAACGCTGGCATCACGCCAATAGTATTCAAACAGAATGTTCTGCCTGTGATTATCTAATGGTCACCTGTTCTAAGACGGGCAATGTTTTGGAAGCTTATGCCCCTGGAATTTCAGTTTCAGACTTTGTCTCTATTCAATCAGTTCTGACCTTAGAACCCTTGGCGCGCTCCCTGAGTTAGCTCTGAGTCTATAATCTCCAAGTCAAGAGTGTAGGGCAATTCAGAGGCAATTTGAGAGAGTTGTGTAACACTATAGAAAAGAATTTAGGACTGGATGTTGTCCATTAGTTCTACTCTATGGCAGATTCTTCTCTCTCGGTTGCTGAGCATTTCCACGAACGCACCAAGTACTCTCCTGAAACCATCAATAGCAAAGCTCAGCCAGAATGGAACAGGCAACCCATTCCATTCAAAACCTATAAGCTAGGTCAGACCTACGATCTGAAGCCTTACCTTCGAGAAATTTCAGAACCCCTGTCGAAGGATCCTAAGGTCAAGGAAGCCCAACAGCTTTCCCATCTGCTGATTCATAGCTATGGACTCACGGCCGAGATTTCCAATCCCCCCAACGTCTACTATCTACGGGCAGCTCCCTCTGCTGGAGCCCTTTATCCGGCTGAGGTCTATATTGTCTCCCGGGGAACTCAGTTTTTACCCCCCGGTCTTTACAACTATCAAGCCCAGAATCACTCCTTATTACAATTCTGGCAGGATCAGGTTTGGTCTGAGCTCAAGTCAGCTTGCTTCTGGCATCCTGTTCTAGAGCAAACCTATCTGACGATTATTGTCACTGCGGTATTTTATCGCTCCGCATGGCGCTATCAGGATCGAGCTTACCGGCGGATCTTTCTGGATACCGGTCATCTACTGGGAAACTTTGAACTGGCGGCAGCAATTAATAATTATCGCCCCCATCTGATTGGGGGCTTCGCTGATCCGGCAATTAATCAGATGCTCTATCTGGATCCATCCCTGGAGGGGCGATCGCCGTTCTGCCCCTGGCGGATCTGTACAATCTTGAGCAAAATCTGCCTCCCTGTCGTACAGCCCTTCCCTCAGACACTCAAGCCGCCGATCCAGATATTCCGGATGGGGAATTGCTCAGTTACCTGCATCAGGCGACTCAACTGGGTCAGGATACCTCCGGCGATCAGGGTTGGAAACTGCCCGATCAAGGATCAGCCCTGGAAGACAAGTACAATTTCCCCTTCTGTACTAAGGTCTCCACGGTGACAGCCTCCATCGACTGGCGCAGAAATCTGGAAGGACTCGATGCCACGTTGCTGCGTCGCCGCTCAACCCGCAGCTATTCCGGTCAGAATCTCAAGATCGAAGAGCTCCTGGCGTTGCTGGATTTTACCTATCAACCTGACCACTATATTTTGCAGGGACTTGACCGATCCCCAGACTATTTTGATTTGAGTTTATTGGAGACTTTTATCGCTGTCTCGGGAGTTGAGGGACTGGAGGAAGGCTGCTATTACTATGCTCCTAAGGCTCAGGAACTTCGACAGATTCGGTTTAAAAATTTCCGTCGAGAGTTGCATTTTCTCTGTCTCAAACAAGATTTGGGTCGGGATGCCGCCGCCGTTTTGTTCCACACAGCAGACCTGAAAAAGGCAGTCAAACAATATGGCGATCGCGCTTATCGTTATTTGCACATGGATGCAGGACATTTGGGTCAGCGACTTAACCTGGCGGCCTTTTACCTGCGTTTAGGGGTGAGTGGGATTGCTGGCTTTTTCGACGATCAGGTGAATGAAGTCCTGGGCATTCCCCCCGATGAGGCCGTGATTTACATCACAACCCTGGGCAGACCCCGTTAGGTTTGCCCAGGGTTGGGTGGGGAATGTCTCCCCTCTAACCCCCCGCAACCGCTGGTACAATACTGACTTCATCCCCATCATTCAACTGGGTTTGGGGGCCTTCAAGAAAGCGAATATCTTCGCTATTCACGTAGAAATTCAAAAATCGGCGGGGTTGGCCCTGGTCATCACAGAGGCTTTTCTTGATGCCAGGACAGACTATCTCTAGTGAATCAATCAGTTCTAGAACATCGTTCCCTTCACACTCAAGGGTAGCTTGATTATTGGTGAATTTTTGCAGGGGAGTTGGAATTAAAACTTTAACAGTCATGGTGAAATGAATTAAGAATTGGGAGGTGAAAATTGAGAATTGGCAACTGGGAATTAGCAACCCAGAACCCGTAATCAAGACTGGGAAACCTTCCTAATTCTCCCCTTTCTCAGGGAGCTAGAGAGGATTTCTTCAGGGAGATTTAAGAGAAATTGGTCTTCAATCAAACTTCAATCAAAAGGGGCCAAGACTTCTCAATCCAACAACTATTCTGCTAGATCCTGACCCCGTTCTCCCCTTCCTGTAAGGAATTGGAAATGAATTTAGCTGGCGCTATCATCTAGACCAAAACCTGCTGCCAGTCGAGCCGCTCCAGGGTACGAGCCCGTTCCAGAGCCTGCTCAAAGCATTCTAGCTTGGCTTCAATCGTCAGGGGTTCCCCCACATAGCCTTGAACCGCTTCCTGGGTTTTGAGGCCATTGCCCGTGATATAGACAACAGTGGTTTCTTCCGGATCAATCTTGCCAGCTTCTACCAGCTTTTTCAATACAGCAATGGTGGTTCCCCCAGCGGTTTCAGTGAAGATGCCTTCGGTTTCAGCTAAGAGCTGAATCCCTTCGATGATTTCTGCATCGGTAACTGATTCAATGTGGCCGTTCGTTTTACGGGCTAGTTCTACGGCATAAATGCCATCTGCCGGATTGCCGATGGCGATAGACTTGGCAATGGTGTTAGGCTTGACTGGTGTAATGAAGTCCTGACCGTCTCTGAAGGCTGTAGCCACCGGGGAACATCCCTCTGCCTGGGCCCCACTGAAGCGAACGGCCTTATCTTCCACCAGACCCACTTTAATAAACTCCTGAAACCCTTTGTAGATTTTGCCGTAGAGGGAACCGGAGGCAATTGGGGCAACCACATGATCCGGAAGCTTCCAGCCCAACTGTTCTGCCACTTCAAATCCTAAGGTCTTTGAGCCCTCAGAGTAGTAAGGCCGCAGGTTAATATTGACAAAGCCCCAACCATGGGTATTGGCGACTTCAGAACAGAGGCGATTCACCTGGTCGTAGTTCCCTTTGACCGCCATCAAAATCGGATTGTAAATTAAGGTTCCCAGGATTTTACCGGCTTCTAGATCCGCTGGAATAAATACACAGCAGTCCAATCCAGCTTTGGCGCGATCGCCGCTGTAGAATTGGCCAGGTTGCCTGTACTAGCACAGGACACGGTGGAAAACCCAGCTCTCTAGCCCGACTCAGGGCTACAGAGACCACCCGATCTTTGAAGCTCAAAGTGGGCATATTCACCGCATCATTTTTGATGTAGAGATGCTTCAACCCCAAACGGCGTGCTAGCCGTTCAGATTGCACCAGAGGCGTCATACCTGTTCCCACATCAATCACATCCTCGGTGGCCACGGGCAAAAAGCTCCGGTAACGCCAGATAGAATTCGGCCCAGCTTCAATTGTGGCCCGGCTGACTTTCTGACGGAGTAAGTCATAGTCGTAGCGAACTTCCAGGGGGCCAAAGCAAACTTCACAAACATGTTTGGCTTCAAGGGCATATTCTGCGCCACATTCTTTGCAAGCTAACTTGTCAAATGTTGCTCCAGTGATGGCTGCGGTTAAAGATGGAGTTATGGCTTGGGTCATGGGTTTATGCCTCTGGGATCTGATGGTTTGGACTGAATGGTTTGGACTGAATGGTTTGGGCTGGGCGATTTAGATTGGGCGAGTTGGATGAAATGATTTGGATGAAATGAACGGTTAAATTATCCAAGTTAAATGCAGAATATCATGGCCCAAAAAACCCTGTCAAACATACCCGACTATTTTTGTCGGGATTAAAAAATCTTTAACAGTTCCCTGAAGCCTCTCTGAAAATCATTGAGGTCGGGCTTAGTCCGAAACTCTCCTTTGAAAACGATGTTATTCTGTTAGAAGCTTAAGCATAAGGTCACAATTCTTAATAGTGTTCTCTGAATGGTTTTCTCTAAAAAAAATTTCCCTTGTAGTTTGCACTTGAACTATGGCAGATGACTCCTATATACAGATCCTCCTGCAAGATCTGAAAAGCTCGGACAAGGATATTCGTCGCCGGGCCACTCAAGAACTATGGCGACTCTGGTTTGAGCAAAAGGGAGAGGCTGGGCTGGAGAAGATTCGCAAGTCGGAGGTTTGGTTGCAAATGGGGGAAATCTCGGAGGCTGAAGCAATTTTGAACCAGTTGATCCAGGACTTGCCGGACTTTGCTGAAGCCTGGAACCGCAGGGCTGTACTCTACTATCTGAGCCATCAATACGAAAAAGCCCTGGAGGATTGCAAGAGGGCGATCGCCCTGAATCCCATTCACTTTGGGGCTTTACATGGCACGGGGTTGTGTCATGCGGCTTTAGGCAATTACTCTGCTGCCATTCAAGCCTTTCAGCAGGCGTTGGAGGTGCAGCCCTATTCTCTGGAAAATCAGCGGTTGATTCTAGAATGCACTGCCAAGCTCTGAACTGCCGCCCTGTCAATCCATAGAAGCACCTGAACCATGCCAGTCACCTACGACAATTTTCACCAGATTGAGATTCGAGCGGGTCAGGTGTTGCGGGCTGAACCCTTTCCTGAGGCCCGGAAACCCGCCTATAAGTTGTGGATTGATTTTGGGGAGCTTGGGGTCAAAAAATCCAGTGCCGGCTTGACCCAGCTTTACTCCATTGATCAGCTCGTAGGGCAACAGATTCTAGCGGTCACCAACTTCCCACCCCGGCAGGTGGCCAATTTCATGTCTGAGGTGCTGGTGCTGGGGGTAGTTTTGCAGGAGGGAAATGTTGTCCTGGTGCAGCCAGATCGGCAGGTTCCCCTGGGACAAAGAATCTTGTAGGCAGCGTTGCTTTTTGAGGCTAATTTGAGGCTGATTTTGGGCTGACTCTTGGGGCAATTTTGGCACACAACCTACACTAACCATTCCGAAGATCGGGAACCCAAATCCAATGGAATGCTAACGGCTTTTCCCAGACGAGGTTTTTCCCGGGTATTGAGAATGAACGTTTTGACCTGATCGGCACTCTCCCAACTGTTGAGATAATCTGCGATCGCATCAAGGTGAGCCAGATAATCCGTCTGACTCATGGGGAAGGACGCTTGCTCCAGGTATTTCCACATCACCTGCAGAAAAATTTTGTCCGGCATCCGACGCAATTGCATATCGTAGGAAACCCCCCACTTGTCGAGTAAGATTTGCTGGAGATCCTGACCTGTCATGGGTAACTCCTGAATGGTGAAATGGTTACATTTTGTAACAATAAAAGAATGAGTTAAAAAATGTAATAATACTGAAAGCATTGACGCTTAATCCGACAGTGGAATAGCTATGAGGTTTCCCAGTAGAATGGCAGCAAGTCTGTTCGTTCTGCCTGTTACCTCAAGCGATCTACAATTTATTTGACTTTCACTTTGCTAAGAAAAGTAACATAAAACTCATAATCTCCATTACTCATGGCTCAAATTTCTCAAACACCAGATGTTCCCAGTATGGGTCGTCGCCAGTTCATGAACCTGCTCACCTTCGGTTCGGCGGCAGGAGTGGCAGCAGGAGCACTATATCCTTTTATAAAGTATTTTGTTCCAGCGTCCAGTGGGGGATCCAGTGGAGGGGTAACAGCCAAGGATTCCCTGGGCAACGATATCATTGTCAGTGAGTTTCTGGCCAATCATCAACCGGGCGATCGTACCCTGGCCCAGGGATTGAAGGGCGATCCGACTTATCTGATCGTCGAAAACGACGGCAACCTGGCAAACTTTGGTCTCAATGCCGTTTGTACCCATCTTGGCTGCGTAGTCCCCTGGAATAATGGCGAAGGCAAGTTTATCTGTCCCTGCCATGGTTCCCAGTACAATGCCCAAGGAAAAGTCGTTCGGGGGCCTGCACCACTATCTCTGGCCCTAGCCCATGCTGATGTAGTCAATGATAAAGTCAGCTTCACCACCTGGACAGAGACTGACTTTCGCACCGATGAAAATCCCTGGTGGACTTAGGCCAGGATTCACTTTGGTTTAAGTGGTTCAGGTCAGTTTTGGTTTGATTCTAGTTTTAGTGTGATTTCAGGTGAGGGCGCTGTTTCAAAAACTCAACCTGTTTTGATTCTGCGGTTTTTAGCTGGCTCACGATTGACTCACATGATTGACTCAGTTCATGGTTAACTTAGTTCACGATTGACTAGTTCACGATTGACTCAGAGAGAGAACATTATTTAGATGTCAAAGTTTGATCCAATTACAACCCAACTGCGTAGTCTTGAAGCGGTACGAAATCTGGTCTTGATTCTGGTTGCGACGGCAACTTTGTTTCTGGCCAGTGATCTATTGTTGCCTCAAAGTGCTGCTGCCTATCCATTCTGGGCTCAACAAACGGCCCCAGAAACTCCCCGCGAACCCACAGGTCGGATTGTTTGTGCGAACTGTCATTTGGGCGCAAAGCCCACTGAAGTTGAGATCCCCCAGTCCATTCTGCCCGATACCGTATTCAAAGCCATTGTCAAAATTCCCTATGACACCAATGTCCAGCAAGTGCTTGGAGATGGCAGTAAAGGTGGGTTGAATGTTGGTGCGGTCTTAATGCTGCCCGAAGGCTTTAAAATTGCTCCCCCTGAGCGACTCTCAGAAGAACTTCAGGAAGAGGTTGGCGATTTGTACTTCCAACCCTATAGCGAAGACCAGGAAAATGTCGTGATTGTTGGCCCTCTACCCGGCGAGCAATATCAGGAGATTGTCTTCCCAGTGCTTTCTCCTGACCCTAGAACGGATTCCTCCGTTCACTTTGGCAAGTATCCGGTTCATGTTGGGGGTAACCGGGGCCGAGGCCAGGTTTATCCAGCCGGCAATGCCAGCAACAATGCAGTCTACAAAGCCTCTGCGGCAGGCACAGTGAGCCAGATTGCCAAGGAAGATGAAAGTTACCAGGTCACCATCCAGACGGCTGATGGCAAAGAGGTGACTGAAACCATTCCCTTCGGCCCGGAGCTGATTGTTTCTGAAGGGCAGGAAGTGGCGGCGGCTGAAGTTTTGACCAGTGATCCCAATGTTGGGGGCTTTGGTCAGGATGATGGTGAGATTGTACTCCAGAGTTCAACTCGGATTCAGTGGTTACTTGGCTTTTTGCCTTGGTCATGCTAACTCAAATCTTCCTAGTGCTGAAGAAAAAGCAAGTTGAAAAGGTTCAGGCGGCTGAGATGAACTTTTAGCATCGAATGTTTAGCATCAGGCAACATCAAATACGCTTGATTGAAGGCTCCTGACGGCCCAAATAAACCCTGAATCACTCCAATTAAAATCCTCCCTTTTAAAGGGAGGATTATTAGTTTGAAAGAGCTTCGCAGTGACCATAGCAGTTCTGAATCAAGTTCGTCCTCAAGACGGGAGCAACGCCCCTTCTCCCCATTCCACAATCATTTGTGATTGTTGTCAGGATTGCACCGCAGGGCAGGACATTCTATAAACTGACTAGTTCTGCCGGGAGCCGCTTGAACGAGAGCCGCTCATGTTCAATATCGACGAAAATCGTATCCGTATTGTTGAATTCTCCCCGTAGAATGCCCTTGGCAATTGGAGTTTCCAATTCTTTCTGGATTGCTCGTTTCAGGGGTCGGGCTCCATAGACCGGGTCAAAGCCTACTTCGCTGAGGAAATCAATTGCCATATCAGAAAGCTTCAAGGCAATTTTGCGATCGCCCAATCGGTTGGCCAGATGTTGCACCTGCACCAGAACGATTTGCCGCAGTTGCTCCCGTTGCAGACCTCGGAAAATAATCATCTCATCAATTCGATTGAGAAATTCCGGGCGGAAACTGCCTCGCAGAGCCTCAATTACCCGACTCCGCATTTCCTCATACCGGGAGTCATCGCCCGCCACGTCCAGAATATACTGGGAGCCAATATTACTGGTCATGATGATAATCGTGTTCTTAAAGTCCACGGTATGACCCTGGGCATCCGTGACGCGGCCATCGTCGAGGATTTGCAACATCACGTTAAACACATCGGGATGGGCTTTTTCAATTTCATCAAATAAAATCACGGCATAGGGACGACGGCGAATCGCTTCGGTCAATTGTCCGCCTTCATCATAGCCGACATAGCCGGGAGGCGCGCCGATTAGGCGGGATACGGCATGTTTTTCCATGTATTCGGACATATCAATCCGTACCATGGCTTCTTCTGTATCAAATAGATAGGCTGCTAGAGCCTTGGCCAGTTCTGTTTTACCGACTCCCGTGGGGCCGAGGAAAATAAAACTGGCAACGGGACGCTTGGGATCCGATAGCCCGGCCCGCGATCGCTGAATCGCATCGGCAACAGCAGTGACAGCCTCGTCCTGACCGATCACCCGTTTGTGGAGTTCCTGTTCTAGATTCAGGAGTTTTTCTTTCTCGGATTCCACTAATTTGCTGATGGGAATTCCAGTCCACTTGGAGATGATTTCGGCAATGTCTTCCTCGGTGACTTCTTCCCGCAGCAGGGTTTGACCGCTGGTTTGGGTGGCGTGGAGTTCGGTTTCGGCGGCTTTGAGTTGCTTTTGTAAATCCGCCAGATTGCCAAACTTGAGTTCTGCCGCCCGGTTCAGATCATAATCTCGCTCCGCCTGCTGAATCTCAATGTTGACCCGATCAATTTCTTCCTTGAGGGCTTGAATATGATTGATCACATTTTTTTCCGATTCCCAGCGGGAATTGAGGGTTTGCTGCTGTTGTTTGAGCTCATCGAGTTCCTGCTGCAATTTCCCTAACCGTTCCACGGAGGCTGGATCACTTTCTTTCTGCAGGGACAACCGCTCCATTTCCAGTTGCAAAATTCGCCGATCAATTTCATCCAACTCTTCTGGCTTGGAGGTGATTTCCATTTTCAGCTTGGCTGCAGCTTCATCAACCAGGTCAATGGCTTTGTCCGGTAGGAAGCGATCGCTGATATAGCGAGTGGACAGGGTTGCAGCGGCCACTAGGGCAATATCGGAAATCTTCACCCCATGGTGTACCTCGTAGCGTTCCTTCAAGCCCCGAAGAATCGAGATGGTATCCGTGACGCTAGGTTGATCGACAAACACCTGTTGAAATCGCCGTTCTAAGGCGGCATCTTTCTCAATGTATTTGCGGTATTCATCCAGGGTGGTGGCCCCAATACAGCGCAGTTCTCCTCGGGCCAGCATGGGTTTGAGTAGGTTTCCGGCATCCATGGATCCTTGGGTGGCTCCGGCTCCGACCACGGTATGAATTTCGTCGATGAAGAGAATGACTGTGCCGTTAGAATCAGTGACTTCTTTTAAAACAGCCTTCAGCCGTTCTTCGAATTCTCCTCGGAACTTGGCCCCGGCAATCAAAGCCCCCATATCCAGGGCCATCAACTTGCGATCTTTGAGGGATTGGGGGACATCTCCGGCGATGATCCTCTGGGCCAATCCTTCAGCAATAGCTGTTTTGCCGACTCCAGGTTCTCCAATCAAAACTGGATTATTTTTGGTACGGCGACTGAGAATCTGAACGGTACGCCGAATTTCATCATCCCGCCCAATCACCGGGTCAAGTTTGCCCTGGCGGGCTGCTTCAGTTAGATCTCGACCATATTTTTCCAGGGCTTGATATTTCCCCTCCGGATTCTGGTCGGTGACTTTTTGTTTGCCCCGCACCTGGGTAATGACTTTTTTCAGTCTGGCTTCATCTAGCTTGAACTCCTGGAACAGGGCTTTGCCGAAGCGGTCGTCCTTGGTATACGCCAGAATGATATGTTCTACGGAGATAAACTCATCGCCATAGTCCTGACGATAGGTTTCCGCATTATCTAGCAAAGTCTCTAAACTGCGACCCAGGTAGACGTTGGGGTTACTGCCAGTGACCTTGGGCTGACGATTGATAAATGCATCGGTCTGTTCCTGCACCTGAGCTGCAGGAATCCCAGCTTTAGTAAACAATCGAGCCGCCAGTCCATTAGTTTGTTCCAGGAGAGCTCTCATTAGATGCTCACTCTCGAGCTGTTGATTTTGCGCTTGTTTGACAATCTCGGGAGTTCGGGTTAAGGCTTCCCAGGTTTTTTCGGTGAATTTGCTTGGATCAGTGGGTTGCATAAGGGCGATTTTTCTCTGATTTTTTTAACTTTGGGTAATGATTTTAGTGTAAAGATCTTGTCTAGTTGACGGCTTGAGCCACTAGTTGACAGTAATTCTAAGTCTTTGACTATAGTCTGACTGGGGTCTAAATGCAGACTAACGTTGCTGTACCTATCCTGAGCTATGGTTTGACTGTAGCTTAGTTGGAAATGATGTTGCAGTACAATCTACCGTCCCTCTGAGTGAGGGTTTCCGCAATCTAAAAGCCAATAACTTCAAACCAGCTAGTCCGTCAAAACCTGGGAAATCGATCATTAGATTGCTAGGACAATTTTCAGCTTAATCTAATCAATAGAGTTCTCAAAAGTCAGAATAAAAACTTTTCTATAGCCATCTTAGATCAGTAGCTTGACGCAATGAATTAGAAGATTGATGGAAGATAAAAGGGGCAGTGCACCCTTCCATTTAATATCAAATCCTTTTAGTTGCCCATCATCAAAATTCAGTCAAGCTAAGAGTTTCAACCTCTTTTCTGGGACTGCTAGAGTCTAACGTGGGCAGGTAACCATACTGTAAAGGTAGACCCTTTTTCCAGTTGGCTCGTCACACTGATTCCACCCCCTAAAATTTCACATAACCGCTGACTAATGGCCAATCCCAATCCAGTCCCACCAAATCGTTTTGTAGTAGAGGCATCCGCCTGAGTAAAAGCATTGAAAATATATTGTTGCTGCTCAGTACTCATGCCAATTCCCGTATCAATGACTCTAAAAATTAAAAATTGTTGGGAACCTAAACTGGCTTTTTCAGTGCCTTTGGTGTTACCAGTTCGCGGCTTGCGCTTGACCCGTTCTATTGAGATGGTAATGGTACCGTCTTGAGTGAATTTACAAGCATTACTGAGAAGATTGAGGAGAATTTGTCTCACCTTGGGTAAGTCCGCATACATGTTTCCTGGACTACCTTTACTCTCAACTTTGAGCCGATTGTTATTTTTTTCGGCCAGGGGTTTTGCCGTAGTAATCACATCCTGAATCAATTGTTTCTCGATGGAGAAATCTTCTAAATATAATGTCACATGACCGGCCTCAATCTTAGAAATATCTAAAATATCGCTGATCATATCTCGCAGATGTTTTCCAGCGGTCTGAATTCGCTCCAGGTCAGGAATAAAATCCACGTAACCCAGATCTTCAGATTCATCATGGAGAATTTCGCTGTAGCCAATAATAGCATTCAGAGGAGTGCGAAGTTCATGGCTCATATTGGCGAGAAACACGCTTTTGGAGCGGTTGGCCGCTTCTGCATCAATCTTGGATTTTTGCAGTTCATCAGTGTAGTCCCCCACCTGCTGAATCAAATGGTTCAGGGATTGAATCAGGGAGCCAATTTCGTCATGGGCCATCATCGGAATTTGAGTTGTAAAATCCGCCTCGTCCCCCACCCGTTTAGTAACTTTTGTCATGGTCTCAATCGGAGAGGCGATCGCCCAACTGGTATAGGTGGCCAGCACCAGAGCCAGAAACGACGAAATTAAGAGGCTGGAAAACAGTACCTTGTCCCCCAGGGCTTGGGCTTTTCGGTTGGCTTCCAGGGTCTGTTCTAGCTGATTGCCAGTCTCTAGTGCGGCACTGAGACACTCCCGGGACAGGGCGTAGAATTGCATGGCTGTCGCGCTTTGCCCAAATTGATCTAGCTCCTGTTGAACCGCAACCTGAGCTCTTGGATTGGTGCGGCTAGCCTCAGCCCGTTCGAGCAAGGGAGTGATCCCCGAACGATAGTCTGCTCGGGCTTGCTCGTAACGCTTTGCCAGATCAGTCAACCTTTCGGTGGTTTCAGCATCGATGGTTTCGGGGGATGCTGTGATGAAATCTTGAAATTGTTGTAAATTCTGGACAATCTTGAAATCGAGATCAGCCTGGATGGATGAAATGGTTTGTCCTCGCTCTGATTCTTTGCCCAAAATCGTGGGGAGTTTTTTCTGGCTGATTTCTAAATCCTCAATATTCTGGGCCAGTTGAGTGAGCTGGCGAGCCTTGGTCAGGTTTGCCTCTACGGCCTCCCGACGTTGAGTTTGATAATAGCCTTGAACAATAAATCCAATCGTGGCCCCCAGCACCGCGATTCCTACTACCAAAGCATAGCCAAGGCCGATTTTCTGCCGAATTCCTAAACGGCTAAACCCTGGCAAATGTAACCCCCCTTCGCTAGCGGAGGAAATCGCAGATCGCTGAACCGGTTGAGTGAGAGACATTCCTAGTTGACGATCCAAGTCAGAGCATTATTTCTATTCTATGCTGAGTTATGAGAAAGACTATTGACATCCTCTCCATCCAATCGTTAGGCGATATGGATGGAGATTCCCTGGGTTGCCCCAAAGATTTCCTGCTTCAAAGCCAGTTGGCTAGGCTGAGTGACCTCAACCCCCGTCACCTCGACTCCACAGGCATTTTCTATTCCCCGTTGCCCACGGGTACAGATCACTTGTCCAGCGGCCACGTCACGGGGTTTGATTGACCCGCAGTTGTGGCAGTGATGAATTCGGGTTGAGAGGTCTTTGCGAACCTCTGCACCGCAATTCGGGCACTCCTGAGAAGTACCACGGGCATTAACCTTGCTATAAAATACATCCCGCTTGAAGCATACCCACGGGAGGATCTGGTTCGTGAATTGGCCTAGCCCAGCATCTAGAGTGTGCTTACCCAGCATCCCTTTGACCATAATGCGAAAGTCTAGGTCTTCCACAAAAATCATCCCGGCACTATCGCAAAGGTAATGAGCCAACTTGAAATGCCAGTCCTTACGGGTATCAGCAAGGCGTTGATGCACTCTCGCAATCTTCTTCTGAAGCTTTAGCCAGTTAGCTGACCCTTTTTGCTGATTCTTAAGCCTGCGTTGCAGCAATTTCAGCTTGCGGTGCAGCTCATTAAAAAAGCAGGGCCGCTTAACCTGTTCTCCGTCTGAAGTCGAGAGGAAATATTCAAGTCCGATATCAATCCCTACCGGATGACCATGAGGCATCGTAGCAGGGATATCAACATTGGCCTGAAGGCTAAGTATGACAAAGTAGCCCGATGCCTTGCGAACAATTCGAGCTTGTTTTACCTCAAACAGGTCGGGGATTTCCCGTGACCATCGAACTTGCACCCAGCCCAGTTGAGGCAGCTTAATTCCATCACTGGTGATGCAGTCTTTGAGCATCTGAGGGAAAATCAAGCTTTGCATTCGACTTGGTTTTTTGAATCGTGGAAACCCAGAACGCTTTAACCGCCATGACTCCCAAGAAATTTCCAGTTTTCTAAGAACCTGCTGGAGTACCTGAGCATTAACGGTTCTGAGTCTAGGGAATTCAGATTTAGCCAAAGTCAGTCGTTTAGCCTGAACGTGGTAGTTCGGGAATGGTGCATCTACTGGCAAGATAAACTCTTGCTTGATTGAACAGGCATTTACTGAAGACTTTCGAGAATCTAGCCAGTCTTTACGCTCCCGCAGGGCAAAGTTCCAGACATTGCGACATACATCAAGAATGTCTTCAATCCCCGAAACTTGCTCAGCGGTTGGCTCTAGCTTAAATTCCCACGTCATACTTAGCACATTTACATCGTAATGTATATTTTGTAGATTGCTTCCTTCGGTCGCGCTCCGCTACACCACCAGCCAAGCTTTCAGCTATGGCTGGAGTACTGCGAAGTTTTCCGATAGGGTATTTCTCAGATAATTTATATTCTGGGTTTGTCAAGGGGAGTGTTACCTAGCATTGATCCAAGACTCTAGAATTGCCCTGAATTAAAGCACGTCTCGCTGCAAATAGGGCTGGAGTACCTCAGGCACCCGAACTGTACCATCGGACTGTTGATAGTTTTCCAACACCGCCGCCATCGCCCGACCAATGGCTACCCCAGTACCATTCAAAGCATGGACAAAATCAGTTTTCTTCTTTTTCTTGTCCCCCTTAGTATCCTTGAATCGGATATTGGCCCGCCGCGCCTGAAAGTCTCGGACATTGGAACAACTGGAAATTTCCCGATAGGTTCCCGCCGAGGGCATCCAAACCTCTAGGTCATAACACTTGGCCGCCGAAAACCCTAAATCTCCAGTGCAGAGTTCCAGCACCCGATAGGGCAGCTTCAAGGCTTGTAAGATCCCTTCTGCATCCTGGACGAGGCGTTCATGCTCAGCCTCTGAGGTTTCCGGGGTGACCAATTTCACCAACTCGACCTTATTAAATTGATGCAGCCGAATCAATCCCCGGGTATCCTTGCCGTAACTCCCAGCCTCCCGCCGAAAACAGGGAGTGTAGGCACAATGGTAAATCGGCAACTGCTCGGCATCGAGGATTTCATCCCGGTAGAGATTCACCATGGAAACTTCTGAGGTGGGAATCAACCATAGATCATCGTCGCTGCATTTGAAGCTTTCTTCGGCAAATTTTGGCAATTGTCCGGTGGCTGTCAGGGAAATACTATTGACCAATAGGGGCGGGATGACTTCGATGTAGCCGTTGGCAATATGTTGATCCAGCATGAACTGGATCAGGGCTCGCTCTAAGGCTGCCCCTGGCCCAATTAAGGTAACAAAGCGACTCTGGGCAATCTTGACCGCCCGTTCAAAGTTGAGGATTCCTAGGTTTTCGCCAATTTCCCAATGGGGCAGCAAAGCCTCTGCTGGCGGCTTATATTCATCCCCCCAACGTCGAACTTCGATATTCTCTGCCTCGGTTTTTCCCACCGGGGTGGACTCACTGGGTAAATTGGGTAGGGATAGCAATAGGGCGGTAATCTCGGCATTGAGGGCTTTTTCTTGGGGTTCAAGTTCACTGAGTTGGGCTTTTAACCGTTGACCCTGATCCCGCAACGCCTGAACTTCTGGCCCTTTGGGATCCCTGCCGGATTGAATTTTCTCCCCAACCTGTTTGCCAATTTCATTACTTTTGGTTTCGAGCTGAATCCGCTCCTGTTCCAGGCGGCGGCGGTTTTCTTCTAGAGCTAGAATAGGCTGAAGATCATAGGTGCCCCGCAGATTTAACCGAGCTTGAACCTGTTCTGGATTTTCCCGAATTTGCTTGATATCTAACACAACTTTTCCCAAGACATTTTCCCAAGACAACAGGGTCTTAATGGCCGAACTGTTTGGATTTTACTGCGATCGCACCCCAACGTCTATGGCAAATTCTGATGAACCTGACTTCAGGGGGAAAACCGCTATACAATCTAAAGCGAAAGCGGACTAATCACAATCTAGCTCAACTCCAAGGGTAAAGTTTCCCGGATGCTCCTGATCAAAAAGACCCCCAGACCTCTACGGTGGCAACGCACCCGATATTCTCCGGCGGCTCGGCAGATGGATATTTTTGTGGCGGTGGGGAAATTGATATTTTTTCTCTGGTGGGATCGATTTGTGCTGAATAACAGCGCTCAACAACGCCGCAAACGGGCCCAGTGGTTAGTCAAGACAATGCTGGACTTGGGGCCAACTTTTATTAAAATTGGTCAGGCCCTCTCCACCCGGGCTGATATTCTCCCCCTGGAATATATCGAGGAACTGGAAAAGTTGCAGGATAAAGTTCCTCCTTTTAGCACCGTAGAAGCAGTCAATATTATCGAGGCAGAACTGGGCAATTCCCTGTTTACCTTATTTCGCGAGTTTAATGAACATTCTATTGCCGCCGCTAGTTTGGGTCAGGTTCACAAAGCTCGTCTGCATACTGGAGAGGATGTGGTAGTCAAGGTGCAGCGCCCCGGGTTGCAGCAATTGTTTGATCTCGATGTTGAGGCGACCCGCAAGATTGTTCGGTTTTGTTGTCGGCGGTTCGACTGGGCTAGACTCTACGATTTACAGGCGATTTACAACGAGTTTTTCATTATTTTATATCAGGAAATCGACTACATCAAAGAAGGCAAAAATGCCGACCGATTTCGGGAAAACTTTAAGCATAATCCTGGAATCATAGTGCCCAAAGTCTACTGGCAATATGCCAGTCATAAAGTTTTGACCCTGGAATATTTGCCAGGAATCAAGGCCGACGACAAAGAAAAAATTGAAGCGTCAGGATTAGATATTCAGCGGATTAATCAACTGGGAATCTGTTGCTATCTTCAACAAATTCTTCAAGATGGTTTCTTTCAGGCTGATCCCCATCCCGGCAATATTGCCATTAGCCCTGAGGGGAATCTGATTTTCTATGACTTTGGCATGATGGCTGAAATCAAAGCCATGGAAAAGGATCAAATGGTGCGTACTTTTTTTGCCGTCTTGAGAAAAGATACCGATACCGTTCTCGACAGCCTGATCCGAATTGGCTTGATTGATCCGATTCCAGACATGACCCCCATTCGCCGAATGATTCGATTTTTGCTAGAAGAATTCACCGATAAACCAGTTGATTTTCAAGCCTTTAATCAGCTTAAGGAAGAAGTTTATTTGATGTTCGAGCAGCAACCCTTTCGACTGCCGGCTCAGATGACTTTTATTCTAAAATCCTTGACGACCCTAGATGGTATTGCCCGGGTTCTCGATCCTCAATACAACTTAATTTTAAGTGCCACTCCGTTCATTAAAAGTGTCACCTTGACCCGAGGTCGGGGCAATGCCCTGGGGGAATTTGCCAAACAAGCCCGGGAGTTTGTCAAGTATAAATTCCAGCAACCTAATAAACCGGAATTGTTAATCCGACGGCTCGAACAACGAATTGAAGAAGGAGAAATCAAGTTTAGAGTGCGATCGATTGAAAGCGATCGCGCCCTCCGACGAGTTAATTTAGCATTGAAAAGTTTGATCCACGGCTGCTGGACGGGATTTATGTTCTTATCTGGGGTGGTGCTGCTAGTAAATCATTATCTCAATTGGGCCGTTATTGTTTTTTGTATCGCTGGACTGGGGGCATTTTTATTCCTGCGATCTTTAGTCAATCTCTCGATTCGGGAACGGTTAGATCGGATGGCGGAATAATTTCTATACCGCAATTTTTAATCCCGTACTTCAGTAACATAATTTCTACATTGAAGAGTTGAGTGAAGAATCTGGCTGGTTAAAAGCTATGATATTCAGCTATTCCTGAAAGGTTTAGTCCTAATTTGATGTTCATGAACAATATCAGATTTCTCTTAAAGTTGATAGTTTTCTGCGTGATGTCTAGTGTCATATTGTTTCAGACTTTAAAGCCTGCTGCAACCCAATCCAATTTGCTGCCTTTAGTTTCCCCCCGTACTGACCAGCAGATTGACTTTAGCCAACACTTTCAAGACCTGGAAATTGAAGGCTCTATCTTGATTTATGATCCGAATCAGGACAAAATTTATCAACACAATCCCCAACGGAATGCTACCCCTTTCTTACCGGCATCCACATTCAAAATCCTCAATTCTTTGATTGCTTTAGAAACTGGGGTGATTGCTAACGAATTAGCTCTCTTAACCTGGGATGGAATTCAGCGAACCGTCCCCGCTTGGAATCAGGATCTCAATATGAAGGAAGCCATTCAGGGCTCAGCGGTTTGGTTTTATCAGGTTCTAGCCCGTCGAATTGGATACGAACGGATGCAGGACTGGGTGACCCGGGTCGGCTATGGCAATCAAAATATTGGTTCTGCAACAGATATTGACGAGTTCTGGCTAGAGGGAGCGCTGAGAATTACTCCCCAAGAACAAATTCAGTTTCTTCAGCAGCTCTACCAGAACGATTTGCCATTTTCGGAACGGGCGATCGCCATTGTCAAAGATATTATGATCCTTGAGAAAACCCCAGATTACACGATCAGGGGCAAGACCGGTTGGTTAGGATTTGGAAGTGAAACCATACCTCAAGTGGGCTGGTATGTGGGTTATTTGGAGAGGGGAGAACAGGTTTACTTTTTTGCCACGAATATCAATATTCGCCATCCCAAAGAAGCAGCAGCTCGCATGGAATTAACTCGCCGTTGTTTTCAGGATTTAGGACTTTTGTAAGGAGTTGAAAGACTACCCCAGTTCATTTCATAGAATGGTAGCTATAACTTCATCAGGTTTTACTATGAGTCAGCGTACTGAAGCCGAAAGCATGATTCGTTCCCATGTGATGTGGGCCATGGGGGGCGGGTTAATTCCGATTCCGCTGGTGGATTTTGCTGCCGTTACAGCTATTCAATTGGAGATGCTCCAGCAACTCGCCCGGTTGTATGGGGTCGAATATTCCCAGAGTACCGGTAAGACCTTCGTTTCTGCCCTGACCGGAACCACCATTGCCAGCCTGGGAGCCAGTTTTCTCAAGGCCATTCCAGGAATCGGTACAATTATTGGGGGTGCTTCCATGTCCCTGACCTCCGGTGCTTCCACCTATGCGGTTGGACAGGTGGCGATCAATCACTTTGCTAACTCTGGAACCCTGAGTAACTTTGTCGAAGAAAAGGTCAAACAAGCCTATGACAGTGCCTTTGAACGAGGGAAATCCTACGTCTCTGACCTGGAAGACAATCAGGATCAGGCCAAAGATATCTTTGCGACCCTGGAGAAGTTAGGCCAATTGAAGGAACAGGGAGTCCTAACAGAAGCAGAGTTTCAAGCCAAGAAAGCAGAGCTGCTAAAACGGCTCTAGGTACTCTGGTCAATTGATTTTGTTAGAGTGAATAGCACTCAGAACGATTTGTCAAATTCTGTATTTGTGGTTCAGATAACTGCTCCACCCTGATGATTTAAACCAGAATCGTGGGCTCAGTTTACCTGAGCCGTCTGATATTCTGTTTAAATCCCTTATTCCAGGAAAATCTCAAGGGAAATCTTCAAAAGAACTGAATCCATGATTGATCTGACTGGAAAAGTTATTTTAGTGACTGGGGGCAGTCAAGGAATTGGGGCGGCTACCGTCAAAACCCTATATCAAGCCGGAGCCCGAGTCATCTTACACTATGGGGAAAGTCGAGGAAAAGCCGAGGAAATTGCCCAACAGCTAGGTCGAGATGCCTGTCATCTGGTGCAGGCAGATCTGGGCCAAAAACAGGCTGCCCCTGAACTGTGGCGGCAAGCTATGCAATGGCAAGGGAAAATTGACGTGGTTGTCAATAACGCCGGGATGATTTCTGCTACCAGTATTGATGACGATTTTGCCACTTGGAGTCAAAACTGGCAGCAAACTTTGCAGGTGAATCTGATTGCGGTGGCGGATTTGTGTCGGGAAGCCATTCATCACTTTCAGCAACCAAATCTTCAGCAAAAGCCTCAAGATCCCCAACAACCGAGCGGCATTATTATTAATATTTCCAGTCGGGCTGCCTTTCGGGGAGATCAACCCAATTTCATGCACTATGCCGCCTCAAAAGGGGGTGTGATTTCCCTTACCCGCAGCATTGCCCGAGGATTTGCGAAGGACAACATCCTAGCCTATGCGATCGCCCCGGGTTTTGTTCAGACTGAGCGGATTGCAGCCATGATGCAAATTGAAGATGCAGCCCAACTTACCCAGGATATTCCTATGGGAAAAATGGCTTCCCCAGAAGACGTAGCCCACGTTGTCGCCTTCCTGGCTTCGGGCCTCTCACCCCATACGACCGGAACCACAATTGATATCAATGGAGCCTCCTATGTCCACTAAATCAATTTGCCAAAGGATATCCGCAGAAAATGCTTCTAAAGTTTTACTATTTTCAACGAAGTATCAGACATCCTGGTTATGTTGTCATCCGCAAAGATCTCACCCCTAAAGTACAGGGCTTCCCCAAAAAAGCAAAGTTATGACAAATTAACAAAAAACCCGCAAATTGATTGCGGTTTTTAATGGAGCATTACCAAATCTCGAAGATTTTATCTCAGACCAGCAATTCTGAGAAAGAACTGATCTCAGGTCTTGCTCAAGTTCTCGAGCAGTATTTCGGGCTCATCATTTCAGATTAATCATTTCAGACTAATCATTATGGGAGCCAGAGGTTTGGGGCTGACTGCGTCTAGTCAACTTCGGCTTAGAGAACACTTCGGCCTCATTATAGTCCTGGGGCGGTTCATTTCCGGCATAGTTAGGCCGCATTTGATCGTAGGCTAGCTGTAACGCTGCTGCTGCGATCGCATGGGGTTCATATTCTTCGCCGAGCTGCGCCACAATCGGCAGGAAGGATGCCATCCGTTCCCCCGTCAGGGCTTCTGTCACCTTGTGCTTCAGTCGCTCAATGTTGCGGGCTTCGATCTGCGATCGCCGGGGAATTGACTCCGCTTCTAGCCGCTGCTCAACATGGCGCTCAATGAACTTTAACTTGCGCCGATCCGTCGGCTGAATCAGGGTAATGGCTTTCCCCTCACGACCGGCCCGTCCTGTCCGACCGATGCGGTGTACATAGCTCTCTGCATTATCGGGGAGATCGTAGTTAATCACATGGGTGAGGTGGTCAACGTCCAAACCCCGAGCCGCAATATCAGTGGCCACAATCCACTTAACCTGCCGCTGGCGGAACCGCATCAGCAGTCGCTCTCGCTGAGATTGGTTGAGGTTGCCGTGATATTCATCCACGCTATGGCCAATAGCTTGCAATTGATTGGTCAGCTCTGCTGCAACCTGCTTGGTGCGGACAAAGATGATGGCAGAATCGGGATCTTCAAGTTCCAAAATCGGCTGCAGGGCTCTAGCCTTTGTCCATCCCCGAGGAACCATGTATACCGATTGTTCAATCCGCTTTGGAGTGGCTTTGGTTTGTTCTGCTTTGACAGTAATCGGGGACTTGAGAAACTTGCGTACCAGTTTCCAAATTGAGGAATCGATTGTGGCCGAGAAAAAAGCAGTCTGACGTTCATCAGAGGACGCTTCCAGAATTTTCTCAACATCCTGAATAAATCCCATACTCAACATCTCATCGGCCTCATCAAGGACGAACCATTTGAGATTGTCAAGCTTTAGATCCCCTCGATTGAGCAAGTCTAGAACTCGACCCGGGGTGCCGACCACCAACTGGACACCCCGTCTGAGCTGCTGAATCTGGCGATCAATCGCCTGTCCTCCATAAACTGTCAGAACATGAATGGCTCGCTCATAGGCCATCTTGCGAATTGCATCTTTGACCTGGAGGGCTAGCTCACGGGTTGGAGTCAAGATTAAAGCCTGAACTCCAGGGGCCGTCACATCAACCTGTTCCAGAATTGGTAGTGAAAAGGCGGCGGTTTTTCCAGTTCCAGTCTGGGCTTGGCCTACAATATCTCGACCCGATAACATTTGGGGGATAGCCTGACACTGGATGGGGGTTGGTTCAGTAAAACCAAGGGTTTTTAGGTGTTGAGCACGGGACTCGGAAATACCCAAACTTTCGAATGACAAACTCACGTAATACTCCTAACAAATTACTTTTTGCTCGGTTCCTAGGGTTGCCCTCCCGATCTCAAGACCTAAAATCTAGACTCTAGACCTGGAAATGCCTTCCTCAGCTACTCAAATCATGTTGTAAGTAACGGTTTCTTGAGGGCACTACAGAACCACTAAATTGGCACAAAATCCGCTTCAGAATAGAAATTCAGAATGCGAGCGATTTGCACGACCATAACCAGGCTAGATTGCCAGGTCAAGCCATCAGATTAAACCATCTGATCACAGTGTTATAGAACGTAATCTCTTCAGCTCATCTCAGATTTTAGGATAACGCTTAGCAATTAAAAATAAAATAACAAGCGTCATGAAACCTTCAACCTTAGTTTCCGTTCTGGATTGCTCCAGGATTGATGGCTGTTCCAACCTCGCAGATCAATCAAATCCACAAGCCCAAACGGGAGACCTGCCTGCAATGACCAATCAAAGCTATTGAAACTGAGCTTTTCAACCCACCGCTATCAAGCCATTGCTTAACAGATGCAAAACCCTGAACCTCTGACCTTACAACTCAAGGGGAGCACAAATACCCAACTTTTCCTGTAATAAAAAGTATGACGAGGACTGAGCGATTAACATCAATCCCAACCTTGCTTGGGCAAGCCAGGGGAAACCCTGCTTCACCTCTCCCAAAACTTGACACTGACTATAGAACACCCAGAATGCCTGACTAAGCTGACGGGCTAACTTTTCCCACTGAGCCTTGGAAACTGAAGAGCAGTGTCTTAATTCTAACACAGTAAAGAGGGTTGTAATCATTTCATGCTCAGCGGCATTCTGAAAACAGAGATGATGATCCCGATTCAACCAGGGGAAAGGACAGGGTTCGACCACAGACCACAAAACGGGAACAACTGGGGGATCAGGTTGGCTGAGGACGATTAGTCCCTCCCGATGACCGAGTCTCAACAGAGAACAGCACCGGGCATGGCTATACTGTAAGTAGAACCAGTCCCGTGAAATGTTCTTGGCAGAACGTTCAGAACATTTTGTAGAGTGAAAGTTTGTAGAGTGAAAGTTTGTAGAGTGAAAGTTTGTAGAGCCTGGTTTGGAGTTTTTGCGCCCTAAGGGAATCATGGCGAATTGAGCTGGATTCTGAGATTGATTTTGTGTAGGTGAAGCCACCTCAAAATTCGGGAAAGAATTTGATTGGGGATCTTGTGTCATCGTTTGTAGCCAATCTGCTACTCCATCGGGAAGCAATTTGAACAGCATCATACCCGAAGGCTGTATTTCCAGTCTGAACCTTTTCTTCATGTTCTTCATGTCAGGAACTGTTTCAGGTTGATCAATTCCTGTTCTCCACCTGTGGTCGATCAAATTGGCTATTTGAAAAGCATTTTGGCCCGTCAAGGCTGCCAGTTGCAGGGCGATCGCTGACTGATAGACAAACTCCAGTCCCCTGTTGATCCGCTTGACTGAGGTGTCCACAATCCTGGACTCAGGAAATTCCTGCTGCACCAGATTTAGGATCTGCTCTCTGAGAAAAGTGGCGATCCCCGGAGTCTTCAAAGCGCTATTAGCCATTTTTGGGCCATTCCTGATTATGGGAAACTGCTTATGGGGAACTATATGGGGAACTAATTATTGAATCAGCCCATGAACTAACCAGCCAAACGATAGAGACCTGCCAGGCCATATCCCAAAGGATATCCAACTGTGACAGAATCCTGACCGGAATTCTGGGCTGAAGTGCTGACTTGGGTTCTGCTGCGGGATACCATATAAGTATTGAGGTTGTAGCCTGAGTTTAAGAGAATGGGTGCTAAATTAGATTAATGTAGCTCATGGGTTGTGTTTTTTGCTACATTGGTCTCATGGCCGATAGATTCAGACAGTACGTTTCGCCTTTGGGCCAGATGTTTTCGAATCATTATCCGGGTTCACACTACCAATAGTTGACAAAATTAATAGTTGACAAATTCTAATTGATCAGTTTGAGCCAACAGTTTTAGCCGACGAACCCGTTAACGAAATACTCTCTCAGGATTGATTTAGATCATCGACCTGCACCCTAAACTCTCGTGGAATCGTAATCCTATGCAATCAACATCTATTGTTCCAGAAACAACCAGACCTTTCCTCACCTGGCAAAGAATCATCGATTGGGCAAAAGAACACTATCGTTGCCGTAGTTTTGAAAAAGACGAGCGGATTCCAGCTCGTCCAGGATTACTGTATCTAGTGCAGCGGGGATCGGTTCGATTGGTAGGGAGCACTCAATTGACAACCTCTGTAGGAGTGACAAATCGCCCCCTCGATGAAGCTTTTCTGGGATTTGTTGGGGCGGGTCAACCCTTTGAATTGGTAGCCCAATCTCCATTCTCTTTAGGAGCCTATGCCCATGCAGAGGATACTAACGTGATCTGGATGTACTGGAATGATCTAGATAATTGGCCCCATTTTCGGCGAGAGGTATTGGATGCCTTTCGCTATCAGCATCAACGCAAATTGTTATGGCTCAGTACCCTGGGACAACGCCGCACCATTGATCGTCTTCTGGGATTCTTGACCCTGCTGATTGAGGAATACGGGGAGTATTACACCTCTGAAAATGGCAACAGCGAGTTTCAGGGGTATTGTTTGCCCTGGCCTTTGACCCACTCCCAAATCGGTAGTGCGATTGGTTCTACCCGGGTTACAGTGACTCGTCTGATGGGGAAACTGCGCCAACAGGGCTTGATTTATACCCAGGACGACAATCTGATCTGCTTGCCTATTGCCCATCCCTCGGCACGGCTCACGGATCAAACCCACTCAAACTGATAGGCTGAGCTGGGATCCCTGGGTTGTTTTTTGGACTTCAATTCGAGCTTGAAAGGCTTCTTTGAGATAGGGGATGTGAGTCACGGTCAGAATACAAGAAAAATCGTCAGAGATGGCATTGATGGCTGCAATCAGGCGATCGCAACCTTCTTGATCCTGGGTTCCAAATCCCTCATCAATAATCAAAAGCTGTAGGGCGGCCCCAGCCCGTTGAGCTAGAAGCTTGGCCAAGGCCAGCCGAATTGCGAAGTTAATCCGAAACGCTTCTCCCCCTGAATAGGTTTCATAGGGCCGAGTTCCCTGGGGATCAGCGATCAGAATTTCCAGGGTGTCGATTAGTTTAGCGGTTTTTTTGCTGGAGCGATTGCTGCGTCCGGTTTTTTGAGTAACAAACTGGACATGGAGTTGATTGGCGGAGAGTCGAGCCAGAATATGATTACTCTCGGCCTCTAGTTGAGGTAGCACGTTTTCAATCATCAAGGCTTGGATCCCGTTTTTCCCGAAGGCCTGGGCCAATTCCTGATAAATTCGCAGTTGGCGGCGGATAGTATTGAGCTGACCTTGCCTGGCTTGCAGGTCTTCTTGTAGTTGATCAAGATGGGTCTGTTGCTGTTTTAAGCTACCGAACCGATGCAGAATCCGATCCATTTGCGATCGCCGCTGGTGAATTTGCTGCTCTAAGGTCTGGAGTTGGGTCGTAGGGTTTGGAGTCTGGTGCAGCCTGGCCGCAAGGTGCTGGATTTGGCTTTGAACCTGTTGTAAATCCTTGGATCGCCCCTGGATCACCTGTTGAATTTCCCGGACTCGTTGTTCGAGGGACGGGCAGTCTTGACGAGCCATTTTCAGTTTTTCGACCTGGGCCAGAATTGGTTGGGCCTGACGCAGGGCTGTTCTGATCTGATTGTGTTCCTCCAGAGAATAGTTAATCTGCTGAAGTTGCTGCTGCAGTTGAACTCTTTCCTGTTGCAGTTCGGAATCCGTTTGCAACCGGGTGAGTTGATTCTGCAAATTGGCTAGTTGCATTTCCAGATCAGGTTTTTGAGATTGGATGCGGCTCAGCTTAGCCTGGGCTTCTCGCAGATGGCTGTGCTTGATCTCGGCCCAGCGCCAGCGTTTTTCCTCATTGCGGGCTAGGGCATGGGTTTGCTCATGGTAATTCAGGGCTTGCAATTGTTGATCCACAGCTTGTAAATCACGATGGAGCTCTGGGGCATAGGCTCCCGTCTGCAAATCCTGAACCAAGGTTGCTGCTTCTGATTTGAGATGGTTGAGTTGGAGATTTTGCTGCTCTAAGGCTGTCAGTTGAGCTTGAATTTCTCCCCGTTGTTCCCGCCAGGTATCGTAGTGACTCAGGTCTCGCTCTAGACTCCGATATTCGTCCCGCAGCACCTGAATTTCCTGTTCTGAGGCGGCTAACTGTTCATTAATCACCCAAACCTGATCGCGAATTGATTTTTGTTGATGATGATGCTTGCGAATCACCAATCGCAGATGATGGTCATCCAGGGGGCGATCGCACAGGGGACATTGGGGAATCACCAATGGGGTTGCTCCATCACTATGCTTTCGGGTTGGGGCTTCCAGGAGGGCAATTTTCTGGTTGAGCTCCGCCAGTTGGGCCTCGTAATCCTGCTGACGATGATTCAGGCTGTCCATAAAGCTGCGGCGTTCCTGGCCTTTTTCCAGGACTTGCTGATGATAGGTGCGCTTTTGTTCCAACTCAACGATACGCTTGCTGATGTCCTGAAAGCGGCGCTGTAATCTGGATTTCTCCTGGAGCTTTTGATGGAGTTGTTGGATCAGGCCAGAAACCTCCCCTAGACGGGCCTGATAACGGGCCTGGAATTGATTGATCTGAACTTCAAGCTGCTGGCGTTGTTGTAAGAGGGGGGTCACCTGGAGATGCAGTTGATCCAGATGGTTCAGGCGATCGCGGGCGGCTTGCAGTTGGGTCAGGCCCTCCCCTACCTCACTTTGTTGTTGAAGGGCTTCAGTACATTCGCTCTCCTGTTGGTCTAATCCCTCTAGGCGAGCCGTTACCTTTTGAATCTGCTGTTGCAGGGTATAAACGTGTTGCTGTTGCTGATTGTGAAGGTGTTGAACCTGGGTCGTGATGTCCTGGTAAAGGGTAGCTTGTTTAGAGAGGATTTCTTCGGTGGCTTGTAACTTCTGAAACTGCCCATAATGGGCATGAATTTCAGGTTCCCGCTCTAGGAATGTCTGTAACTCTGACCATTGTTGCTGACTGATTTGCAATTCCTGGTGCCAGCGCTGATGTTCCTGGAATAGGGCTTGATAGCGTTGCTGCTCTTGATCGCGCAACTGCAACCAGGTCTGACGCTCGTGATGCTGGGCCTGAAGCGCTTGTAATTGAGCTTGTTCAGTATTTTGTAGCGTTTCTAGGTGTTGAAAATCCCGTTCTAATTGGCGGATTTCCTGGGCAATCATCTCCCGTTGCTGCAACTGAGTTTCGATCCCCTGCAGAGTATCCTGCAATCCCTCCAATTGGCCTCTATACTGCTTTGATAAATCCTTGGCCCGTTCTGATAGGGTTTCATATTCGTTCAGCTTTAGTAGGTTTGCCAGGATTTCCTTGCGTTCCGTGGGGCGTTTGAGCATGAATTCATCCGCTCGCCCCTGGCGCAGATAGGCAGAATTGATAAAGGTATCGTAGTCAAGCTTCAGGGCTTGATGAATCTTTTGCTGGGTGGCCCGCATCCCTCGCTCTGTTAGGACTCGAAATTGAGCAATCTGGTTCTGTTCAATCACCTGTTGAGAATTGGTGGCCACCTGAAATTCTAAATTGCCCGACTGATTCCGTCGTCGATTGCGAATGATCCGATAGAGAATCCCATAGCTAATGAAGACAAAATCCACCTGCATTTCTATCTCCCCAATATGAATCAAGTCCTCTTCGGTGGCGGCTCGACTGTTTCCCCAAACGACCCAGGAAATCGCTTCTAATAGCGAAGACTTTCCTGAACCATTGGGGCCACAGATACAGGCACTATGGAGGCCAGCAAAATTAAGGCTGGTTTCTCGATAGCTGAGAAAGTTTTTCAGGGTAAGATGCCGGGGAATCATAGCGAAATCTGAGGGAGACCTATCGGGTCTTGAGAAGAAGTAAGTTTAATTCATAGGTCTTGATGTCTTAGTCTAGAATAGCAAACTTGGCAATTAATGGTTTGAGAGGGATTAAGTTTAATTGATCTTTTAACCCGTAAGTAGATAGGAACAGTCACTAAATCTGGTGTTGGTGTTTCCAGCAATACCCCTAGACCTGGTGTTCAACCCCTAAAAATAGCTAATTTTTAGCGTTGGCAAATTGCCGCATTATTTTTCTGATTTGGCATCTGACCTGGGAGATATTGGAGACTTTCCCGGACTCAGGGTTGAGCCAGGCATCTGTAGCCGTTCTAAATCAATCATGAAAAAAGCGGGAGCAGGATTTAAAGATAAATTCCAGGAACTGCTGCCCGATTGAGTTGACGCAAAAAACTTAGAAATTCCCCAGAGATTATCGGGTGTTACGGACTCAATATCTACCTGCTTCAACCTGTTTTTTCAGATCAAATATCTATAAAAAGTGCCAGGACTGCTATCAGGGCTCTAAGACAAATTGAGATAAAGGATTGGTTCAATCCCCTCATGATCATCCGAGTATCCCAGTTCATTCACAAGATTTTACGACTCCCATGGGCGAACTTTGCTAGAATGGCTCCACTCATTCAATTGTTCAGTTATTGCTCGGTCAAGGTATCCAGTCTAAGGTTATGAAGTGATCAGCCCTGAGTTTCCAGTATGGTTTTGAGTTTAATTTCAAATGTAGTTTTAGACTTGGTTTCAGCTTTAGGTTCAACGACTTTAGTCTTAACCACAGGACTAGTTCGGTATTCGGGGGAGTTCGTCGTCATATGATCTATGGAAAACTCTTCTAACATCGCCTTACTGGTTGTTATTACAGTGGTTAGCGGTATTGGGGCTCAAGTCCTAGCCGATTACCTTAGAGTTCCTGCAATTGTCTTCCTGCTATTGTTTGGAGTTCTAGTCGGGAACGACGGACTGGGCTTAATTCATCCCAATGTTCTGGGCAGTGGTCTGGAGGTGATTGTTTCCCTCTCGGTTGCGTTGATTCTATTCGAGGGAGGCTTGAGCCTGGACTTGCGGGCTTTGGGTCAGGTTTCTGGCAGCATTCGCAACCTGGTAACCCTGGGAACATTGATCACTTTAATTGGGGGAGGGATGGCGGCCCACTGGTTGGGGGAGTTTCCCTGGCCCTTGGGATTTCTCTATGCTTCCCTAGTGGTGGTCACCGGGCCTACGGTAGTTGGGCCTTTGTTGAAGCAAGTTTCCGTAGATCGTCGGGTTGCCGCTCTGCTGGAAGGAGAAGGGGTGTTGATTGATCCAGTGGGGGCGATTCTGGCGGTTCTGGTGCTAAATGTAGTGCTTAACGGCAGTGCCAACCCGCTAACTCTGCTGCAAGAACTCCTAGCCCGTCTGGGGGCGGGAGCGTTAGTGGGAGGGCTGGGGGGAGCCTTTCTGGGTTGGAGTCTCAAGCAGGGAAAATTTTTATCAGAAGACCTGAAAAACCTGGTCGCTCTGGCCACTCTCTGGGGCCTTTATGCCCTGGCTGAAGTGATTGCCAGTGAATCAGGGCTGATGGCAACAGTAGTTTCGGGAATTGTCCTGCGGTTTGTTGGGGTTCCGGAAATTCGACAATTGCTGCGCTTCAAGGGTCAGCTCACCATGCTCGCGGTTTCGGTGTTGTTTATTCTGCTGGCGGCGGATCTGTCCCTGGCCAGTATTGGTGCATTGGGTTGGGGAGGGGTGTTGACTGTTGTGGCTCTAATGTGGCTTGTCCGCCCCCTGAATGTCTGGCTCTGTACCCTGAATGGGAATCTAAACTGGCGACAGAAACTCTTTGTCGCCTGGGTGGCACCTCGGGGAATTGTCTCCGCTTCCGTTTCTTCCCTGTTTGCTATTTTGCTCACCCAACGGGGAATCAACGGGGGCGATGCGATTAAGGCTTTGGTATTTCTGACGATCATCATGACGGTGGTGCTTCAGGGACTAACGGCTCGCTGGGTGGCCAACTTCTTAGGAATTACCTCCAGTGCGGCAACGGGGGCGGTGATTGTGGGCTCAAATCCCCTGGGTCGTCTCATTGGTCGCCTGTTTCAGGAACGGGGAGAGTCTGTTGTGATCATTGATACCAATCCTGAAGCCTGCGAACTGGCTAAAAAGGAGGGATTGCGGGTGTATCAGAGCAGCGCCCTGGATACCACGGTTCTAGAGGAAGCGGGGTTGCAGTCCATTGGTACTTTCCTGGCGGTCACGTCCAATGGCGAAGTCAATGTCGTCCTTTCTGAACGGGCGGCAGAAGAATTCAAGCCCCCCCGGGTACTGGCGATTTATCCCCGGGATCCCCAATCCAAAGGAGTCACCACCAGCGATAAAGTCCAACAGGCTTTCGCTCAGGATTTGTCTCTAAAAAAATGGAACCAGTATCTTGAGGCCCAGGAGGTCAAGCTAGGGGAAACGATTTTGAAGCAACCGGGTCTGGAGTTTCAGCGGGCTCATCTGCAAGCTCTGATTCGCTCTGGTGAACTGATTCCGCTCCTATTAGAACGGCAAGGAAATCTACAGGTGATTCCGGCGGTGGAAACCTGGCAACTGGGCGATCGCCTGATTTACCTGCTCCATGACCCCAAACCCAAGCTCTTAAAACGACTTTCCGGTTCTCAAACCTCAACCCTAACCCTGGAAAAACATCCAATCGTAGAAGAAGTGCCGATTCCTGTACCTGCACCACGAGAAGAGTCAGATTCAAAGTCAGATTCAAAGACAACTCCAGGGGAGTTGTCCTCGGAACGGGCCCAGCCTGATCTAACGGAAGGGAAAGCTTGAGTAGACAAGCCAAAGGGAAACCAGGCACAAGGTTGATAGCATAAAATTTCATGACAATCAGGCGCTATACTATTGAAAGCTAAGCGTTTAAGAAATCTTTACAAAGTAGTTCCTCTGATTGGGGTTACCTTAACGAGTTCCTCCCAAAACTATGTGAATGACTGAAGAAAAGATCCAGATTGTAGAAAAGTTATTATTTTCACTTGGAAGCTATGAACCCAGGAATAGATTTACAAGGAAACTTTATTTATATTCTGAAAGACCTTGGCATTCCGTCGGGTGTTGCGAAGACACTCTGGATGCCCTTTCCCATGCTTTTGATGATCATCGCGGCGACTGTTGGTGTATTGGGATCAGTCTGGCTAGAGCGGAAGATTTCAGCCGCAGCCCAGCAGCGGATTGGCCCAGAATACATTGGCCCTATGGGTATATTGGCCCCCGTGGCAGATGGTTTGAAGCTGTTGTTTAAGGAAGATATTGTGCCCTACAAAGCCGATCCATGGCTGTTTACCCTGGGGCCGATCATTGTTGCTATTCCTGTATTTCTGTCCTATTTGATTGTTCCCTTTGGTCAGAACATAATGATTGCAGATTTGGGCACAGCTATTTTTCTCTGGATCGCCCTGTCGAGTATTCAGCCGATTGGTTTGTTGATGTCGGGCTATGCCTCTAATAACAAGTATTCCCTACTGGGGGGCCTGCGGGCTGCGGCTCAATCCATCAGCTATGAGATTCCTCTGGCTCTGGCTGTTTTAGCGGTGGTGATGATTTCAAATAGCTTGAGCACCATTGATATCGTAGAGCAGCAGTCGGGTTATGGTCTGTTGGGTTGGAATATCTGGCGGCAACCTGTGGGGTTTGCGATCTTCTGGATTGCGGCCCTGGCAGAATGTGAGCGATTACCCTTTGATTTACCGGAAGCGGAAGAAGAGCTGGTGGCAGGCTATCAAACCGAATACACCGGTATGAAATTTGCCCTGTATTATCTGGCCTCCTACGTGAACTTGGTGCTGTCGGCCTTGCTGGTTGCAGTACTTTATTTGGGTGGGTGGGAGTTTCCTATTCCTCCAGAGTTATTTGCCGATTGGTTAGGAGTCAGTGAAACTACTCCCTGGCTTCAGGTGATTTTGGGAACCCTCGGCATTACAATGACCATCTTGAAAGCTTATCTGCTAGTATTTACAGCGATTTTGTTGCGTTGGACAGTGCCCCGGGTGCGGATCGATCAACTGCTGAATTTGGGTTGGAAGTTTCTGCTGCCCATTGCCTTGGTGAATTTACTCTTGACTGCTGGGTTGAAGCTAGCGTTTCCAGTGGCTTTTGGTGGGTAAAGATACTAGAAGTTTTTTGAGACTACTATAGAAGTATTTACCCCTCCATTACCGGGCTAATCTTTGAAATCTGAATCTTTGAAATCTGAGTAGGAGAACCCCATGTTAAAGTTCTTGAATCAAGTTACAGACTATGCCAGAGAGACAGTACAGGCGGCCAAGTATATTGGTCAGGGTCTATCAGTGACCTTTGATCACATGCGCCGTCGTCCGATCACGATCCAATACCCCTATGAAAAACTGATTCCTTCAGAGCGATTTCGGGGACGGATCCATTTTGAATTTGATAAGTGTATTTCCTGTGAAGTTTGCGTTCGGGTTTGTCCAATTAACTTGCCTGTGGTGGATTGGGAATTCAATAAAGACACCAAGAAAAAGCAACTGAAGCATTACAGTATCGACTTTGGGGTTTGTATTTTCTGTGGCAACTGCGTGGAGTATTGCCCAACCAATTGTCTCTCCATGACTGAGGAATACGAACTCGCGGCCTACGATCGCCATGAACTCAATTATGACAACGTTGCCCTAGGACGCTTGCCCTACAAGGTGACAGATGACCCGATGGTAACGCCTATGCGAGAGTTTGCTTACTTACCAAAGGGTGTTACTGACCCCCATACTGTTCCCCATACAGCACGGCGAGCGGGTTTGCGTCCAGAAGAGATTCTTGAGCAAACTGAGCAGGCTTCAGATCAAAACTAAATCAAAACGAGATTGGAACGAATGGTTTTTGTTGGCCGAGGAGGACAGGAGGTGAGGAAAACCAGGGGAGAAACAAAGTCAACCCAGGTGATTCTTAGAAGATATTGGGTTTCTCAAGCTTAATACTGGCCTACTGGATCCACTCTTCTGGCAGAATACTAAAGTGAAATACTGGCAATTCGCAAAAGGATAAAAAGACCGTGAACTTAGCAGAGGGAGTTCAGATTGTTTCGTTTGGCTTACTGGCCTTACTGTCGTTAGGGGCGGCATTGGGGGTTGTCTTACTCACCAATATTGTTTATTCAGCTTTTTTGTTGGGGGCAGTATTCATGGGGGTGGCGGGAATGTACCTCCTGTTGAATGCGGATTTTGTTGCTGCCGCCCAGGTATTAATTTATGTCGGATCTGTGAATGTGCTGATCCTGTTCGGGATCATGCTGGTCAACAAGCAACAGGACTTCAAAGCCCTACCCAATATCCAGATTCGCCGATTGGCAACCGCCGGAGTTTGCACCGGGTTATTCGCCCTGCTCGGCACCATGGTATTTTCTACTCCCTGGTCAACTCAGATCGTTGAGGTTGCCAGTTCAGGAAGCTCCATTGTCACCATTGCTCAGCATTTCTTCAGCGATTTTCTGCTACCCTTTGAATTGGCTTCGGTCTTTTTGTTGATGGCGATGGTTGGGGCTATTGTTTTGGCGCGCCGGGACTTCATTCCTGATACGGAATTAACCCAGGCTGCTCAACCTCCAGTCTGGACACTACAGGAACGTCCTCGAGAATTGCTCTCCGTATCAACTGATAATTCCTCAGATCAGTCCTAGGTTGGATCAGATGATAGAGGTTTGCCGGATAGATGACGTTGGTTAGGCTTCCATCAGGTTATTAACTCCCCTGACTAGCCCAGAATTCTGCAGGTTGAAATCAAAAGTCGAAAACAAAAGTTGAAATCAAGATCAGGTTGTCCACATTTAGTTCAGGTCAGTTATTTTTATGCAATTGCAGCTTGAATATTTCCTCTTAGTCGCAGCCGCTCTATTCTGTATTGGAATTTATGGATTGATCACCAGTCGGAATGCTGTGCGAGTATTGATGTCTATCGAAATCATGCTGAACGCTGTTAATTTAAACTTGATGGCCTTCTCCAATTTCTCAGACTCTGGTAGCATCAAAGGTCAGGTTTTTACAATTTTTGTCATTACGGTTGCAGCAGCAGAGGCTGCGGTGGGATTGGCCATTGTCTTGGCCATTTATCGCAACCGGGATACGGTTGATATGGAAGAGTTTAATTTATTGAAGTGGTAGGCCATTTCGGATTGAAGGAAAGAAATTAGTCACACCTTCTTGAAGCGCTTCATCTTATCTAGAGAGTGAATTTAGAGATTGGCAGAGAGGCTGCGTTGAACCCCCACTCCCTGTCATTTGTGAGATCGACTCTGCCAGTGTGTGATATGTAAGTTTTCTTTGAAAGCTCTGCGCTCCAGGGCTTTCAAAGAAAGCAAGCCATGATGAATTAACCGGTTCGATATTAGTTTAAGCTAATCGTTTATGATGGCTTAAGCTGTCATCCTTATAAAGAATTTATGCGAGCTTTACTGATTTATCCGATTTTTCCTAAGAGCTTCTGGTCATTTGAGAAGGCTCTAGAGCTTGTCAATCGGAAGGCATTGCTCCCTCCTTTGGGCTTGATTACAGTTGCTGCAATCCTGCCTCAAACCTGGGAATTTAGAATGGTTGATCGCAATGTTGGAGAGATCATAGAAGCAGATTGGGACTGGGCTGAGATTGTAATTTTGTCCGCCATGATTGTCCAGAAGGAAGACTTTTTAGCTCAAATTCAGGCCGCCAAACAGCGCGGCAAACGGGTTGCCGTAGGTGGCCCCTATCCCACTGCTTTGCCTGGGGAGGCAGAAGCCTCTGGAGCAGACTTTTTGATTCTAGACGAGGGGGAAATTACCCTGCCGATGTTTGTCGCGGCGGTGGAACAGGGAGAAACATCTGGAATCTTTCGGGCCAATGGAGAAAGACCCAGCGTTGAATTGACTCCGATTCCACGGTTTGATCTGCTAGACAAGACCGCCTACGATCTGATGGCGCTGCAATTTTCCCGAGGTTGCCCGTTTCAATGTGAATTTTGCGACATTATTGTTCTCTATGGTCGTAAGCCACGAACTAAAACTCCAGAACAACTGATTGCCGAGCTTGATAGATTACTTGAACTGGGATTTGATCAGGGAGTTTTCCTGGTAGATGATAATTTTATCGGCAACAAACGCAATGTTAAACTCCTGTTGCCCGCCATCAAAGCATGGTCACAACGCCATAATTATCCTTTTCGTTTCCTGACAGAAGCCTCCATTGACCTAGCCCAGGATCCAGAATTAATGGATATGATGGTTGAGGCTAATTTTCATGCGGTTTTTCTAGGGATTGAAACGCCCGATGAAGCGAGTTTGACCTTGACTCGCAAGTTTCAGAATACTCGGGATTCTTTGAGTGAATCGGTGAATTCGATTACCCGCAAGGGACTGCGGGTGATGGCGGGATTTATTGTTGGATTTGATGGGGAAAAGTCTGGGGCGGGCGATCGCATTGTCCAGTTTGTCGAGAAAACTGCGATTCCTACCGCGATGTTCAGTATGTTGCAAGCTTTGCCCGATACTGCTCTCTGGCATCGTCTCCAGAAAGAAGGGCGATTGTTGGAGCAAACCACCGCTAACATCAATCAGACAACGCTGATGAACTTTATTCCCACCCGTCCCATGGAGGAAATCGCCCGGGAATATGTGGATGGATTCTGGCAACTCTATGACTCCCATCAATTCCTGGATCGGATCTATCGTTACTATTTGATGCTCGGCACTGAGAGTCCCATTAGAGATGCGAAAAAGTCAGCCGGTTCTGTGGGGCAGGTTTTGAGTTGGACAACGGTGAGAGCCCTAAGCATTTTAGTCTGGCGACAGGGAATCAAACGATCGACCCGGCTGAAATTCTGGATCTATCTCTTCAGGATCATGGGGCAAAATCCTAAATTCTGGGTGGATTACCTGAAGATTTGTGGCCATTTTGAGCATTTCTCTGAATATCGCCAACTGGTACGGGACAACATTGAAACTCAACTGGCGGAGTTTCTAGAGCAGCAATCCAGACTGCAGTCGGCCAGTATTGGCATCACTGAAGTGAAAGCCAATGAAGTGAAAGCGAATGACGTTACAGTAAAAGAAGTGACGGTGAGTGAATCTGCCGCTTAGAAACATGGGTGTTGCTGATTTTGAGGATGAATTCACGAGGAGAGCTGGCTGAAATGCCCCTGTTGAAAGTATCTAAAATTCTTGGTCATCCCCTGATTGAGCAATGCTAAACGTCTATCCCAGGCCATCAAATTCGATGAACATCTTGGGGTGTAGACCGCTCGCTTGAAAGCAGCCGTCTCGGCTGTTTCGCCCGATTTATTCTTTGATCCCTAGTTAGGTGAATGAACCTGCCCAATTGGATTACCCTATCGCGGTTGCTGAGTATTCCTTTTCTGCTCTATGGCTTGCATGATCCCACTCCCCGGATTCGATGGATTTGCCTGGCCATCTTTTTGATTGCCGCCGGTACGGATTGGCTGGATGGCTATTTGGCCCGTAAATTGGATCAGGTTACGGATTTGGGCAAGTTTCTTGATCCTCTGGTGGACAAACTCCTGGTTCTATCGCCCTTACTGGCTTTGATTGAATTGGGGGAAATTCCAGCCTGGGGTGTGTTCCTGATCCTGGGTCGAGAACTGGCGATCGCCGGATGGCGGGTCAACCAACCTCAAATATCCGGGGCAAACCTCTGGGGCAAGCTAAAAACCGTAGTTCAAATTGCTGCCATTGGTTTTTTGATCGCCCCCCTGGCTGGGGCCTGGAATCTCCCAACTTTAGTTCTATTTTGGGCTTCCGTAGCCCTGACCCTGATTTCAGGGATAATTTATCTCTGGCCCCCATCTGTTCATTCTAAGTCCTGATGCCATTTCATCCCCTAGATCCACCTGCTGCCGCTGAGGGAGACATCAACTTTTCCCTCCGTCGTCAAGCTTGGGCTGGGGCTCAAGTGAATCCGGAAACCCAGGCGTTGCTCGACAGGGATACTCAAGTTTTTTTGCGACAGTCCGTTTCTACCCCCTGCCTCTCGGTGATTCGCCGAGCTGAAGGGATCTGGATTGAGGATATGCAAGGGCGACGCTATCTGGATTTTCATGCCAATAATGTCCACCATATTGGCTATGGTCATCCTCGACTGGTGGCTGCCATCACTCAACAACTCCAGGAACTCCCGTTTGCACCCCGCCGATTTACCTGTGAACCGGCTATTGCCCTGGCCGAAAAGCTGGCCCAGATTACCCCAGGAACCCTGGGTAAAGTTTTGTTTGCTCCCAGTGGATCAGACGGGATTGAGATTGCCCTGGCCTATATGAGGGCCGCCACAGGCCGTTTCAAGACCCTTTCCTTTTGGGATGCTTATCATGGGGCAGGTTTTGGGGCTCGGAGTATTGGGGGCGAACAACTATTTCGAGGGGGCTCCATTGGCCCATTGCTTCCAGGGGCAGAACATGTTCCGCCCTTTGGGGATTATCGCAATGCCTGGGGGGTTCGTACCGGAAGCGGAGAACTTTGCGCTAATCAGATTCGCTATGTCTTAGAACAGGAAGGAGATATTGGTGCTGTCATTGCAGAGCCCTCTCGGGCCACTCCCTCTATTGCACCGCCAGGGTTTTGGCAGAAGATTCGTCAGGCTTGTGATGAATTTGGGGCCCTATTAATTTTTGATGAAATTCCCACTGGACTGGGGAAAACCGGCAAGATGTTTGCCTGTGAACACGATCAGGTTGTGCCTGATATTTTAGTCATTGGTAAAAATTTGGGAGGTGGAATTCTACCGATCGCCGCCACCATCTGCAAACCCGAACTTGATGTTTGTGAACACTACGCCCATGGCCACTATACCCATGAAAAAAATCCTGGCGTTGCTGAATGATGCAATGAATCATTGCGGAATCGGGACATCCCAGAATTTGAGGTAATGAAGTAGCAACCGAATCGAGTGCTTCAGCATTTCTACGGATTTGGAATAACAGAGCGTCTTGCGA
>JAAURB010000061.1 GCA_012033335.1 Oscillatoriales cyanobacterium RM2_1_1
CCCAACTACCCAACTCCAACGGATCCAAGTGTTCCGACCCCTACCCCACTCCAACGGAACCCCCACCCCCAGTCTCCCCGTTCAGATTATTGAGGGGGATGAGGGTAACAACAATCTATCGGGAACTAACAGCCGGGATGGGATTTTCGGTCTAGGGGGAGATGACACCCTCTCTGGCTTGCAGGCTGATGACTCTCTAGATGGCGGCACTGGCAACGATATTCTCTATGGGGGTCGCAACAGTGACACACTTCTGGGCAATGGGGGCAATGATTTACTCCAGGGAAATCGAGGGGAAGACTTCATCGATGGCAGCAGTGGCAACGACACAATGTTAGGGGGCCTCAATGATGACTCCTTGTTGGGAGGAATCGGCGATGATTTACTCTCAGGAGACAAAAACGACGACTTTCTAGATGGGGGCGATGACAATGACAGTCTCTACGGGGCTGAAGACAATGACACCCTATTGGGAGGTGCTGGTAACGATCTGCTGACTGGAAATCAGGGGGCAGATAGCCTCGATGGCGGGGATGATGAGGATCTCCTCTATGGCGGGCAAGATCAGGATACCCTCTCCGGCGGCAAGGGCAAAGACTTCCTCCGGGGCGATAAGCAGGATGACTTCCTAGAGGGAGGAGCTGACACTGACCAACTCTATGGCGGTCGGTCAGATGATACCTTGCTGGGGGGAACAGGTCTGGATTTTGTCAGTGGAGACAAGGGAAATGATTCTCTCACTGGGGTTGACCCCAATTCTGAGCTGCCTCCTGGACTTCTAGAACTGGATACCCTTTATGGCGGTGAAGGCAGTGATACCTTCTTCCTGGGGGATGGCAGTAGCGTTTACTACAACAACGAAAATGGCTCTATTCCCGGGTTTACGGACTATGCCCTGATTAGTGATTTTGATCCCGGGCAAGATATTCTGCTGCTCAGCAGCACAGGCCAATATTTATTTGGCAGCGCTCCGGAAGAGTTGAATTTGCCCGCAGGCTTGGTGATCTTTGTGCGAGGAGACGCGGTGAATGAACCCATCGCCATTCTAGAAGGAATTACGGAGCTTGATTTAGGAGGAGACATTGACAACCCCAATAGTCCCATTCGATTTATTTAGAGATCATGGAAAATAGCCATTTCGGCTGTTTCCTAGCAGTCCAGATGCCTGATCCCAGAACCTCTATCTGACTAGGGCTAAACCCATTTGAGAGATGTTCCGGAGTTAGTCCTGAGAAGATGGCTGATAAAGGTCATCCAAACCTGAAGACCCGGTTCCCTTGATTTGCCAGGTTAGACCATTGGTCAGGCTAGAATGGACGCGGGGATTATGGTCTAGAACATGAAAAAACTCAAGCGGTTTTCAGGAATTTGTATAGTAGCAGCCTTACTCACACTACTGATAGGCAGTCACGTCAACGCTCAATATTCTGAAGTTTCCCCTTCCCCTCAAGCCGGATCCCAAGAGATTGTCTCCCCATCCTCTGATGACGCACCCTTTGATCAGATGATTCAACAGAGTCAAAAGTTAGAGGGGTTATTTACCCTCTACCACAATACTGAAACGGGTCAAGTGCTGTTGGAACTCCAACCTGAACAGTTAAACCGCAACTTTCTTTGTTTTGCGGTTCTAGAGTCGGGCTTAGGAGAAGCCGGAATTGTCAGTGGCTTGAATCTAGACAACTTTCTATTTCAATGGCAAAGAGTAAACAGTAAGCTGCAATTAGTCCTTCCGAATATCAACTTCCGCACTACCGAAACCGATCCCCAGGCCCGTTCCCTCAGGCGATCATTCAGTGATTCAGTGCTATTTTCAGTGCCCATTCTTGGTACTCACCCTGAACGCCATACTTTACTGATTGATCTAGGCAGTATCTTGACCAGCGATCTCGATCTAGCCGGGTTACTGCCCAACTTATTTTCCCTGGCTGAATCTGGCTACAGGATTGATTCTGATAAATCTTATGTTTCTACAGTCCAGGCATTTCCAGAGAATATTGAGATTGGGTCTGTATTTGGATTTTCCCAGCAACAGACTGACGGTTCTAGCCCTCTGCTGCTGACCTCTAATGACCGGGCTTTCCAATTGAAGGTGCGCTACAGCTTTTTAGAAGTTCCCACCGGTGCTAGCTATGGGCCTCGGCTCGCCGATGAACAGGTAGGCTACTTTACTTCGGTGTATAAAGATCTTTCAAAGTCCTCCAATTCCAGTAGTTTTACCCGCTACATCAATCGCTGGCACCTGGAAAAACAAGACCCAACGGCTCCCCTGTCTCCCCCGGTCAAACCCATCGTCTTCTGGATTGAAAATACAGTGCCCCTAGCCTATCGGGAGGCGATTCGAGCGGGGATCTTAATGTGGAATCGAGCCTTTGAGCAAGCTGGATTTTTAGAGGCGATTCAAGTTCAGCAGATGCCCGACGATGCTGCCTGGGATCCAGCAGATGTGCGTTACAACACGGTGCGCTGGTCTACCTCATTTCAGGCGTTGTTTAGTGGCTATGGCCCCAGCCATGTGAATCCCCTCACAGGCCAGATTTTAGATGCTGATATTGTTTTAGAAGGCAATGCCATTTCCAGCCTCTCAGAGGGAATTGGAGCCTTGCTCGAGACTCAACAACTCGAGCGATCGCAGGGTGTCCAGAATCAATCCGGCTTCAATCACTCCTGCCCGACCCTGGGGAAGCAACTGGCTCAAAATCCTCTACTCCAGTCTCACCGCTGTTATGGATTTGACTCCATGTTGCAGTTTGCTGTCGGCGCAATTGATCTGTCTCTGAATCATCGGGCTATTGCGGGCAGTTCCCAAATGCAACGCTATATTCAGGATCGGCTACGTTCCCTGACTGCCCATGAAATCGGCCATGCCCTGGGATTGAGGCATAACTTTCATGGTAGTACCCTGCTCTCCCTGGCAGAATTGCAGGATCCGACAATTACTCAGACAAAAGGCTTGACTGGCTCGGTGATGGATTACCTCCCTATCAATCTTGCCCCCGTCAATCAACCCCAGGGCGATTACTATCCAACAGTAGTCGGCCCCTATGATATCTGGGCTATTGAATATGGTTACAAACCCATAACCGCCAGAGTTCCCTACGATCAAGCCCGAGAGCTCGCCCAAATTGCTAAGCGAGGGCAGGAACCAGCCCTCGCTTATGGTACGGATGAGGATCTCTATGCCTTCCTTGATCCCCGAGTAACGGCTTTTGATCTGAGTAACGATGCTCTCCACTATGCTCAATGGCAAATGGACAATGCGATCGCCCTGTGGAAAAAGCTGGAATCTAAAAGTCAAATGGCCCAGGACGACAACGGCTACGCCCGGAAACTGTTTGATGCCTTGTTTGATTACTACGAAACCCAGACCAGCAATGTCACCTTATATGTTGCCAGTCAGTCTTTTGACCGCAGTCGTGGCAGGGGGCGACCTGCCTTTTCCCCCATTCCTGTAGCCCAACAGCGTCAAGCCTTGAATTTGCTGGAAAAATACGTGTTTGCGGCTGATGCCTTTCGATTCTCCCCGGATTTACTGAATCAGTTATCCCCGTCTCGTTGGTCAGACTGGAGCAATGCCGAACAGTTCGGGACTCTGGAGTATCCGATTGGGGAGCGGATTCTATCGCTGCAACGGACAGTCTTACAAGCATTACTCTCTCCTCAGCGATTGGCTCGACTCCAGGACATCGAATTGAAATCCGGATCGAAGGAGACATTGAACCTTCCTGAATTATTTGAAGTCTTACAGAATAGTATCTGGTCAGAAGTCCTGGTTCAGGAACGCAATCTCGCCATTTCCAACCTGCGCCGTTCCCTCCAGAGAGAATACCTGGAAGCGATCAAGGGATTGGTGCTCCGACCAGCCTCAGAAGTCCCAGCAGATGCCCAAACCCTGGCCTGGTATCAACTCAAGCAGTTGGATCAAACCATTGGGCAACAACTCACCCAGGGGAACGCCGTTGAACCCTATACAGTGGCCCATCTGGAGATGATGCGCGATCGCATTCTCAAGATTCTGAATGCTCAGCTTCAACTCAACTCAAGTTCAGATCGGACTGACGCTACAAACCCTGCCTGAGGCGAGATTGCTGGAGTTCAATTCGGGGATCAAGATAAAAGTGGGTACTTGCAAAAGCCCTCTTGTATTTCTAAAACAGCATTGCAATAATAAATATAGAAAGGCACATTACGAGGGTTTCAAGGAGCTGGAGGTGGTGTGTTTATGGGAGCACTAAACCTCCAGCGTTCTTGCTTTCTAAATAAGTTCTTCTTTTTAGAGTAACTTATTTTCAGCTAGTTGATTAGAGGGTTATTTGATCAGGGTCATCGTTTAAAATTCTACTATTAGGGTCATCATTAAATTACTCCAAATTTATTTGGGGTAATTTAATATTTGGGGAGAATTTAATTTTTGGGGGAAATTGAAAGCATCTAAAATTCTTGTTCGTCCCTTCATCAAGCACTGCCAAAAATCCCTGTAGAGCCGGATTCAATTCTTAACTAAAAACGCAGCACATTCCACATGGGACGTTTGCGGAAAGAAATCCGCCGGTTGAATCCGAGTCAGACGATAAATTCCCGATTCGCAGAGTAATTTCAAATCCCGGGCCAGGGTTGCCGGTTTACAACTCATATAAACCAATTTTTGGGATTGCAACTCAATCAAGGCTTCAATCACCCTGGGATCGCAGCCTTTTCGCGGAGGATCAAGTACCACAATGTCCGGCTTCACATCCAGGTTTGGCAATAAAGTCTCTACGGTTCCCGCCTGAAAGCTGATATTTTTGATCTGGTTGAATTCAGAATTTTGCTGGGCTTGGGCAATGGCCGATGCTTGAACCTCCAGTCCAATCACCTGCTGAACTTGCTGCGCTAAGGGCAAGCTCAACGTCCCAATCCCACAATAAGCATCCACCAGAATTTCATGGCCCTGGAGATTTAATTCCCCCTGGATTTCCCTCAGTAGGGCTTCTGCCGCTTCTGTATTGACTTGAAAGAAGGTTTCAGGATTGAGTCGCAGGGTCAACCCCGCAAACTCTTCCTGCAAATAACCTCGCCCGGCTACACAAAAGGTTTCCTGTCCAAAGACGACGTTACCGGGGTGAGCATTAAAATTCAAACAGACCCCGACTAACTGGGGATACTGCTCCAACCAGCGCTGGGCTTGAGCTTCCAATCCAGACAAGTCAGCCGCATCCGTGACTACTGTTTTAGAATGCCGATGGGATCCTGAATCTATTATTTTTGTAGCTGATGCTGGAACAGTTTTTCGGCGCTTTTTTAGGAGAAGATGGGGCGATCGCTCAGTGTTCTCGACTCCCAGGGGAACTTTTTCCGGAGTTTTGGTGACCTCCTGACCCTTGACCACCAGGGTTAATAAAATTTCTCCGGTACGCCGACCCACCCGTAAACACAGATGACGTAGGGTTCCAGTGTGATTGTCTTCATCGTAAATCGACCAACCCTGATGCTGAATATCCTGTTTGACTGCCGCCAGGAGTGGATCTAACTGGGCATCCTGAATCGGACATTGGTTGATATTCACCAGGCGATGGCTACCCTGACGATAGTATCCAGCCTGAACCTGACCTGTAGTAGAGAGCCCTAGGGGATAGGTGACTTTGTTGCGATATCCAAACGCGGCTGGGGCGGGGAGAATCGGGCTGATTGGCACATCTTGAAACCCCCCAATTCGTTGCAGGGCTTGAATGACCTGGTTTTGTTTAGACTGGAGCTGATAGTCATGACTCACGGCCTGCCACTGACAGCCCCCACATTTGTCCGCCACAATACACTGGGGCCGAATCCGATGCTCTGAAGCCGCCAACACCATTTCCAATCTGGCGGTGGCGAACTTAGGTTTGAGCTGAATGACTTTAGCTAAAACGCGATCGCCCGGAACCGTATTCGGCACGAACACAACTCGCTCTTGATAGCGACCGACTCCATTGCCGTCATCTGAGAGATTGTCAATCACCAGTTCAATCTGCTGACCCTGTTCCCAATTCATATAAAATCCTTCTGGTGAATGTTCTGATAACCCTAACTCATGACCATGCCGCCATCGACGTTAAACACCTGCCCGGTAATGTAGGCCGCCGCCGGATCGGCAGCTAGAAACCTGACCATCCCGGCAACGTCCTCCGGTTGGCCATAGCGTCCTAGGGGAATGAATTTGAGAATTTCTGCTGTATTTTTCAATTCCTTAGTCATGTCCGTTTGAATAAATCCGGGGGCAACCGCATTGACCAATACGCCGCGACTGGCCAATTCCTTGGCAACGGTCTTGGTAAAACCAATTACCCCCGCCTTGGCAGCACTGTAGTTGGCCTGACCAGGATTTCCCATTTGACCGGCCACAGAAGCAATATTGATGATCCGGCCTGAACGCTGCTTGAGCATGATTTTACTGGTGGCGCGGGTGCAGAGGAATACCCCAGTCAGGTTGAGGTCAATCACCGCTTGCCACTCCTCTGGCTTCATCCGCAGCAACAGGGTATCTCGGGTGATACCAGCATTATTGACCAGAATATCAATTCGTCCCCATTTTTCCATCACGGTATTGACTAACTGATCGACCTGATCCGCTTGAGAGACATCGGCCTGCAAGGCGATTGCCTGACCCCCTCCCTGGGTGATCTCAGCGACTACCTCATCAGCAGCGGAACTGGAACTAGCATAGTTGACGACCACCATTGCCCCTTCTGTGGCGAGAGTTTGGGCGATCGCCCGACCAATTCCCCGGGATGCACCGGTAACAATGGCGACTTGTTCTGCTAAACCTGGCAGCATTTCTGATTTAACCTCGTTTAAACGTTTTAACTGACTTTTGAACTGACTTTTGAATTGACTGTGGGACAAGCTCTGGTTCTTGAATATAACCTACTATGAGCTAAAACCAATGACTCATCAGCCCGATGCCCTCGGATCAACACCTTCAGGTCAACACCTTCAGATCACTCCTGAGCGAGTTAGAAGCAGGGCTGTTTCAGTCTAAATTTTGATATTTTGTGACCTATTTGTTTGTGTATCTACAAGACTGTACTGCTTCAAACTTTAGGGACTTTAGCCTTCAAGGACTGAAACCCCTAACTTATCACCCCAATCCAGAATGAAATAACCCTGAGTTAGAAGGGAATTGAACTTTAGAAAACTTAAAGTTTTATACCAGTATGCCCAGTCGGAATTTGTTATAGAATCTGGATATTAGGTCGAAGTTTGGTGACATCGTTTGAATATTGTCTAGGGTTGAGCCTGAATATCAGGTTCGTCCCAAGCTGAGTTACAGAATTTGTAGAAATTGGATCTGGTGAAGCAAGAGCTTCGACTTCACCAAAAAGCTTGGAAATTTGAGCAACAGTATTTAACCCTTAAAGTTCTGATTTTTATCAGAAGGAGATTGTTATGGTTTTTATCCGAGGAACAGCAGATAGCGATTTTTTAGGCCCCTTTTCAGAAAATGATACCCTTGTGGGCTTAGCCGGAGATGATGAACTAGTTGGAGGTAGGGGCAGTGATCTGCTCCAGGGTGGCAATGGTTATGACACCCTTTATGGTTATGAGATCCGGGGATATGCTAGCGATCCAGGGGCAATTGATACCCTGGAAGGGGGCTCTGGCAATGACCTATTGGTAGGTGGAAACAACTATTCTGGGGGGGGTAACCTGATCAAAGGCGGCTCCGGGGATGACCGGATTTTATATAACGATGGTTCTGATACGGTGTATGGCGGTAGTGGGAATGATCAGATTGATTATATCTACCCGTATGACGAAGACCTGGGAGGAGCCACTGGAACCAAGTGGTTGTACGGGGGGGCTGGAAATGACTACATCTCCAGTGCTTCTGTAGGCTTTTTGGATGGGGGTTCGGGAAATGATTACTTGGTTCTCAATGTCCGTGGTACGGCCTATGGACGGGCCGGCAACGATGGCTTAATTGGCTCTACCAGTGGCGATCTACTAGATGGGGGCTCAAACGACGACCAATTAGATGGTAATGCCGGATCCGATACCCTCAAGGGCGGTGTGGGTAATGACACTATTCTGGGTGGGCAATATTATATCTATGGACGTTATCTGCTCTACAGTTCAGGCGGAAATGACTTAATAGACGGAGGAAATGGTGCTGATCTCCTTTACGGAGGTCAGAATACAGATGAGTATATTTACGAAGAATTTGGCTTTGCTGATTCAGACACTGACACCCTCTATGGAGGCGCTGGTCACGATACTCTGTATGGAGAAGATGGGGGCGATCGCCTCGAAGGCAACGGTGGCAACGATCTCATCTATGGAGGCGGCACCGTCGATTTTCTTGAGATTGACTATGGTTATGGCGATGATTACATCGAAATTGTCAATGTAGATGGAGCCGATACTTTGCTGGGTGGATTGGGCGATGACACCCTGGATGGTCGGATTGGGAATGACATTCTAGTGGGAGTAGATCCGGATGTTCTCAGTCCCGGTCAAGGAGAAAAGGACGTTCTGATTGGCGGAGGAGATAGTGATTGGTTTGTCTTAGGAGATGCCACGACAACCTTTTACGATGACAACGCCACTACCTACTCAGAGGGACGATTGGGTTATGCAACCCTAAAAGATCTTACCTTGGGGGTAGATACAATTCAGCTCCATGGCACACCTGATAACTACAGCCTGGAGGAGGTCAACGGTTCAACTCAAATCTTTGAGGCCAGTGATCTATTGAAAGAATTGATTGGGATCGCTGAAGGCGTTGTGGGTTTAGACCTGAACGATACTACTCAATTTACATTCGTGTAGTCTCTAAAAAATTAAGCAGGGTTTCCCAAAGCCCTGCTTAAAGATATCTAGTGTCGGCAATCCAATATCGGCATCAGTCCGCTTCTGTTTAAACGCCTCAAGCTGAACTCAAATCAGACTAATTGGATTGAGATTCTGGGAAATCTCCTTCGAAGTTCCACAATCCCCGCACAGGTTGCCGTTCTCCAGGGGGGTTACTATTATCCTGAAAAGCAGGAGCCACAGGTCTTCCTTGAAATGCCGGGGTAGAGTCTGGCAATCGAGGTAAGGTGACGTTGACCTTGGGATCAGTGTAGCAATTGATCACCCGATCAATCACACAAACCACTGGCCCTAGTGCAGTTCCCTGCAACAAAGCATCCGCTAGCAAATTATTAGACAATCGAGCTTGGGCAATATTACTATCAGCAAAGTTGACGGATTGCAGATTGCTGCCCCGGAGATCCGTATCCTTGAGATTAGAACCCTGTAAGTTGGCTCCTAACAAATCTGCCCGAGATAAATTAGCTCCTTCAAGATTGGCTCTGAATAGAAAGGCTTGACGCAAATCTGCCCTAGATAAGTCCGCCAAATCCAGATAGGCTTCACTCAAGTTTGTCCTAAACAAGTTAGCATCCCTTAGATCAGCCCGTCGCAGGTTTGTTCTAGAGAGTAATGCCCCTCCAAAGTTTGCCTCTCTCAAATCAGCCCCCTGGAGATTGGCATTGGATAAATTGGCCCCGTGGAAGTTGGCATCAGCCAGATTGGCTTGAAATAGATCCGCTTCATTCAGATTGGCCCCAGCCAAATTGGCACTGCGGAGATCCGCCCCCTTCAAATTCGCCCCCTGCAGGTTTGCCTCAAATAAATTGGCTCCCTGAAGCTGAAGTTGCCCCAGGTCAGCCCCTTGCAGATTGCACCCTGGACAGCGGTTGGTCGCTCGGAGTCGATCAATATCCTCAGACTTTGCGGCTCTAGCTGAGGGGGGAAATCCTATGCTAATCAATACTACTGTTGCGATCGCCCCGGTCAATCCCTGGCTCCATCTCATTGTTTTTCTCCCTGACATCCGCATTTGAAACAATTAATGCTCATTTCAACCGAAAATTTCAATTTAAACTGTCAGCCATCTTACCACGTTGTCAAAGGGGCCTAATCCCTTTCAAGCCTGAGAAACTGAGCCAATCAGATCGTTGTAGCCCTGCGATTGAGGAGGTGTTTGAAACGGGTATTTGGGGTGTAAAGTGCATAAGCTCCATCCCCTCAGAGATAAATTTGATCAAAGGGTTCTAAGTCGTCTAGAGACAGTTGATCACTTTCCAGAATTGGAGAGTGATTTTTTTCGGGGAAAAGTGATAAAGGTCTGCTCTGGAACCCAGAGCAGACCTCTTCAAGCCCATTGATCAAATTGGACTAACCCTCTACCGCTTTGCGCTTCACTTTTATTGAGGGCGGTGCCGCAGAACCGTAGTTAACACGACAACCCAGGTTCAACAGATTAGAACTGCACTGGAGAGAGACAATTTGCTCATCGGGCATAGTAGCACTACAGCTCACATAGCCATCGTCATTAGTATCTAGCATCATGCAACTGATGGGACTAGCACTAGACTGTCTCGACCAGGATTTTAGCCCCTGGGTCGCTACAATGTGGGGCCACAAATACGACAATAGAGCTCACCCCGGCGATCGCGACCAAAACCACACCAAGCTTAAGCTTCCAGCTCCTAAAAAAAGCACCAATCCCGGATTGAGCGTTGGCAACTGGACTACTGACTGGAGTCTGCTGAGTAATGACGGGTTGTTCAACTGGGGCAACAGGTTTAATGCTCTCTGGCTGATTAACGCTATTCTGAACCTGCTTTTCAGATTTACTTTCAGACATATTCTCAGACATAGAGTTTAACTCCCTTAAAATCTTAATTTATAGCGCTTTTCAATCGTATGAGGTATGGATTTGGGAGGGTATGGCGCGGTACGCCACCATCTTCCGTGCTCCAGCAGCGTGAGAAACGCTCTAAGCATTACTTATCATCATAACAATCTAGACAATCTAGATTTTAGCTGGATCTTGTTAGAAATCACATCCGTTCCAGGACGGAAATCCCTAACAAGGAAAGCCCCAATTTCAGGGTTTTAGCTGTCAAGTCACAGAGCCCAAGGCGGGAAATGCGTTGAGGAATTTCAGCTTTGAGGACAGGGCACTGGTCGTAGAATTGGTTGAACTTCTGACTGAGTTCAAACAAGTACTGACATAGACGGTTGGGCAGAAGTTCTGTCGCCACTTCATCAATGATCAGATCAAATTGCAGCAAATGTCGAGCCAGAATCAATTCCGGTTCCGCCTGCAAGTGAATTTTTGCCCCTGTGCCTAACTGCTCAAAATCAATCTTCCCTTTGCGGCTGATTCCTTGAATCCGGACATAGGCATAGAGCAAGTAAGGAGCCGTATTGCCCTGCAAGGACAACATTTTATCAAAACTGAAACTGTAGTTGCTGGTACGGTTCTGGCTGAGATCAGCGTATTTTACCGCACTCATCCCCACAATTTGAGCTACATGCTCAATGAATTCAGCCGATTCAGAACGACCTTCCTCCGCCAGACGATTTTCCAGATCGGCGCGCGCCCGGTTAACGGCTTCATCAAGTAACTCCCGCAGCCGAACAGTATCTCCAGAACGGGTTTTGAGCTTTTTGCCATCCTCCCCCAGCACCAAGCCAAAGGGAACATGAATCAGTTCTACGGTTTCTGGAATCCAACCAGCCTTCTGGGCCACCTGCCAGACCTGGGTAAAATGATTGGCCTGTCCTGCATCCGTAATATAGATTATTTTAACCGCCTGATCTTGATTGATCCGATAGCGAACAGCGGCCAGATCCGTTGTGGCGTAGTTGTAGCCCCCATCAGATTTCTGCACAATCAGGGGAAGAGGCTCCCCATCCTTGTTGGTAAATCCTTCCAGAAAAACACACTGAGCCCCGTCACTTTCTACCAGTAATCCGGTTTGTTCTAGATCTGCAATCACCCCAAGCAACAGGGGATTGTAAAATGATTCCCCCCGTTCCGTGAGCTGGACATCAAGCAGGTCATAGATCACCTGAAACTCTCGCCGGGATTGATCGCAGAGTAATTGCCAAGCGCGGCGACTATCCTCTGCCCCCGCTTGCAATCGCACCACCTCTTTGCGGGCGGTTTCCTTGAAGTCCGGATCCTGATCAAAGCGAACTTTAGCTTGGCGATAGAAGTTGACCAGATCGCCCAAATCTAGAGCATCAGCAGTAGTCAAAGCATCTGGATAGGCTTCCCGCAAATAGGTGATCAACATACCAAACTGCGTCCCCCAATCTCCGACATGGTTGAGCCGCAATACATCATGGCCCTGAAATTCTAGAATCCGAGCAATGCAGTCCCCAATAATAGTCGAACGCAGATGGCCAACATGCATTTCCTTGGCAATATTGGGGCTAGAAAAATCTACAATAACTTTTTCGGGAGCGTTGGTGGGCGCGATGCCCATGCGCCTATCCCCGACCATAGAATTGAGTTGAGCTTCCAGGTAATCTGGCTTGAGCTTCAAATTGATGAATCCTGGCCCAGCAATTTCGGGATCCTCACAAATATCACTGATTTCTAAATGTTGGACAATCTGAGTGGCAATGGTTCGGGGATTGTCTTTCAATGCTTTGGTGAGGGACATGGCTACATTGCATTGATAATCCCCAAATCTGGGATTGCTGGCGGGAACTAACATCACATCCGCCCTATCTTCCACAGTCTCCCCATAGGCTATTACTAAAGCCCGCTCAAAGCGCGATCGCAGTTGTTCAAGAATTGACATTAGAAATTAGTTTCAGTCCCATTATCTAGATTGACGAATTAAATTGACGAAGCTGACCAATCAGATGATCAAAATAGGGGGCGATTTGATCCATTTGTTCCGGTTCAATTCGCCGCAGACTCGCCGCCTTCAATCCCTCCAGACCCGTTACCATTGCTGGTAAGGGAACCTGAAGCTCCTGATAGAGCAACTCCATATAGTGCAATCCCTCTGGATTGGTATATTGCACCTGACCTCCGGCAATTCCATAGGTAATGCAGCGGAGAAAATGCCAGAAGTCCCGCCAGCAAGCCTGGGTTCGTTCTGGGGGATAAAGCCCCCCTCCCGGTTCTGTAATCCCTGGGTATTGGGCTAGAACTTGTTCTCGAGCTTCTGTGACAATTTCAGACACTTGATCTCGCAAATCAGCCGTCAGTCCAATCTGAGTCTCACTGGTCATCTGCTGAAGTTGGGGATGAGTCACCAGGGTTTGGGTCAGAATCGCTAGGTCTTCATCCGACAGATAGCGACCTGCGTCGTCCGCCTGCTGAAAACGGTCGATGATTTCATCGGGATAAATATCTCGCCAGGAAGTAAAACTGACAATTCTGGCTTTGGGGATGAGTTCTTGAGCGCGCTGGGTCAACATGGGCTATATATCTGATCTTATAAACTGCTACGGATTTCACTGGGGCCTTAACTTAAATCTACCTTTAATATTGTCTAATCTTTATTGTCTAATTTTTGGGAGGCACTGCAGTGATTATTCAAAAATTATTTTATTCTCAGCTCTTGTCTCTGGGGAATTTCAACAACAAACTCTGCTCCTTTCCCCCGCTCTGAAACACACTGCAACGAACCCCCGTGGTTTTCAACTACAATCTGATAGCTGATTGATAGGCCAATACCAGTTCCCTGACCAACCGGCTTCGTGGTGAAGAATGGATCAAATAAGCGGCTTTGAATCGCTTCTGGAATGCCAGGGCCATTATCAATAATCCGAACCCTCACTGATTCCCCTTGCATTTCTGTGGCAATGATAATTTGTGGATCGGGTCGATCCATTTCCAAATCCTCGATCACTGCTTTTTTATATACCTGATCCAGGGCATCAATGGCATTGCTGACAAGATTCATAAAAACCTGATTCAACTGCCCGGCATAACATTCAATGGCAGGCAATTCACCATAATGTTTATGCAACTGAATGGCTGAACGATAGCCATTTTCTTTTAAGCGATGCTGCAAGATCAAAATTGTGCTGTCAATCCCTTCATGTACATTAACGGTCTTGCAATCTGATTCATCCAGGCGAGAAAAATTCCGCAGCGATCGCACGATTTCTTTAATTCGAGCGGCCCCGATTTGCATTGACCCAATAATTCGGGGCAAATCCTCCACCATAAATTCTAGATCCGCTTCCTCAGCGATGGCCTGAATGTCTGGGGGGGCATCAGGATAGTGGCGTTGATAGAGGTGAATAATTTGCAGCAAATCCTGGGTGTAGGTGTTGGTGTAGATGAGATTGCCGCTGATGAAATTGACGGGATTATTAATTTCATGGGCAATACCCGCCATCATCTGCCCCAGGGAGGACATTTTCTCGGTTTGCACCAGTTGAGTTTGGGTTTTTTGCAATTCTTCCAGGGTGAGTTGTAGGGTTTGAGTTTGATCGGCCGCCTCAACTGCCGCCTGTTCCAAGTCCTGAGTCCGTTCAGATACTCGCTGAATCAGCAAGTTGAGAGATTCAGCCAATAGACCCACCTCATCGTGGGTCGTGACTGGAACCCGCAGATCAAAGTTGGATTCTATAGCAGCCTGCTGCGCCACCTGGGTCACCCGCTCAATCGGTTGGGCGATCGCCCGGGTGGTGCGCCATGCCAGCAACCCCGCAAAAGTCCCACATCCCAGCATACTCAGGACAATAATCAGCTTTTCCAACCCTTGGGCCGCCTCCATCGCATCCCCGGCCTGCTGTTCTTGCTGCCGAGCGACGGAGCTGATCCTCAGCAATTCCTGGTTAAGTTGATCCAGTTGGTTTTGTGATTCGTCGGTGATGATTGAGCGCAGTGATTGGGGGGATGAAGCTAGGCTAGGGGCACCGGGTGTAGAGCCGCCCAACAGGGGAGCGAGCCTTTGGGTCGTGCGTTTGACCTGGGCAGTATAACTGTTGATCAGGGTACTGAGTTGTTGCGGTTCTGTGGCCAGCCAGCCGGGATTGCGGGTTAGAAATTCTGCGATTTGTTGCTGCAGCCGCTGGATAGTTTGAGTGTTAGATTGAATTTTTTCATACCGTTGCGTGAGGAACGGGAGTTGACTCCCCGGCACCAGTAAACGGGTAAGATTGAGCTGAAAGTCCTTGGCTTCCCTCTCAAACTGTTGCAAGAGTTGAGATTGTTCTTGAGCTTCCCCCAACTGCTCAATCCCCTGGCCCTGGTAATAATCCGCCATCAGCATTCCTGCCATGGAGCCCAGAAATCCAATCCCGATTGAGATTAAATAACCCAAGCCAATTTTTTGATAAATCTTGCGATTGCGCCGAGGGGTTGGGAACCCATGGTAACCTGGCTTGCCAGTTTGATGATATTGAGTTGGCTTCATGACAATCAACAGAAAGGAGGGCTGCTGGTCTTTTGGGAATGGGATAAAAGGTTGTTATTAGAGGTCGTTACTCAAGACTGTTATTAAAGGTTGCTATGAAAGACTACTCCTAAAGTCTTTTTGGAAGACTACCCGGGGGAACAGTCTTGAAAGATTGTGGTCAAAGACCGGCTACAGAATTCAACTAAGCACCGGGCTAGCAGCAAATCCTGCTGCATAAACCCTTGTAAGGCTTTCTTCCTGAGATCCCATAGACTTTCGGGACACTTTCATTAGAAACTTTATAGGAAACCTCAGAAGCCCATCAAAAACCTAAAGCACCAACCGCAGGAATTTTTTCTTCCCGACCTGTAAAACTCGACCATTCAACTCTTCGGCAGAATCAAAGCTCAGATCAGTGTCACAGAGGCGATCGCCATCCAACCTGACTGCACCTCCCTGAATCTGGCGGCGGGCATCGCTACTCCCCTGGCATAACTTACTAGTGCTTAGAATATAAAAGAGTTTCGCTGGGAATTCAACGGTAGCCAGGGAGAATTCTGGCACGGCATCCGCCTGGGTTGCATCCCCCTGGATCAGGGTTAAAGCTGCCTGTTGAGCGTCCAAGGCTGCAGTTTTCCCATGGTATTGAGTCACCACTTCCAGAGCCAGGAGTTTTTGTTTGTCTCGGGGATTGTCTGGCAATTGATCCAGGGGTAAATCAGTCAGTAGCTCAAAATATTGAGCAATCACGCTATCCGGAATTTTCTCTAGCTTGGAATACATAGACAAGGGGTTCTCAGACAATCCGACATAATTGCCTAAGGATTTGGACATTTTTTGACTGCCATCTGTGCCAATCAAAATGGGCATCAGCAAACCGAACTGAGGACGCTGGCCAAAATGCCGTTGCAGATCCCGGCCCACCGCCAGATTAAACTTTTGATCCGTTCCTCCCAATTCCACATCCGCCATCACCGCCACGGAGTCGTAGCCTTGCATCAGGGGATAGAGAAATTCATGCAGGTAAATGGGATTGCCCTTGTCATAGCGCTCGGCAAATCCTTCCTTGGCTAACATCTGTCCCACGGTCATCGTCCCCAACAGTTCCAGGATTTTTGTCAGATCCAACTGGGACAACCACTCAGAATTGCGCCGAATTTCCAAGCGCCCCGGCGTGTCAAAGTCTAAAATCGGGCGTACCTGATCAAGATAGGTTTGGGCATTGGCTTCCACCTGTTCGGGGGTGAGCTGGTTACGGGTTTCAGATTTGCCCGTTGGATCCCCAATCCGGGCGGTGAAATCCCCAACAATCAAAACTGCCCTATGTCCAGCATCCTGAAAAGCCCGCAGCTTGCGGAAGACAATGCTATGGCCCAGATGAATATCACTCCCGGTTGGATCAATGCCAAACTTGATTCGCAGGGGGCGATCGCTCTGGGCAATCCGCTGTCCCAGGTGTCCATCAGGGTGCTGAGAATCCAGGTGTTCGGGGAAGATCTCACTGACTCCCCGGCTGAGTTTGGGATCGCTTTGTAGCGAGATTCCTGACTGGAGTTCTGGTTCTGGGGATAAATTTGTAGCCATAGTTGTCACGATTCTTGGGAAGACACCCGTTTGATTCAGGTTTTGATCAGGAGACACTATCAAGTTCAATCCAAACCCAAAATCTAGCTAACCGACCACTTTGCCAATAGCCCATCAGATCCGCTAGTCTTATGTCTAATTGGATTATTTTGATAGGGGAGCTTGATCCCTTGAACTTGCCGTTGCTGCCATTATTGCAAATGTTGCGAACTCTTGATCGGTCTCCCTCTGGGATGCCTTTCATCATAGTTCGGCAATCTTTAACAACCTGTGGCGTGGGGAAGGGTCAGTTTTAGAGGGTCAATAGAGCATCAAGCCAAAAGGGTTAGAGGTCAAGAATCGAGTTTCTGTTCAGCCCCACCTTAACGGACAAGCCTAATTTGTGCTATCACTCAGTAGTGGTGTCAATTGATTCAGCCTTCCCATAGTTTAGACTATGTTTCTAATGATTTCGTGTATTGCCATTGCAGAATCCCTTGGCTCTAAACTCAAGTCAACCTAAAGTTAACGGGCTATTTTTGACGGATTGGTTCTGTTTCACTGGTTATCTCTAAGCTGGTTATGTTTTGAAAAGTTTCTCTGGAGGGAGTGAGGTCAACGTGTCATCAACAAATGCTATTTCACAAGAACCTCGTCGGATACAGTCTTCTGGACTGTTTGACTTTGTTCAGTCAGTTAGCAAAGTTACAGCCGGAACCTTGTTGAGCGTTACGATGCTGGCAAGTTCTGTGGTTGCCGGAGGGTTGGTGGGATTAGCGATCAGTTTTCGCAATCTCCCGGATGTACGTGTCCTCCAGAGCTATGCCCCAACTGAAACCACCCATATTTACGATATTAAAGGTAGGCCCCTGGCCAGTCTCCATGATGAGGCCAATCGAGAAGTGGTCTCCCTGAATGATGTTTCTCCCCATCTCAAACGGGCTGTTCTGGCGATTGAAGATAGCAATTTCTACTATCACAAAGGAATTTATCCCACCGGGGTCATTCGGGCCTTCGTGGCCAACCTGGAAACCGGGGAAACCGTTGAAGGGGGATCGACCTTGACTATGCAGTTGGTCAAGAACTTATTTCTCTCCCCTCGACGTACCATCAGCCGCAAAGCCGCCGAAGCCGTTATGGCCATTCGGATTGAGCAGGTTTTGTCTAAGGATGAGATTTTAGAGCTCTATCTCAATCAGGTCTACTGGGGTCACAACCTCTATGGAGCTGAAACAGCAGCCCGCAGCTATTTCAACAAATCCGCCTCAGATTTGACCCTAGCGGAAGCCTCGATGATGGCAGGTTTGATTCCGGCCCCTGAGGATTACAGTCCGTTTGTCGATTACAAAAAGGCAAAGCAGCGGCAGGCGACTGTTTTAACCCGATTGCGAGAGCTGAAGTGGATCACTCCCAAAGAAGACGCAGAGGCTCGCAAGCAGAATTTGCTAGTGGGCAGTGTGACCTCCTTCCAACAAAGTCAATTGCCCTACGTGACAGAAGCAGTAGTCCAGGAATTGACGCAAAAATTTGGGCGAGATGCGGTTCTCAAAGGCGGAATGCGAGTCCAAACCACAATTGACATCAACTTCCAGCGCACGGCTGAGGAAATTGTCAGCAAGTGGCATGATCGACTCTACTATCGAGGGCTTTACCGCAGTCGAGAGGAGGGACAGATTGCCCTGGCAGCAGTCGATCCTCGAACCCATTTTGTCAAGGCCATGGTAGGGGGAGCAGATTACAAAACCAGTCAATACAACCGGGCAATTCAAGCTCGACGACAACCCGGATCATCCTTTAAGCCTTTTGTTTATTACGCCGCATTTGCTTCAGGAAATTATTCTCCGGGGTCTACAGTGTATGACACCCCGGTCAGCTACCGGGACGGCTATGGCTATTACTCCCCCCGGAACTACGGTGGCGGTTACTCTGGGGCGGTGAGTGTTCGGGCTGCCCTGGAAAACTCCCTGAATGTTCCAGCGGTCAAGATTGGTCAAGATGTAGGGCTAAATCAAGTGGTGGAAATCTGCCGGATTTTAGGATTCAAGAGTCCAATGGATCCAGTGATTTCCCTGCCATTGGGTTCAGTTGACGTGACCCCAATGGAAATGGCCGGAGCCTATGCTACCTTCGCCAACGAGGGCTGGCACTCAGACACCACGGTGATTGTCCAGGTCACCGATAGTCAAGGCAATATTTTGCTCGACAATACCCCCAAACCCCGGCTAGTTTTGAATCAGTGGGCCACTGCATCTTTGAATGAGGTTCTGCAGGGGGTAATCTCAGGAGGAACCGGAACCCGAGCTCAAATTGGTCGTCCCGCTGCCGGAAAAACGGGAACGACTTCTTCAGAACGGGATGTCTGGTTTGTGGGCTACACTCCTCAGCTTTCAACGGCTGTGTGGATTGGCAATGATGACTTTACCCCACTGGTGGGAGATGCCACCGGAGGAACAACTGTCGCCCCAGTCTGGCGTGACTTCATGAGTCAAGCCCTATCCGATCAACCCGTCTTAAATTTCCGCTCTGCCTCCCAGTTCGAGCGCCCCTAAAAATTAAGTCTTGATTTCCTTTCCTCAAGGAACTCAAGTTTAGAGCCCCATCCTAAGTCTAGGATCGTACAATAGGAGAAATATTCAGGGTTACGGTTAAAGATGTCTATAGGCGGTTAATTCTGTAAGTGCAGCGTTTCTGACGCTGCTGGAGCACGGGAGTCAATGGCGCAGTGTGTCACCTACTCCCAAATCCTGACCTCACGGGGTCAAGATTCTTATGTGTAAATATATGTGTGTAAATAATTTTGTAAATAATTATTTATGACATTATTTATGATGTTTTGGCTGGACAAGATTAGTTTATACAGATTTATTCATGAGGATTTGGCTCTATGAGTAGTGGTGATTCTTCAGCGTCCCAAGCTGCCAATAAGGTTGAGTTTTCTGTACAAATTGACTCAGAATTACTCGATCAGGTTCAACATCTCACCAACGACCCCAGTAAGGTATTTGAAGCGGCGTTGAGACAATGGCTGAGGGGCGATCGCCCAGAGGATGAGCTGGCTCTAACTCTGCGGCGTAATCCTCCGATTCCTCCCCGGGGAGAATGGAACGATTGATTTCTTTTACCTCATTTCTGATGAGGTGGTTTGAAAAGTGCCATTTGTTATGGTTGGGTGCGATTTTAGGACAGAGTCAAACTGCGGAGAGGTTTATTCTATCGTTTGAAAAATTCAATAGGAAAGTATCCTTGTCTGACTTTTCAACCATCCTTTAAGCAACTGTTACAATTAAACCCAGTTTTCAAATGCAGACCCCGATGAGCTTGAGTGTAGATCTTCAGCTAGCAGGTTTAATGGCTGACGACATTTGGCGAAATTTAGGGATCGATTTAGTTTTTATCCAGGATGGATTTGGTCAATACCTGGCATTTTACTGGCAAAGGAGCGATCGCTACCCTTTGCCCGTTGATCAGATTGTTGGTCATCTGGCCAGTGAAACGTTTGGGCCGATTTTAATTGATCCCTATATGGAGAGAATTCGGCGTGTCATCGAAACGAGAACGCCGGAGCAATTTAGCTATCCCTTTTGTTATGGCGATTCCTGTATTCCCTTGGAGTTGATTGTCAATCCAGTCCTCAAGTCGGAGACATCCAATCAGGTACTAATCTTTGGACGACTGCTGGAATCCCCGGAGGCCAATGCAGAAATTGATTTAGAAGAGATCGTTGCCTATCGATCCCTACCCTCCAATTTTGACGTTCAGCAAAAAATGCTGGTTCAGATTGCTGGAACCATTGGTCGAACTGTTCCCCCCAGTTCGCAGATTTATCAAACCCTGCTGAGTCAGATTTCTCAGAAAATCCGTCGTACCCTTGACCTCAAACAAATCTGGCAACAGACCGTTAATAGCCTGGGTCAGGTATTGGGGGTGAGTCGCTGTATTATTTGTCCCTACAACTACAATCTAGATCAACCCTATTCCATCGCTTCTCGGTCGGTTCAGGTCGTGGCTGAGCATCGCCAGGAATCCTATGAGATGATGTTGGGATTAGAATTGCGGATTGACCAGGAGTTGGGATGGGCTAAAGCGTTGACTACCCTGGAGCCTGTGGCGGTGGAACAAACGTCTCAGCACCACAATCCTCCCTACGGCTGCCATTCTGTATTGGTGATTGCCACAGCCTATCTGGATCAGCCCAACAGCATTATTTCCCTGCATCAGTGCGATCGCTATCGCCAGTGGACTCTGGCTGAAATTGATTTTATTCGGGAACTGGCCACCCATGTCGGAACGGCGATCGCCCATGCGACTCTCTATCAGAAGCTCGAAGAAGCCCGGGCTGAAGCCGTTGCCCTCTCTCGGCTCAAAAGCGAGTTTCTTGCCAATACGTCCCATGAATTGAGGACTCCTTTGAATGGGATTATCGGATTCTTGAAGTTAGTGCTAGATGGCATGGTAGATGATCCTGATGAAGAGCAGGAGTTTATTCTAGAAGCCCATCGCTCGGCCCTGCACCTGTTGAATTTGATTAATGATGTCCTCGATATTGCCAAGATTGAAGCGGGCAAGATGGAAATTGAGCTGGTTCTAGTCAAAGCCAGTGAGCTCCTGGTAGAAGTCGAGCAATTTATTCGACCCCAAATTCAACAGAAAGGCTTAAATTTTACCGTTCAACAGCATGGTTTTGATCCTGAAAAATTGATTGTTTATGCCAACTATCAACGGCTGCTACAGGTGATGCTGAATCTGGTGGGAAATGCAATCAAGTTCACCCATGAGGGGGGGGTCAGTATCAGCCTGGAAATTATTCAGGAAGTCGTCACCGTTCATCAGCAAGAATTTCCAGGTTTGGTAGAATTTCGGGTAACGGACACCGGAATTGGTGTGCCAATTGAAAAACAAGACCGCCTCTTTAAAGCATTTTCTCAAGTGGATTCAGGTTATACCCGCCAGTATGGAGGGACTGGATTGGGATTGGTGATCTCTCAAAAACTAGTTCAGGCCATGGGGGGGACAGTCAAGTTTTATAGTTTAGGGGAGGGTTTGGGCTCAACGGTGACTTTTACGGTTCCCCTTTATCAAGACCCGGAAACCCTTGATTCAGATTCTGCGGCGGCTCTGCTGAATCGGCTCTCAAACTAACCCATGACTGCATCTAAGCCTGTAGCCAAGCCTGGATCTAAACTAGCGGCGATCGCCCTAGGCAGCAACCTGGGAGACTCCCTGACCATTATCCAGTCAGCCCTCGATCTCCTGAACTATACGCCGAACGTGACAGTTCAGTCCCACTCCCACTGGTATCAGACCATTCCCATCGGCCCACCTCAGCCTGATTACATCAATGGATGCGCCATCCTCGACGTTCAGACCGATGCTGTGAGCCTGTTAGAAATCCTGCTGGGGATAGAGCAACAGTTTGGCCGGATCCGTCAAGCACGGTGGGGGCCGAGGACTCTAGATCTGGATTTACTGCTGCTGGAGGATTTGAGATTGACTACTCCCTTCCTGGAAATTCCCCATCCGCGAATGCGAGACCGGGCCTTTGTGCTAATTCCTTTAGCTGAAATTGCCCCCCATTGGATTGATCCCGTCACTGGAAAAACCATTGCTCAACTGGCTCAATGGTAGACTGTTCAGGAATATGGCAACTTCAGTATTAGTCCCATCAGAATTAAATTCTATGCAGCCCGGCTCCGAACCCCCAGAAATTCTAGAACAGCGTTTATTTTATCGTGGACGCAAATTCAACTTCGATGTCCATCGCCTGCGATTGCCCAATGGGGCTGAGGGCGACTGGGAATGTATTCGCCATCCGGGAGGGGCTCTGGTGGTGCCGGTGACCCCCGAAGGCAAGTTAGTATTGGTGGAGCAATACCGGTTTGCAGTGGCGGGGCGAACCCTGGAGTTTCCGGCGGGCACGATTGAACCCGATGAAGATCCACTCCAGACCATTCAACGAGAAATTGAAGAAGAAACGGGCTATCGAGGTCATACCTGGCGCAAACTTGGACAGTTCATTCTGGCTCCGGGGTATTCCGATGAAGTCATCTATGGGTTCCTGGCCCAAGATTTAGAAAAACTGGAAAAACCCCCAGCCCAGGACTACGATGAAGATATTGCGGTAGTGCTGATGACCCCCGGAGAGCTAGAGCAAGCGATTCTAGACGGGGAACCGGTGGATGCTAAGTCGATTTCAAGTTTTTTACTCGCTAAACCTTTTTTATCATGACAGCCATTCCAAAACCTCAAACTCCAGCCTTGATTCAAACTCTTCAGTGGGTCTTTGATCCCCTGGGATATATGGAAAAAACTTTCAACGGTTTGGGGATTTCTTTCAGGGGGAAGTCTCCCCGGTTAACCCGGAACCACTGATTTTTGTCAATCATCCTGAGGCGATGCAATATCTCTTCACCCATGACAACACGGCGGAACTCACCGCTCCGGGGGAAGTCAACACCCTGGTCAAACCCTTGCTGGGGGAAAATTCCTTAATTCTCTTGAGTGGCAAACAGCATCGGCGGCAGCGACAGTTGTTGCTCCCCCCCTTTCATGGAGAACGAATGAAGGCTTATGGGGAGTTGATCTGGCGGATTGCCCATGAAGTCATGCAGGAGATTCCCATGGGAGCGGGCTTGATGGCCCGGGAGGCCATGCAAAAAATCACCATGCGGGTGATTCTCCAGGCGGTATTTGGTCTGCATCAGGGCGATCGCTATCGTCGTTTGGAAGTGTTACTGGCAGAGCGATTAAATCTGGTGAGTAGTCCCCTGACCTCGATTTTTATTTTTTTTCCCTGGCTCATGGTTGACCTGGGGCCTCAGAGTATTGGAGGACGGGTGCGCCGTTTGGTGGAGGAGACGGATCAGTTAATTTATGCTGAGATCCAGGAACGTCGCGCCAACCTCGATCCAGATCGGACGGATGTGCTATCTCTGTTACTCAGTGCCCGGGATCCACAGGGGGAAGGGCTCACCGATGAGGAACTCCACGATGAACTGATGACTTTACTGGTGGCGGGTCATGAGACGACTGCAACAGCTCTGGCCTGGGCTTTGTACTGGATTCATTGCCTGCCGGAAGTGCAGCAAAAATTGCTGGCGGAGTTGGCACCCTGGGGCCATAGTTCAGATTTAACGAGTTCAGATTTAACGGGTTCAGATTTAACGATGATTTCTCGATTGCCCTATTTAAATGCTGTCTGCAATGAAACCCTGCGGATTTATCCTGTGGCAATGGTGACGCTGCCTCGCCGGGTCGAAAAACCCATATCCCTCCTCGGCTACGACCTGGAAGTCGGATCGTTATTGCTGGGTTGTATTTATTTGATTCATCACCGGCAGGAACTTTATCCCGACTCCAAACAATTCCGCCCAAAACGCTTCCTGGAACAGCAATTTTCTCCGGGGGAATTTTTGCCCTTTGGAGGAGGGGTACGCCGTTGTATTGGCTCAGCCCTGGCTATGTATGAGATGACCCTGATTTTAAGCGTAGTTTTAGGGAATTACGAGCTGGAACTGATTGAAACCAAGCCAGTCCAACCTAAACGTCGAGGCGGAACCCTGGCCCCTGGTGGCGACATTCGGTTCAGAAAAGTCAGTAATCGTCTCCAGTTCAGGCAGGATAAAGCCTGGGCGACAAATTAGACGATATTCTTAGCTCGAAAGAACTGAATCATTTGTTGATCTTCTCCCCGAATATGATGAATCATCCAGTCCGTTAGCACTGAGGTGACCTTATGGGGAAAGGCTTCTGTGCCTTGATCTAGCTTGTTGAGTAAGCTTTTGACCTTGGCGCAGAGGGCTTTGTGGATCTGGCGATGGATTTCATAGTTGAAATAATCCTGTTCTAGCATCAATGATTCTTCCAGGTCGAAATGTTCGATGGCTTGTTGATGAAATGCTTCGAGTTGAGTCCGAATCAGTGCTTGATTTTGAGAATTTTTCAGGATCTCAGCGTGGATTTGGTTGACAATTTTAAACAGGGTCTGATGTTGAATGTCAATGATTTCGTACCCAGTGCAGTATTCATCTCGCCATTGTGCGATCGCCATAACTTCTCTTTCCATGAGTCCCATTCAATCTGGCAAATCTAGTGATTTTCAATCCTGTAAAGTACAAATTTGGCGGGTGGCGGCGTACCTCACACCCGCCAGACTTCAGCAACCTGAGAAACGCTGCAAGACCTGAAAAATCCCATTCCCAGCCCTACTGTTGACCCATATATTGAGTTCTGGGAGGTTTGGCTTCCTCAGGGGTCAGCTCTTCTTCCCCTAGCCAGACAATTGGGCGTTGAGCTGGATCGACCTGGTTACTCTGCTCCTGCATGATGCTTTTTGATTGTTGGGGATCAAAATAACGATTGAAGTGATTTTTTTCCTGATCCACTCGTTCCTGAGTCAGTTTAACTTCGGTTTGAATCTGATTAAACCGATCATGGGCCAGGCGTTGTTGGGGTAGGATTTGAACTAAAGCTGAAGCTGCACAAATCGAAAGTAAACCGTTGGCAACCAACTTGATACTCATTTCTAAGGCAGCCGACCTGGTTCGTTGTTGAGTTCGCTGAAGCTGATGCTTTCGCGCAGATCTGCGGGTAGAGTGGCGAAGGGCTTTTGGGGAAGTTTGAGAGACAAATTCAGGTTGAACCGCGTGCATAGCTTTTTTCTACTGAAGCAAAAGATATCTGTCTAAAGTGACACTATCATAACTCGAAGAGTAGTGAAATCAGGGATAAAATTTTAAATTGAAGGTTAAGAATGAGACCAGGATTAAATCTCATTTATGGCTACAAGTCATGGCTGCAAAGTTTGCTTTTTTCAGCAATTCAGCATTGAATGGCATGGGGTTGATCAGAGTTAGTTTAGCGTTTTTGGGAGCACAAGCCTGAGCATCACGCATCCCCAACCAAAAATCTCCCCAGGGTGATTGGGGAGATGGTCGAGATGGCTCAGATTTCCCTAGAACCGAATCACGAGTTGATTTCGAGGAAACTGTGTCAATAGCCTCAATATTCTATTCAACAATCCTGCTGATAGAGCGCAGCTATGCCGCATCTTCGTCAGCATCCTTGTCAGCAACCATCTCCTTGAATGCTTTACCCGCAGAGAAGGCGGGAACTGTTGTGGCCGGAATTGTCATCGGCTCTCTAGTGCTGGGATTACGGCCCTCCCGTTCTTTGCGATGTCTGGCCTCAAAGGAACCAAAACCAACAAGAGTCACTTTGTCCCCACTAGCGACTGCCTCCATGATGCACTCACAGATCGCTGAAATAATTGCATCTGCTTGCTTTTTAGTTACGCCTGCCTTATAAGCAGTTTCTTGAACAAGTTGTTCTTTGTTCATAATCTGTTTAATCTCCTCAAGTTGTTTCAGGTTGTTTCTAACATTGAACTGATGCTTGTTCTAGCACGAATTAAACCCTTGGGGGTAAGTCTGGCTGAACTTGGAGGGGTTTGTGAAAAATTTCAACAGGTCTTGATTGGATAGGTCAGGAATTGATCAAGTTCAAATTCTTGAAACTGATAACCCCGACTTTTTCTACCTAGATTTTCCTCAGCAAGATTTTAGCATCATAGCATCTCCAAAAGTATTCGGGTACTAAATTTCCAGGCTTATAAAAAGTTCTAAGTTCTTTGACAAGGAAAAATCTTAAATTCAGGGGGCAAATCTTAAGATTTTTTATATCTTCTAGAATGGGTTGCTGCCTGAATTAGAGTCATAATAGGGGCTGGAGTCAGAAGCATTTCTTGAGGAAGTGTAACTCAGGACATTTCACTTCTCCTTTGAAATTGAACTCACCCTAGTGATCAGCTACCGCTTTGAAGTTGGGGAAAGAGCATTAGAGGGGAGAAATTTTTTCAATCTCTGTGAATTTTTATTGAGGATTGCCGGAGATCCCTGAATAAAATTGGGTAATATGCCCTGAGTTTTTTATAATTCCAGTTCACAATTTCAGCTCATCATTCTAGCTTCGTCAGGGCAGTACCATAGAATTTTTGCGGATATCCCAGTATATTTTTCTCAGGTCTGGTTGTTCAAGCCTGGCTCTAGATAGAGTTGCGGCTTTGGATATTTGATTTTGGCTTCTGAAGTTTTGGTGTCGTTTTTATCTCAAGTTCTCAGCGTTGAAGATTTAAGAAGATTTAAAGTAATGTTTGACTCTCTGCGATCGCGCCTTAGCATAGCTTCATTCATCCGTTTTATCAAAATGGGTCGTCATAGATTTGGGCGGCAATCTATTGGGCAGTCTATTGGGCGACTGATCTCAGGATTGATATTGGGATGTACGATCTTAATAACGCTGGCTTCGCTGGCCCAGGGACAACCTGCTCAACAGTCTCAGTATTCTATCAATAGCCAGGTTCCTTTTAATCAACCGGATTACTATCCCATCCAGCAAACTGTTTCCTCAAACCTGTACTATCCCACAAAGGAGTGGCTAGGTCGGTTGATATTGCCAACGATTGCAGAATATCAGCAGGATACGTCAACGTCTGATTGGTGCTGGATTGAGCTATATCAGACCCCAGCTACCGATCAAGATTTGCTTGGCAAGCGGGTGAAACTCACCTGGCAACAGATACCTGAGCTTCAGAACTATGTCAAAAAAGTAACGGTAGATGTTCAATTTACTGCGGCGGCCCAGAGAAGTCAACAGGCGGGGAATGTCCTGCCAGAACGACTGAATGGTCGCTCCCGGGTTGGGCCTTTACAATCCCTGGCGGGGGCCAGGCCCAAGGATGATCTGATTGTAGGGTTGGATTCAGTCAAGATAGTCCCTGGGGCAACCCCGCCAGTATTACAAATCAATCGAGATCCCTTACAGGTTACCGGTCGCTATGTGGGGTTACTCGAGATTTTAAAGTCAACCGGGGAGGCCGATCCCTTTGTCCCCGTTTGTCCAGCAGGATCCCCCTGTCCAGGAAGTTTTTTTCTGGCCCGCCACTACAATCCCCAATCTGGACAGTTCGATGGCCCCCAGGGCACGATCTATATTCCCCAGCAGCCCCCCAGCCCTAGAGGGGTTTTTCCTTCAACCTCTAGCTACATTGAGAATTCCCCTGAGGGAAGAGCGGGTTGGTATCTCTACGGGGCCCAAAATCAAAATGGCGTTTTTACCGTAGAAGCGATCAAGCCCCGTCAGCCTTTTCGATTACAACCTCAAACTGTAATCCTGGGCCGACGACAGGGGCTAGACTACATTAAAAATCAAAACTGGCAGGATACAGAAACCCGCAAAGGCACAGCCCAAAGTGTCCTAGTTGATCCGGTAGCCGAAACGATAGAGGCCGCGATCGCCCAATGGAAGGTTGGTGACTATGCTTTGGTGGTTCATTTGTTTGGTGGGATTGGGGGAGAGAAGGCAGAACCTGCCCCCTTTGGGACAGTGACGGGGCACTTTGCCTATGGGATTGCTCAAGTGATTCAGGATCCATTTACCAATGAACTCAAGTTCAATACCCTATATGAACAAGTCTATGCCCATAATCCTAATGGCATTGTCGCGGGATCCCATACCTGGTCAGATTTCATGGGGAATTTGCAGCGAGGCTGGCTGGGGACCCGCCCGGTGTCTGATCTTCTGGTCAAGTTTGAGGCCCTTACCCAGAACTATGACTTTGATGGTCTGATTTTTTCTCCCATGGAGGAACTTTTAAAGGAATTACAGGTGATGACGGCCCGCTATCGCACTGGGGACGGGAAAGGCGTAGCCCTGGTAACTCCAGCCACGTCCTGTGTTCAGGATTCAAACCAGGCTTTATATATCACCATTGAACAGATTAAACAAAAGTTTTACAGTACCCCAGCCATTCAGCAATGGCTAGAAACCCATCCTGATGATCCCCAAACCCTACGGTTTCAAGAATTGGTTGCCCTGGGACAGGATCTACGAAATAAACTGGCCCCCGGGGGGTGGTACGCTCAGACTGGCAGGAAAATGCTGAGTTTGTAGCCGGGATTGATAACCGCAATGGGTTTGTCCTGAATAACACCATTGCCAGTGCTATTTTAAGCTGGCAGTCCATGCTCCCCCGGAATGCCCATGACGAGATCGGCAGTATTTTTCTAGATCATGGGGCAAAGCTCTGGTTCATTCGCACCAATCAGGTGGGCGGTAAAGATCCCAAGATTCTCCCCATTGCCCCTACGGTTGTGATGGGCCAGTGGCCCGTGATTCCAGCTTTAATCAATCGTCTGGCCCTAGCCAGTTTGCCGGTTCAGTGGAAGGATCTGGTGATTGCTGTCAGTTTACTAGCTCTCTATGGGGCGATCGCCTGTCCAATTGGACTCCTCAGTGGATTCCTCAAGCCCTATCCTACCCCTGAAAATATTCCCCGATATCTCTGGAAAATCACCAGAGCCTTTTTTGCTCCAGCCCTGATTGAGGAATTGATCTTCCGAGTGTTTATGATTCCTCACCCCGCTGAACGGGTTTCTTCTTTAGTTTGGATGGGTTGGGCCAGTATTAGTGTTGTCTTATTTGTCGTTTACCATCCCATCATGGCATTGACGTTTTATCCAGAAGGCAAGCCCACGTTTTTGAATCCGATCTTTCTAGTTTTGACGGCTCTGCTGGGGACGATCTGTGTTATCGCCTATGGCCTTTCCCCCACTCTAGGAACGGTTACGCTGATCCATTGGGTCGTAGTGGTCATCTGGCTCTATCACCTAGGAGGTGAACAGCGGCTTTCGCTGAATCGGAGGTTTCGTCGCCGGACGACGACTCATAAGATTTGATTCCCCGAGACCATAATTTTTGAGCAACGGCATTTTCTGATGACATTTCATGCAGAACCCAACTTCTCGATGGTGACTAATATGAATCAGGAGAGGCTCTAAGCAACAAGGACATAAAAACTGAGACATGACAACGCACCTCTTGAATTTGATAAACAGTTTGATCAACGGTTTTAAACATTTCTGAAAAATTTGCTGAAAAGATGCTAGAAGGCTTGAATTTTAAAAACATCTGGAATTGGAGGCCAGAATTTGAAATATTTGAATTTGAGATAAATGCGCGATCTACATCAATTTTATTCCGTCTAGAAGAAAGTGGGGGGATTTTTGTAAAGTTATTAAAACTTTCTGTAAGCTGTGTAAAATTTCCTCAGGTATTGACTAGATAGTCATAGGTAAACATCGCTCTGCCAGGCTAAATAAAGGTCAGACTTGCTGAACCGTTCAGTCTCAAACTGACCTGTAGCCAGGATTTCGCCATTTAGACATTCGATCAATGATGGGAATAACTTCTGGTTTCCCAAGCTCTCTTAGCTTTGTGGTTATAAGCTTTGTGGCTATAAGTAGAGCTTCTGTTCCCTGCCTTAGAGTATTTCAGCGTTCAGCCCTAGAGATTTTGATCCGACGCTACTGTCTTAATCGTAGATCTGGAAAAATGAAAATTTATACTGATTCTGCTAGGGGATAATCGCAAGTTTTTTTGGCAAGCTTCGCATTCCAAAACTTTACAAAAAATTAAACTACAACGAGTCAACAGATTTGATTCGATATTTATTGATATTGTTTACTAATATCAAAAATACAGGTTGAGGCCAGAGCATAAAATTGCACTCTGAACCTCAAATAATGCATTACATTAATTAAATTATAATAATATACAACTGCTTCACACTCTGCGTTCACAACCTATAACCGTTCTGATAGAGGGTTTCGCCTCCCTTCGGTTGTGATAAAGTGGAGGACGCGATAAAAACTCCACAACGCAATTGGTGTACCTGTCGATTAATTGCCATGGCTTGTCAGCCCTTCTAGATTGTGATCGATACCTGCAAAAATAGCTATAACTATCGCTAAAGTATTTCCTCAGAGATCATCCCAGAAATGTCGCTAATCAAATCCGTTGGAATTTCAACCCTGATCTCTTTTTTGCAGCGTCCCTGGGTGGCTAGCCTGATTGGGGGTTTAATGATGGGATTGGCCGCAGAGCCTTGGGGAATCTGGCCTCTAGGATGGTTGGCCTTAGCGCCGCTGTGGATCGCTGTCCTTCGGTCTAGATGTCAAGGCGTTAAGGATCGCTATTTCTCCTTGGGATCAGGGGCGTGGGATTCTGGGGTTTTGAGATCGGCGATCGCTTGGGGGATTGGTTACTACGGGCTGGCATTATCCTGGATCAAGGGGATTCATCCCATGACTTGGCTGGGGATTCCCTGGCTGGCCAGCCTGCTCATTGCCCTATTTTGTTGGGGATTTATTACGGCTTGGGGAGTCGGTTTAGTGACGGCTTGGGGATGGCTATTCAGTCAGATGCTTCCTCGATTTAATCGGTTCCACCCTGGTCAGAAAGACCTGGATCAATCCGAGGACAGCGCTAGTCTTTTGAGGTTGGGTCTGAGGTTTGGAGTGAGACTGAGTTGGCTGAGGGTGTTGCTGAGGGTGTTGTTGGGAACGGCCCTCTGGTGTGTTCTGGAGTGGCTATGGAGCTCGACACCATTGTGGTGGGCATCTCTGTCCTATACCCAGAGTTCTGGGAATTTAGTTATTCTGCATTTGGGTCAACTATCCGGGCCCGGTACCGTCACAGCAGCCCTGGTGATGGTGAATGGTTTAATCGCTGAAGCTTGGATAGACCAGGAGCAATCTTTTAGATTCAATCAATTACTAAATCAATTTAAGTTGGATTCAAATTCAAATCCTAGGCAAAATTTGAGCTTATTTTTACTGCCATTGGGCGTATTTTTGATCGCTCACCTGACGGGATTTGCACTCTACAATCAACCCTTGAATTCAACTTCCCTTCAGGCTTTAAAGGTTGGGATCATTCAAGGAAATATTCCCAATGAAATCAAGCTGGGATCCGCTGGTTGGCAACAAGCTTTAGAAGGATATACAGCGGGCTATAAAACCCTGGCGGATCAGGGAGTAGATGCCGTTCTAACTCCGGAAACTGCTTTGCCTTTTCTCTGGATCAAACAAAATCGCCGCTACAGTTCATTTGATCAAGCAATCCTGGAGAAAGGAGTTTTAGCCTGGGTAGGGAGCTTTGGAGCACAGGATCAACGATTAACCAATAGCCTATTTACGGTGGCTGATGACGGAACAATTGTCAGCCAATACAACAAAGTGAATTTAGTTCCCCTGGGAGAATATATTCCCTTTGAGCAAACCTTAGGAAGATTAATTAACCGATTGTCTCCGCTGAAAACAGATTTAGCCCGAGGGCAACCCGATCAGATATTCCCAACACCCTTAGGGCAAGCCATTGTAGGAATTTGCTACGATTCGGCCTTTGCCAGACACTTTCGCCGTCAGGCTAAACAAGGGGGTGAGTTTATCCTGACGGCTTCTAACAATGCCCACTATTCCGAGGCCATGCTTGCCCAACACCATGCCCAGGATGTGATGCGGGCAATTGAAACGAACCGATGGGCTATTCGGGCCACTAACACAGGCTATTCCGCTATTGTGAACCCCCATGGTCAAACCCTGTGGAAATCTCAAGCTCATACCTATACCCTCCATGCTGACACCATTTATCGTCGTCAAATTCAAACTCCCTATGTTAAATGGGGGGATTGGTTGAGTCCCTTGTGGATGATCATTCTGATAATTTTTATTATGGTTAGTTTGTAATGCTGAACGCGATTCGTATCAAGTCATTAGCCTCATAACACTTTTCAATCACCTGAGGTAAGGATTTGGCAGGTGGTAACTCACCGCGCCGTCATCTCCCGTACTCTAGCGACATAGGAAACGCTCTAAAAGTCTTTAGAAGTCTTTGGAAGTCCTGAAAAATTCTAATCCCTGAAGCATTTAAATCTGATCAAAATCGAATCCAATAGACTGTTTGAATCGTGTTTATCATCCCAAGCTCTAACTAAAAGATTGGACAACACCGCTTAAATCCCTGGATTTTTTGGGGGGTTTAGA
>JAAURB010000062.1 GCA_012033335.1 Oscillatoriales cyanobacterium RM2_1_1
CGTCGGGAATTTGTAATAATCGTGGCAGCCTACTCCACACAGAATTAAAAATTCTTTAGCAAAACTGTAATAAAAGGGAAATCCACTGGCATCAACCCAATCCAAATTCAGCCAATCCCGATTTTTTCCCAGTAGGCTGTGGCGAAGTCTCGCTCTCGCTGGAAGATAAACTCTCCAGATGGGCTCAAGTTGCCCGAAGCGTCATGGTTGCCCAGGGTAAAGGCGAAGGGAAGTTGGAATTTTTGTAGGGGGGCAGCAATGGTTTGGTCAAACCCTTCCCACATGGCTTGAATCGTTGAATCTGATAGAGAGACCTTCTGCCCAGCAACCATGTCCCCAGAACAAAGCACCAAATCGGGTTGCCAGTCGGGAATGAAGCTCATGGCCTTGCCGACTTGAGATTCATAGGTATTGGAACCGTAGCTATTGTTTAGATCGCTGATCACCACCCAGCGGACATCCCCTTTGACTGGAGCAAAAAATCCTGCTGGGGCTGCTTGGATCGGTGTTGGGGAAGGTTGGGCTGTGGGTTCGGGTTGGGGTTGTGACTGGGAGCCTTGAGAATCAGTTGGGATCAACCGTTCTCGACAGGCTGGGATCAGCCCCACTGCCCCTAAGCTTCCAAGAAATAGCAAGACCTGGCGACGGTTGAGATTCATTTTAACCTTTTCTTAACTCAATCTGAGTCTGAAAATGCTTAAGTTAGTTGGAGTTTTTGATTTCACCGCTCAATATAGCGCGAATCTTAAGTAGGTGGTTGTCATTATTGTTAGATGGAAGGGGGTCTGGGGCTTCGCCCCAGGCAGGGGGCAGTGCCCCCTTATCAATCTGCTAATTAATTGCGTCAAGCTACTTAAGCTAGAAAGTTAAGTTAGAAAAATTTTATTAAACCAGCCTACGCATGATGTTTAGACGCTTCGCTTTGGGTTTAGGACTGAGTTTTGGTTTAACATTTAGTGTCATCGGACTCCCTCTCATTCGCTCCGCAGTTGCCGAATCCAAATCTCCTCAAACTTTGTGTCAAGCATCCCCCGAACAGAGGATTGAGGGTATCAAGCCCACCCTAGACAGTTGGCTGCCTGCGGCTTCCAGGCTATTAGTCAATCCAGAAATTGGACTCTCTTACTTAATTCAACAAATCGGCAATCAAGCTATCATTCAGTCCAACATTAGTCCCTGGCCGACGATTCACGATCAGGCTAGATTGGCCAGGGTTCCGGTAATCATGTACCATGATGTTTTGCCAAAAAAACAGGTGTCCTTTGATGTCACCATTGAGGCATTTACAGCCCATCTTCAGGCCATCAAAGAAAATGGTTTGACTCCGATTAGTCTAGATCAACTGGTTCAGCACCTCAGAACTGGTTCAGCCTTGCCAGAAAAACCGATTGTGCTGACATTTGATGATGGCTATTTGGGTCACTATGAAGTGGTTTATTCCCTGCTCAAAAAGTATAATTATCCCGGTGCATTTTCCATTTACACCGACAAAATTGATGGCAAAATTGCTGGACGTTCTACCCTCACCTGGGAACAATTGCGAGAAATGGCGGCTGATCCATTGGTTACCATTGTTTCCCACAGTTTGAGTCATCCCAAGGACTTAACTGAACTTTCTGATTTCCAGTTGCAACAGGAACTCATTCAATCTAAAAAAATTCTCGAGGATCAGCTGAGGGTTCCAATGCGCTACTTTACTTATCCCGAGGGAAAATATGATGAACGGGTGAGTGCCTGGGTTAAGGTAGCAGGCTATGAAGCCGCTTTCACCATGGAAAATAATGTGAATCGCTTTAGCAATGAGTCCAAGAGCTTGCTGGCGATTGATCGGTTTGGGCAGGGGGGCATCAAACGGGCCGTTGCCGAAGCCTCTGGGGGATTACAATTGCCGCCATGGGGCCCCGGATTTGATTTCAGGGCTCCGGTGAGTCAGCATGAAATCATTTTGGGGGGAATTCCTTTAACCCTGGTTTCCGGAGGGCAACCCATCACGGTTTTGGCAGACAAACGTTACTTTTTAGAAGAGATCCTGACGAAAACAGAAGCGGTAGCGGCGGTGGACGGCGGTTTCTTTTCCCTGAAACATACCACCTCAAATATGATTGGCCCGATTCTCAGTCAGAACTCAGGCTACTTCTCTCCCAGTAACCCGTTTTCCCCTGGCAACAAAAGCGAAAATCCCAAAATTAAAGATCGGCCCTTAATCTTAATCAATCCTGAAGGGGTGAAGTTCGTCCCCTTTGACCCTGATCGCCACAATAGCTTGGATGGGATCGGACAGGAACTGCCCGGCGTTACCGATGCCTTTGTTGGGGCAGCTTTTTTGGTGAAGCATTTTCAACCTCAGTCTAGGGAAACTTTCGGTAATTTATACGGATTCGATGCCGCCCGTCACCGGGCATTTTGGGGAATTCACCGCAGTGGTCGCCCGGTGATTGGGGTCTCAGCAGAACGGATAGATTCTGTTACTCTAGGGCAACTCTTGGCTCAGGCAGGCTTTCGAGATGCGGTGATGGTAGATTCGGGGGCAAGTACTTCCCTGGCTTACCGGGGGAAGTCCTTAGTCAAGAAGTATAAACCTCGTAAAGTGCCTCACATGGTGGCTTTGATAGAACCCAAAGTGGCTTTTCATACTGACTGCAAAGTTGCCAAATATTGAATCTAGCGGCACTCCCTTTTTGCTGATTCTTGAGCCTACGTTGCAGCAATTTCAGCTTGCAGTGCAGTTCATTAAAAAAGCGGGGCCGCTTAACCTGTTCCCCGTCTGAAGTCGAGAGGAAATATTCAAGTCCGACATCAATCCCTATTGGATGACCCTGAGGCATCATAGCAGGGATATCAACATTGGCCTGAAGGCTAAGCATGACAAAGTAACCTGATGCCTTGTGAACAATTCGAGCTTGTTTTACCTCAAATCGCCCCTACTGTATCTGTTAGATTGGTACTTAGATAGGGGAATTCTATTAATAGGTAATCATAGATTTTCTAAATCGGGCAGCAGGATTTCCTGAGGCTCGACCTGAAGAGGGATATCCAAGGCTGGAAAACTACAGAAAATTTCAGGTCGGGACAGAAAAAAAATGATCCGGATAATCATCCGGATAATCACTATATTGACTCAGACTATTGACTTAGAGGTATTGCTTAAATGGGACGTTCATCCAATCATTCGGGGGGTTCAAATCCTGATCCAATTCAGGCCAAACTTGCAGCTCTAGAACAGGAACTGGAGCAAAAGTATGGATTTTCATCAACCCAAGCTCAAAACCAGAACCAAAATAATTCTCCTGATCCATCTGCGACTCCATCTCAGGGCCGCTCCCAAGGAGCCTCTAAAAATAAATCCCAGAACTTTAACGTCTCAATTGCCCGGTGGGTCGCCGCTATTCTCCTGCTCGGAGTTCCCCTGGGTGCTGGATTGATTTGGGTAGCCAACTTGCCCTATCCAATGGTCAGAAAGCCCGTCTCAAAAGTTGCACCACTATTGTTATTGCCCAGTTATTTAAAGATGGATCGGGGCTATCGGGAAGCGATTAGATATACCGAACAATCGGATCAGCTGATTAATCAAGCCACTTCTCCGGCTGATATTGGTCTAGGGGCAGAAAAAGTTGAGTTGGCCCAGAACGCCCTCGATGATTTGCCAGTCTGGTTTCTGGGTTATCAACCCGAGTATTACTGTCGTTGGTTTGATTGTCAGTGGCGTTTTACCGTAGATGAATTTGAACAGGCCCGCAAAACAATTGGTCGATTAGAAGCCCAGGTTTTTCAAGAAAGCAACGCTCAAACCCAGCTCAACCAGATAGAACAGGAATTAACCCGGGCCAAACAGCAGTTTCAAATCGCTCCAGACTTGGCTGCCAAACAGCAAGCGATCGCCAGTTGGCAAACAGCCATTGATCAATTAGCGGCAGTTCCGCGAGAAACCCTGGCTGGAACCCTGGCGGAACAACAACTCAAAACGAACGAGCGGGATTTTACCAACCTGACCGGAGGAATCTCACAACGGGCAGGGGGCAACAATCTGATTGCAGCAGCGATGCAATTTGCCATGCAAGCCGCTCAAACCTCGCAAAATCCGCCCCATTCCGCCCTGCAGTGGCAACAGATTAAGACCTTGTGGCAGGAGGCGATTGATCGATTGAAGCAGGTTCAGGCAGATAATCCTGCCTATCTGGAGGCCCAAAAGAAGCTAGCTGAATATCAAGCCAACCTGGGAACCGTCCAGACCCGACTACAGATGGAGCAAGAGGCTGCGGATGCCCTACAATCCGCCAAAGGTGACATTGCCGATCTACAGCGATTTACGGAGACTGAGTCTAGTAACCTGGGGGAGTACAATCGTAAGCTGCGACAGATTATGAATCAGCTCGAAACTATTCAACCGGGAACAACCGCCTATGGAGAGGCTCAGCAATTGCTTCAGTTTGCTCGTAAGCGCCTATAGGGTGAAGCGTCTTTGGCCCATAGGCTCTAGCCAATAGTTTGCAGCAGGATTGTTAGTTAACTGATAGTTAGCTATGAGTTAATTTTCAGTTCATGAAGTTCTAGCAGGCCAATTTACCGGAGTTTCCAAGTTGAACGTCGTAGAATAGAATTAAGCAGAACCTTCTAAACATTTTATATTTATGACACAACCTCAACCTCAACCCCAAGTTACTCCTAACCTTCAGGAACCTAAGTTTGGTTTTAACGCTTATGCTGAGCGCCTGAATGGTCGGGCTGCAATGATTGGCTTTGTGGTGGCGATCGCCATTGAGTACTTCACTGGTCAGGGTTTGCTCGCCTGGCTGGGGCTCAATTAAGTCAATCAAGTCAGCTAGCGATGTTGTTTTCTAGAGTAAGGGTTTTCAACTAAATCTGGATCAGCCTCCCCGATGATATACCTGTCTTTAGGATTTCTCGGGGACTGATCTCTAAAATCCATACCAGGGAGATAGTGTATTGGGAAAGACTTTTTCTCATGCCTGGCTATTTTAAACTACTGAGTTAGTGGGCAATCTTTTAAGGCTCCGATCTGAAAAGAGATCAGCTTGAAAGAGATCAGCTTGACTGAATTGCCTCTATCAGAAATGATTGGTTGAAAGCTAGATTAGTTTAAAGTTAGTTTGAATTTAGTTTAAGGTAACAATAATTCTCCCTAAATTTCTACACTTGAATTTCTACACTTGACTTTGAGTAAATTGCAATGAACGCTTTGTGGCTACGCCTCTTAAGATCGTCATATCGTCGAGAACCAATTGCTAGCTTTATCGTGACAGTTGGAGCGATTGATGCTGTGATTGGGGGCATTGGTTCAAGTTGGTCTCTATTTGGATTTGGGCTGAGTACGGTCGCCGTTGCCGTTGCGATTCGGCTATGGCAAACTCAGCGAATCCCGGTCAAAGATGCTGAAACTGCTCCAGAGTATTACTTACCTCCCGCAAGCTCCCGTCCTCGGATGTCTCAGTTGTCCTCTAGACGTTATCCCCCTGATTGAAGCAACCCTAGGAACCACTGAGTCGGGATGTCCTACGCCCCAACGATTTCACCTGATACAGTTTACCTACCGTGAATTAATCGAAAAGTAGTAAAAGACTAAGTAGTAAAAGACTAATAAGAAAAACTAGAAAAACTAATAGGAAAGGCAAAAAAAGCTTAAAAAAAAGTCGGGAAAGGTAATTCTAGTTCCTTTCCCGACTTTTTAGCTGGCGCTTTATTCAATTGCTGACGCAGGGCTTGCTGTCGCTTGCGAATCTGCCTTGCCCGAGCAGACCCCCCTTTTCCTTTCTGGTTTCTTCCCGGGTGGCGTGGGGATTCCCATCTCTTCAATTGCCTAGCCATTGACTCCAATGATTGACTACATTTTGACTACTTCTATAGTACAGCTAAATCCATGGAGTTGTCAAACTATGGGCCGTTCTATCTATCCACAGAAAGACATCTGTCAAGAATTTGTTACAAAACGTTGCAAGACTCGAACTACTGTGTTAACTTTTATATAGTTAGTTCAAACTACACAGGAGCAACTCATTATGGAAAGCACTGAAAATAAGTTCGGTTTTACTCAGTTCGCTGAAACATGGAATGGTCGTTTGGCAATGCTTGGATTTGTGATCGGTGTTGCTACCGAGCTACTAACGGGCCAGGGAATTTTGCATCAAGTGGGTTTGATGTAACTGTTTCCCGATTGATGTCTCTTCGAGTTTTTTATAGATTTGGAGAGTAGTGTACAAAAGCTATACAAAAATAGGGCTCCCAACATTGTTGGGAGCCCTTTTATGATCTAATCAATTCGGTTTTCTCAATCTGCTGGACACTCTACAACTGTCGATTGGATAAGTCTAAGGTTCGATCCGAAGCCAGTCCTCTTGATTGATTTAATTGATTCAAGCGAGAAGTACTGTAGGAAAGCTCAACATCCTTGGGCAAGCAAATCCGATACAGGCGCAACAACCCAAATACTACTAAGATCTGAACGCTCCAATGGGCGAAGGAGAACCCCCAAATCAGGCAGGCTATTCCAGTCAGCCCAGCTAGAACTTTAGGAATATCTTCTGAGGTTTGTAGATACAGCCAAATGAAACCGAGTGTAAATATAATTAGCATGAGATAGACAAAAGGCATAGATGCCACCTCCAGAATTCACACGGACGTTTGCTTAATCGTTTTTGTTTGATCGTTTGCGCTTATATTTTTGTTTGATCGTTTGTGTCTAATCTGTCGTCTACACCTTTACCTTACCGTTCAAAATAAATTTACAAGGCAAAAGCCCTACAAAGATTAATAATCTTAATCATAAAGATCAATATCTTCACATAAGTAACTTAATGCCATGATTCAGCAGATCGATGTGGGGGCAAAGGGGGTAGTCCCCCTTCCTGAGGCAAATCCCCAGATCCCCTTCCATTTAATAATTAATTACAACCTCCTACTTATAGCGATTCCTAATCACATCAGGTATAGATTTGAGAGATGGGTATTGAATCACTTGCCAATTCCGGAGGTGATAAAGGCGACCAGGCGTTGGATGACCTGAGTGGCTTGCTGGGTAGTATCCTCTGCTGCTGATAGTTCTAGGGGCTTTGTTTGATTCAACACCCGAATAATCATGGCAATGATCAAATCTAGTTTCCATTCCAATTCTGCAGGGGATTGATTGGGGAGTACTTTTTGGAGCATTTCCAAAAATCGTTCGTGACTTTTACAGAATTCTTGTTCGGCAATCTGCTGAATTGGCTGGGGCTCCGTACGGCATCGCCCCATAAATTGAGCGTGAGTCAGGCACATTTCTGACTCTTCCTGGGTAATTTGGCGATACAGAGATACAGATGGGGCAACAAAGGCTTCAATCAGTTGTTCAATTGAGGGGATATCTACCGAACGTTCTAGGGCTTCTAATCCCTGAAGTTGTTGCTGAACAATGGGCTCAGCAATACGTTTCACAATGACTCTAAACAGTTCTTCCTTGGAACCAAAGTGATAATGTACCGCCGCAAGATTAACATCTGCCGCTCGCGTCACAGCCCGCAATGATGTTCCTGTAAAACCCGAAATGGCAAACAGACGTTCAGCAGCATTGAGGATTTGTTCTCTTGTCTCTGTGGGTGTACCCGTTTTCATCTCCAGTCAAACCTGTGATCCATTTGTTGTTTATGTTCAGGCAGTATTCAGAAAGATTTCAGAAAGATTTCCTACAGAACATGTTGGAGATTTGACACTAGAGCCTTGAGTATCGCGGCTTTCTCCCCAGCCGGTTTATCACTAACTCAGCCAAAACACTCTCACAGTAGGAATTGCAGAGAAAATTCTAATGAGTCAGACTGCTGGTTGGCCAGAGTTCAGGGGATTTGACTCATCAACATCCTTGCCATTTTCTTCAAACTTGCGCTTTAATTAAATCAAACGACTGATTGAATCCACTATTTAAGTCTACGCTGATGTGGTTATAGATGTGGTTATCTTCGCTATTTCCCATCGCTAGCCATTGACTTGATCTCATTCTACCGATATCCCCAACCGACAATAGCGACAATCGTTTTTTTATTGGTTCAATGTCTTCTAAATCAATTTATCTGTCTCGATCTACGGTCTATCAAATCAGGTAAAAATCCTGTGGGGAAACAGCCGTCTCGGCTGTTTCGATCAATTAAAGCCATCATCCTATTTGACTCAATCTACAGTAAATTCAATCTGGACTAAACCGATGTCAGACCAACCCCTGCCCGATCCTAAATTCTCCAACCCGAATAACTACGGAGCAGTTTCAGTGGAGACATTGCCAGAAGTAGCCCCGAGCGACCCCAGGGATATTCTGTTACCTTCAGCTTTAACTGTCCCTGAGCCTGAAGTTTTAGTAGCCTTACCTGATCTAGCTGATCAGGCTGATCAGTTAGATCAATCTGCTCAATCCCCCTCAAGAAGACGGTGGCGAGGTATTCTTCTGATTCTGATCCTGGGGGCTACGATAGCGGCCATAGCCTTGATCCGTCGTCAGGGGGAATCGGCTAATCCGGATTCCTCAACCGCTGAAACCACGCTACCCAATATCCTGCCCGCTACAACAATTACGGTTGCGCCTGTTAGCACCTATTCAGTGTCTCAAAGTTATACGGGGGTGATAGAAGCCGAGCGCACCAGTGAATTGAGCTTTGAGCAACCCGGTTTATTGATGGCCCTTCAGGTTGAAGAGGGAGCAGCGATCGCTCCGGGAGAAATCATTGCCCGCCTCGATACCCGCCAACTTGAAGCTCAACGCTCAGGATTATTGGCCCAACGGGATCAAGCTAGGGCTGTTCTGAGTGAACTAGAAAATGGGCCACGGCAGGAGACCATCGCTGCAACCCAAGCACAGTTAGCCCAGGAAAAGGCTAGGCTGCGGGAACTGCAAACGGGGCCGAGGAGTGAAAATATTGATGCTGCCGGTTCCAGGGTACAAGACCTCCAGGAACAACTTGAACTGGCCCAATTGCAAACTCAACGGCGTCAGGCTCTTTATCAAGAAGGGGCGATTTCCCAGGAGCAATTTGATCAAGTGGCCACCCAAGAAGATAGTATTCAAGCCAGGCTGGGGGCAGCTCGAAGCGAGCTAGAAGAACTTCAAACCGGAACTCGCCCCGAGCAGATCCAGGCCCAACAGGCTCAAGTCCAGGCCGTTCGGAGTCAACTTGATGAGCTGGTGGCCGGGACTCGCCGTGAACAGATCGAGGCTCAACAGGCTCAAATCCAGCAGATCGAAGCCCAGATTGCCGAGATTGAGATCCTGATTGAGAAAAATATTCTACGGGCTCCCTTTCCGGGAACCGTTTCCCTGCGCTACTTGGATGAGGGAACCGTGGTGTCACCGGGTCAGGCAGTTGTCCGACTGGTGGAAGACTCTCGCCTGAAAGCTCGAATCGGTGTCCCTCCCTCTGTGATTTCGCGGCTGACTCCGGGTCGTCAATATCCGGTTGAGGTGAATGGCGACACTTACGACGCAACAGTGCTCTCGATTTTGCCGGAATTGGACTCTGCTACTCGGACTCAAACTGCGATTCTAGCCCTACCCCCAACCGTTGTGCCTGGGGCGATTGCCCGTCTGGAAATTGACCGTAGCCAGTCCACAGAGGGCTATTGGTTACCGACTTCTGCTCTAGTCCGGGGAGAGCGAGGTCTATGGGCTTGTTATGCCTTGGTTGCGATTCCAGGGCCCGAGGAGGAACTTCCCAGGGGAACCGCTCAAATCGAGCGACGTACTGTGGAAGTGTTGTATACCGAGGGCGATCGCAGCTTAGTCCGGGGAATGCTCCAACCCGGCGATCAAGTGGTCAAAACTGGAACCCAGCAGTTTGTTCCGGGTCAGTTCGTTCGAGGAGTAGAGGAGAGCTAGCTGATGACAACGTTGTTTTATCGCAACTTTCGCCTATTAATTCTGACGATTCTGCTGATTCTCGTTTGGGGAATGGTGGCATTTTTTACCCTGCCTCGGCTGGAAGATCCTGAATTGGTTCCCCGGGTTGCTGTGGTCAAAACCTTTTTTCCAGGGGCAGATGCCGGGCGAGTTGAAGCCCTAGTAACGGAGAGAATCGAGCCGGAACTAGATGAGATTGAGGAAATCAAAAGCTACGAATCTACATCTAAGGCAGGCAGTTCAATTATTAAGATTGAATTGGTTGATCAGGTACAACAATCAGAGGTCGATGTGATCTGGGCGCGGGTGCGAGACCGGATCCGACAGGCCGCCAGTCAATTGCCACCGGGGGCAATGGAGCCTGAATTAGAAGAACTCGAAGTTCGAGCCTATGCCTTGATTGCCGCTCTCACCTGGGAACAGGATAATCCGCCCAACTATGCCATTCTCAACCGTCTAGCAGAGACCCTCAAGGATGAATTGGCAGGATTGCCGGGGACGGAAAAAGTCGAAATTTTTGGTGCTCCCCCTGAGGAGATCACCGTGGAAATTGATCCGATTCAGTTGACAACCCTGGGACTTACTGCTGAGGGTCTCTCCAACCAGATTCAGCAAAGTGATGCGAAAGTTTCAGCCGGACAGTTTCGCAGTAGCCAGAATAATTTTTCCCTTGAAGTCGAGTCTGAGTTGGATTCCCTGGAGCGGATTCAGACCATCCCGATTCGGTTTGGGAGGGAGGGACAATTTACCCAACTGGGGGATATTGCAACGGTTCAAAAAACTATTCTTGATCCCCCCAATGAATTGGCTCTGGTTGAGGGGCATCCTGGGGTTAGCCTGGCGGTATTTGTGGAATCAGATTATCAATTGGATCAATGGGCCAGATCTGCTGAAAACCAGCTCACAGAATTTCGCCAACAGCTCGGCAAAGGGGTCAATCTAGAGGTTATTTTCAGCCAGAGTCCCTATGTTGAAGCCCGATTGCGAACTCTAATTGTTAATTTATTGCTGAGTGGATTGCTGGTTTTTGGGGTGACTCTGATCATGATGGGTTGGAAATCTGCCCTTGTGGTTGGTCTGGCCCTACCCCTCTCAAGCTGCATGGTACTGGGCTTAATGCAACAGCTAGGGATTCCCCTGCATCAAATGTCGGTTACAGGTTTAATTGTTGCTTTAGGGTTACTGATTGATACCGCCATTATCGTGGTCGATGAGGTCAATCATCACTTAGAAGCCGGAGTCCAACCGGAAATTGCCATTACCCAAACCATTCAATATTTACTCCTGCCATTGCTGGCTTCGACTATCACCACAATTCTGGCCTTCGTTCCGATTACGGCTCTACCGGGTTCGGCCGGGGAGTTTGTTGGCACCATTGGCACCAGTGTGATTCTGGCGGTGGGTTCTTCCCTATTGATCTCGATTACTGTGATTGTGACTCTGGCCGCAAAGCTATATCAGAAATCCCCTGGCCCAGTCAATCCTTTAGTCAATCCTTCCGTCAATCGTTCCAGCATGACTCAACCCTCCTGGTGGAATAGGGGATTTTCTAATGCCCACCTGACTCAACTTTACCGAGCCAGCCTCAAAGGTCTATTCAAATATCCCATCCTGGGGGTTCTGTTGGGGGTGATTTTGCCGATAGTTGGCTTTAGTCAAATTGCTGGCTTGCCGCAACAATTCTTTCCCCTAGTGGATCGGGATCAGCTTCAGATTGAGTTTGAATTGCCGATCACAACCCCCATCGAACAAACAAAAACCCTGGCACTGCAAGCCCGTGAACTTCTGCTAGATCACCCAGAAATTCAAGAGGTTCACTGGTTTTTAGGACGGAGCGCCCCGCGCTATTTCTACAATCTCACGGGGGGTCGGGAGCGGGCAGCCAACTATGGCCAAGGATTTGTTCAGCTCAATTTAGTCGCCCAGTCTGATTTTATTCAAACATTGCAAACAGAAGTGGATACGGCTTTTCCCCAGGCGCGAATGCTGGTGCGGCAACTGGAACAGGGGCCACCTTTTGAGGCCCCTGTGGAACTCCGAATCTATGGGCCTGACCTTGACCGTTTGAGGGCCTTAGGAGAACAATCGAGAAAGCTCCTGGCTCAAGTTCCTCAAGTCACCCATACCCGAGATAGCCTGGGTGAAGTTCAGCCCCAGATCAAGCTCCAAATTGATGAGCCCGAAGCCCGTCTAGCGGGACTGGACTATGGCAGTATTTCCCGGCAATTGGATACTTTTCTAGAAGGGAATTCCGGGGGCTCAATTCTAGAAACCACAGAAGAACTGCCGGTTCGGGTGCGGATCTCTAATGCCCAGCGTCGGGACATGGCTCAAATTACCTCCCTGGATTTAGCAGCCACTGCCTCTAGCCTCGATCAAAACCGTTTGAGTTCGATTGATACGATTCCGCTCTCTGCCCTGGGAACCGTTGAGTTGCAACCCGAGTCCTCAAGCATCACCCGGCGGAATGGTCAACGGTTTAATCTGGTTCAGGGGTTTATCGACGCAGGAACCCTACCGTCCCAGGTGCTCTCTGCCTGGATGCAGAAACAGGAAGCTGAGGTTGATCTACCGCCGGGGTACTGGTTAGAGATTGCCGGAGAATCGGAAAATCAAGCTGATGCCCAGGCAGGGATCGTCTCAACGATCCCGATTGTCCTGGCGATCGCCGCTTCAGTCCTGATCCTTTCCCTCAATTCGCTCCGCGCCACTCTGATTATTGGTGGAGTGGCGATCTGTTCAGTGGGTCTGGGCTTTTTTAGTCTGTGGCTGTTTGGCTATCCGTTTGGGTTTATGGGTATTATTGGTACCTTTGGCCTGGTGGGAATTGCGATCAATGATTCTGTATCTGTTCTGGCGGCCTTGCAGGACGATCCAGAGGTCGCCAAAGGAAATCGGCGGGCCACCCGGGAGGTCGTCATTCGCTCCACTCGCCACGTGATTGCCACGACCCTGACAACGGTGGTCGGATTTATCCCCTTGGTGATTGCCGGGGGTGGGTTCTGGCCGCCCCTGGCGGTGGCGATCGCCGGAGGAGTGAGCGGGGCGACCCTGCTGGCTCTCTATTTTGTGCCCTGTTGCTATTTGTTATTAGTTAATCTAAGTACAGGCTTAAAAAGCCTCAAACTATATCGATAGCAATCACACATGATCAGATGAAAATTCTGGGGGCCGACCTCTAGCCCCCCGGAAAACGAGGATTCAAGTACCCATACCATAGTGAATGGCTTGCCAGAAGATATAGGTCGCTAAAGCAATTAATAAGATCCGAAAGCTAAAACTGATTACCCGGTCAGAAAGTTTAGGCAGAAATCGAGTACTCAATTGCGCTCCAACTAAGCCGCCAAGTCCCAATAGAACTCCGGGCAGCACCATCACATTTCCCAGGCGGGCATGACCCAAACAAGCGGAAATAGCAGTGATTACAATTACCCCCAGGCTAGTTTGAATCGCCATTTTGATGGTTTCATTCAGCAATAAAATCTGTAGAGGAACCATAATGACCCCCCCTCCAACCCCAAAAAAACCCGCTAGAAAACCGGCAATTCCTCCAGTTAAACTTCTAGACAATACAGGATGAGCAGAAAATGGAGTCACGGGATCAAGGGTTTCTGAATGACTCTCTGAATCTTCTGAATCGGATTTTAACCTGGATTGATTCAGATCTTGACGTTTTCGTTCTCGGATAGATTGCTGGTGAGTGACTTGTTTTTTTAGTTCAATTAGATAAACATTCAGCAGCAACAATCCTCCAAAAGCAGTCAATAAATATTGAGGAGAAAATTTATTAGCCAGGTAAGCGCCGATTTGAGCAGTAATTAGCGCCGGAAAACCAATTCCCAAAACTTGATTAAACTTCAAATAACCCATACGCCAGTTTTGAATACTACCAGATAGGGCGGTGATAAAAATCGAAAGACTACTCGTGGCAACCGCCTGAATCGGTTCATAACCGAGAGAAACCAATATCGGAACTAGAATTACTCCCCCCCCAATCCCCAAAAATCCAGCCAGAATTCCAGCCAAAAGGCCACTGCAAATCAAGGTCACTATTTCTGTAAGAGCCATGAATTCTAGATTACTGAAGGGTTAAATTAGCAGGTGGTGGTAATTGATTGTCAAATGGAAGGGGGTCTGGGGCTTCGCTCCAAGAAGGGGACATTGCTCCCTTCGCTTCCAGATCAATATTTTAATAATTGCGTCAAGCTACTTTCAACGATTAAATTCCAAATATCAAATATCAAATATCAAATATCAAATTCTGACGACCAGAACTTTAAGGTTTTTAGCAAAGAAGATTTCTAGCAACATCTAGCAATATTAAGGGTAATGGCAAAAATTCACTCCATTAATTCACTCCATTAGAAAACTAAATCCCTGGGGAAAATTGACTTAGAAATCATACCATGAACCCCGGTTTGAGGGCTATTAACCGTTTGGGTGATGTGAAAGTTGGCCGCGATAGAACAGAGAGCATAAGCCTCCGCTGAACTACAGGGAATCACCTGTTCTAAAAATTGCATCATCTTACTCAAGGCTGATGCAAAAGCCCCATCCAGGGTTTCACCAAAGCCCATAACAACAATATTTTGCGGGGTCTCGGCAATGGGAGGGTCATAGCAAAAGTTTTTGTGGAGCAGGAGTTGAATGGTTCCATTCATTGACGTTTCAATGGCGGTACCATTCACCTCTCCTTCCCCCTGAGCGGAATGCCCGTCACCAATTGAAAATAAAGCCCCCTGCACAAAAATTGGCAGAAACAGTCGGGAACCGGGTCGTAGTTCAGGATTGTCTAGATTGCCGCCATAGACTCCAGGGGGAATCGAAGAACGAGCGGGTTCGTCCGTGGCAACCCCCAGAATGCCAAAAAAGGATGGAGGGGAATTTGAACTCCTGAACCGGGGGGAAATTCTGCCTGGTTGTTGACTAAATCGAGGGGAATAAACCGCAATTCGGGTTCTGAAAATTGTTTAGAGAAGCTACCCCAACCGGGACGAATGGCATTAAAGCCCATGGCCAGACGGGGAGAAGCCGCTTCTATCCGCACCTCCAGGGTATCTCCCGGTTGGGCATCTCGAAGATAAATTGGCCCCGTCAATAAATGAGGCCCGGAACTAATCCTGCGGTCAGAAGGAAGCTGCTGACAGATCTCAATCAATTCTGGAGTCATAAAGGCAGCGGGGGCCTGATCGTAAATTCTAAAGCCGGTATAGGTTTCAACCTCAATGCGATCGCCCGAATCTACCACTAAAGCAGGCTCTAGTTCAGAAGAAAATCCACCCAAATGAACCGTTTTACAGGTTGCCTTGAGGCTGATCTCTGAGCTGACCTTTGAATTGATATTTGAATTTGCCTTTAGATTGATCTTTGAATTTATTTTGAAATTATGCTGATTCACTAGAATACTGTCGCAAGGGGCGTATAGAATGCAAAAAGGGTACAAAAAGGGAATTAACTTAATCTCAGTCTACAGGATTTTGAAGATCTGAGCCATGTATTGAACCCCTTTAATTGAGTCCCTTTAATTGAGCCCCTTTAATCTAATTTAACCCCTGTTCAACCCTGACATTATCTTCATGCTCTCCCTGCCTGATAATCCAATTACCATAAGTCTAGTTCCATGAGTTTAGTTCGATCTATCATTCAATTCTTCCATGACTTGCTGACAACTCCCCTCAGAATTGGTGGAATTTCAGTCTCAATCAATTCGATTTTAACCACCCTGATTGCTTTGAGTTTAGTGGTGTTGTTCTCACGATATCTAAGTAATTGGATTCGGGATCAGCTCCTGGTTAAACTCGGGGTGCAGGAGGGAACTCGTGAGGCTATCTCAACAATTCTACGCTACTTTGCGATCGCCTTGGCTGTTATTGTTGTACCGCAAATGGCGGGAGTCGATATGCGTTCGATTAGCTTTCTGGCCGGGGGGCTTGGGATTGGAATTGGATTTGGATTTCAGGGATTGGCGCAGAATTTTGTCAGTGGTTTGATTTTACTTCTAGAGCGACCGGTTCAGGTGGGAGACTATATTGAATTGGGAGACTTGGAAGGAACCATTCGCAAGATTTCGATTCGCTCTACGGTGCTGGTGACTAACGATGGCATTTCGATTATTATTCCCAATTCCGATCTGATTGACAATCGCATTATTAACTGGAGCTATGGAGATATTAAGAGCCGAATTCATATTCCCGTCCCGGTGGATCATAGTAGTGATCCAGTGTTGGTGACCGAAGCGCTCTTGGCCTCTGCTCGTCAGGAACCCAGGGTGTTAATGCGTCCTGCACCTCAGGTTTGGTTGAGTCATTTTGGTGAGGATGCAATCAATTATGAACTGTTAGTTTGGATTGATCAACCCGGGCTAGATTGCCAATTCGCAGCGCCTTGAATTACATTATTCAGATGCAATTGCGTCATCACAACATTAGAATTCCCCTGACCCAAATGGATTTATGGTTGCGAAATCCTGAAAGTTTAAGGAATCTTTTTATAACTCCAGATCAGATTTCAAGTCAGGCACAAACCCAGGAATCTCCAACCCCTGAAATTCCCCCCTCATCCTATCCAGAAAATTTATCTCTGAAGGATTTGCTGCGGCAGGTGACTTACTTTGAAAACTTTGCTGATTTAGAGCTGCTTAGCTTAATTGAAAAAGGTTACCGTCAAACGATTCTGCCTCAAGAATTTATTTTTCATGAAGGAGATCCGGGGAATGCTTTTCATATTATTCTGTCGGGTTCTGTGGAAATTGTTTCCGAGAAAGCTAATAAACACATTCGGGATTTATACGCTGGAGATTTTTTGGGGAACTGGCTTTAGTGATGGGAATTCCCCGTTCAGCGGCGGTGAAAACCTTAGAAACAACTATTCTTTTTGTGGTCAATCGCGATGTTTTTCAGGGTTTCTTGACTAGCTATCCCCAACTGGCGGATCAGATTGCAGAAAAATTGGTGGAACGAAAAGAAGAATTGATTCAGCGCCGCAAACTGTTTCAGGAGATGGGAATTTTAGAGAATGATGACTTAGAACAAAATCCTCTGGTCTGGATTCGGCAGCGGATGAGATCGCTGTTTGGTATTTAATCCTGGTTTTTGATGTTATGACACTTTTCAATCCCGTGAGATATGGATTTTGGATTGTTGATTCTCAGTTGATAAAGTTTGATAGAAGTTTTAGATAAGCACTTTGATAATAAATTCCAGGTTCATTAATTTCCCAAGCTTTAATTTGAGGATCATTTTTATCGATGTAAGCCTTCATCGGAGGCTGAACTTTAACCCATTTTTCTGAACCTGTGTAGTTCTTATTGGCTCCTCCAGTTAAATACCCTGGAGCAGGCCCAGAACTAGACTTTAGAGCATTATCATAAATCCCTTTCCCCAACCAGGAATGATACATTTCATTCGCAGAGTTCTCAGCTCCATAGGCAGACATATTCGTCAGATAAACTAGACTCAAGGGATTGACACCCTGGAGATAATGCAAATGATCGAGGGCCCTGATTTGATAGGTCTCCCAGTTGAGAGGGTCTATGCCAGCGCGAACAACATCAACGTTAGTATTGCCATAGTTAGCTTGCACGGCATTACTGCCCCAATGATATTGAGCATTAGGCATGGGGGCTCGGTAAGGATCAAGACGGGGATTGAAGCCATAGGAAATCCGATTGCTCTCAACTGTCTGCTTAAATCGGACTAGGATCTGATTTTTGATCTCCGGATCTACCCCGGGCAGTTGAGCATAAAATAACAGGGCATCCCCCTCTATAGAGCGGTAACGCGACCAAGTATCATCCAAAAAAGGCTGGGTAATCGTCAAATGCTGACGGATATAGGTTGTGTACTGTTCTTGACGTGGATCGAGGGCAAACAGATAAATTGCCGCAACAACTGAGAGGGCTTCCTGGTCTTTTAGATTGATATCTGCATCACCAGCCTTAATCTCCTGAGAATCACAGTCGGTTCGCTTTGGATTTTCTTGATACCATTGCTGAGCGTTCAAGGCTTTGCGCTCCAAAATCCTGGCATAGGGTTTCAGAGCATCAAACTGCTGGAATACCAGAGCCCCATGGGCAAACATGCTCGCCGCCGCAATAGTTGCTGATGAACATTTAGGGGCATAATAACGGGGACGTTGATCCTGACTGGGGGTCTCTGCGTCATTGTAATCAATGTTTCCCAGCTTAATAAAAACTCCACCATCTTGATCCTGCATTCGTTGCAGCCAATCGAGCTCAAATTTGATCTCGTCAATTAAATCAGGAATTCGATTTCCTGACTCTGGAATATTAAAATCATCTGTCCAAATTTTTGGATTTTGAGTATAGGCAGTCAAAAGCTGATGCACGGGTTGGTTGGCAAAGGTGACGTATTTATTCGTGTCCCCCGCATCAAACCAACCTCCCCTCATGTCTCTCGCCGATCGCGGATTATTTCTATCATATAAATCCCGGGCTGAGCTATCCTGTCCTGGTTGCAAAAATGCAGCTTCATCTGCCCACTTTGCCTCAACATAGGGAGGCTCCTTGGCGAACCCACTGCGTTGATAGAAAAACATTCGGGTTGCCGCCACTAGAACAGGACGGTAGACATCCCTGCGAACCTCAAAGGGGAAGGATCGCTGCCCTGTTTTCGGATCGAAAATGTAATAGGAGCCTGGGCCCTCAAGGGCCGAAAAGTCAAACCACCAGGCTTGATCCCCCGATTGGGAATGGGTTTTTCCATTTGCCCAGGGCTCAATTGTCCCTGAATAGACCAGATTATCTGTTCTGGATCCTCGAACCTGGTAAGTGCGCCCTGGCGAAAACGAACGATGGGCATTAAATCCAGACTGGGGATTGACGATTACAGCAACCTTATGATCCTGAGGTCGATAACCAAACTGATCAACCATGATCGAATGGCTGGGCGGAAATCCGGCTTGAACCTCTGAATAGCTAGAAGTCAAACCCCATAAAAGCAGGCCCAGGCTCATCCAGAAGCCAAATTTTCTCAACCTCGCCTTGACCATGGCATTAAAACTGTAACTAAACCATTGGTAGTTTTGAAAAGCCAGGGATCCTTGACAAGATGTGGGAAATAAAATCCTTCACCAGGGGGTATTGCCCCCTGATTCCTCGTTAATCCTGACTGCTGTATTCTCAACATTTTGGTAGATGCGCTTTGGCTGTTCCCTTTCGATGGGTCAACCCTTTAGTTATCCAACGCTGATAATTCCAGCAAATGCTGGCGCTTTTTCAGCCGCCTGAGGTTGAGCAGGGCTACTCATTCCGTAGAGCACTTCTGCTGGATCAAAAGAGGATTTAACATGATAGGTCTGTCCATTTTCCAGGGCATTCTGAATGGCCAAAACTAACTCATTGACATGGAGAGAAAACTGCGGGGACAGCCGACAGACTCTATGTTGTCGAATTGCATCAGCGAGTTCGGCAACCCCTCGACAAAAATCCATCCCATGTTTGGTTTTATGCTTGACCCTACCCTGGGTGACTTTGACCAATGGATATCTCTCCTTCCACGGGCTGATGAAAGTCTTACGTCTGATCGTCATTCGACGTTGCAGATAGACTGGAGAGGTGAAATCCCAACAATCTTCGGTACAAAGAATCCCCTTATCACCAACAATTTTGAGGGAATGATCAACTGGAGCAATAATGCTGCAAGTCAATCGGGCAACTACTCCTGAGGTAAATTTGATGCAGGCTACAGAAAAATCAGGGGTATTGGGGGGATCTAGAGAGACATCTGTTTCCTTGTCTGGAATCAAACAGGATGAGAATGCTGTAACGCTCTCAGCCGGGCCAAAAAAAGCAGCTAACCAGGTTAAACAGTACCCTGCATGTTCAAGGGTACAGCCAATTTCAAACTCATCTTTATAGGGCCAGGGAGTGCCAGAATCACTCTCCCATTTCTGATAGGGCATTTTGTGGATCATGCCATCATCCATCTCAGCATAAACCACCCGAACCTTCCCGACGGCATCCTGCCGCAGAGCTTTCCACAGAGTTTGAGCTGTTTCACTCAAAAGGGTACAGGGAGCAGAGGCAATATATAGCCCTTTCCGTTCTGCTAGATTCACCAGTTCCTCGGCCTCGGCCATTGCCATGGCCAAAGGCTTTTCAGAGTAAACATGCTTTCCAGCTTCTAAACAGGCTTTGGAGACGGAGAAATGACTTCTGGGATTAGTCAAATTTAGGATCAATTCAATGGTTGCATTGGCTAGAAGCTCCTCCAGAGACCCATAAAATGGCACTGAATAGTGCTCAGAAAATTGAGCCGCTCGCTCGACATTCTTATCCATCACTGCAACCAGTTCCAGATTTGGATAATTAGCAAGGGTCTTCATGTAAAAATCCGCCACAAATCCACAACCGATAATTGCAATACGCATCAGCACGAAAATTCCTTAACGATACATCCACAAAAACAAGCGCATTAGCTGATATTTATCCTGCATCAGCAAACCCCATACCCCCAAAAGCCAAGTCAAATCAGAACAGACTGACCTGATTCTAAGACATTCCACCTAGTCAGAATTTATAGCTCAGTTCTTCGAGCAATGGAATCGATTACATTTTATCCGAGGCGGAACTCACAATACCCCATCAGCTCCAACTCCAACTCCGCCATAACACCCCTTGAACTTGATTTGCTGGGTTCATCTCTTTAGAACCACTACAAAACTTCCAGGCAAGCTACATTTTCCACAAGAGAGAACAAGACAAAGCTAAAAAAAGGCTTGAATTTGAACATTAGGGTTGAAGGACTCCTGAACCCGGAGCGGCACATCTATCACGTTCGGGATCGGGATTTATCATCCTCAACCTGCAGGGCCTGATATCAGCAATCAGGCTGCAAAAATCGCTCAAACTAATCTTCGCTTTCAGGCTACAAATACCTGCTTTGAAGTCAACTATCTTCATAAATTATGTACTTGATGCACTACCTAATGATTCGGATCTGCTCTGTAATTTACACTAAACTCTTTAACTCGCAACTGGGAAGATACCGCAGAAGAAACACCTAAAAATGTATAAAGTGTAACTAAAAATTAGAGGGGCACATCAGAAAGATAACCTATATCATCAGACCAGCTAAACTAGTTGAAGCGGTAATGTTGCAAGAGTTTATTTAAGCAATGTATTCATGAGTATATTCGACAATCCGTATTTTCCGCAAGAGATTTTTGTAAAATTATTCTGATCTGAGAATAAAGCTTTTGTAAGTAGAGCTTGACTGCCTTGAAGAATACCTGATTCAGTAAAACCTTCACTGGTTTTTCTAGAATCTTAAGGGTCTAACCAGTCAATTCTTAAGGAATTTTAGGTGCTTTTGGGCCTGAAACCCATCTTATCAAGCTTGTTACTATATGTGACACTTGGGTAATTGGCATATTAACATGGGGCAAATTCTGATTAAAGAAACGTAGAAAATAGAATAAAATCTATCCCTAAAGTCTATCGCCAAAGTGATTAGACTTGGGAGATTGCCTGATCTGCTTAAAGAATAATTTTGATGTACGTTAGCTAGAACCAGGCAGCTGAACTGACTAGAATTTAGAAAAGTTGATCGATAGTTGAATTCTGTAAACCGTGATGCCAAAATATGACTTTCTTAATGTAATATCTGTTACATAACCTTCCATTCAACTTTCAGCACAAGAATACTTGTAAGTCAGTAGGGCCAATTAAATAAAAGACTTAATCAAAGACTTATATGAGCTAGATTGAGGATTTAGCCCATGGGAATGGCTAAACGTGTCATCCAAACCCGAACTAGCTTCCCGTATCAGCCTGCCGTGGGATTTTTAGCTCATTTGATAGATGTTTCTTAGATGATGTCTATCGTTTTGGTTTGGTATCGATACTGACTGCACCCCCGTTAACGATTGTTTGACAGGCCAAGCGATAGGTATCGGGCAGCTTGCGTAGAATTTTTTTCTCAGCTTCAGTCCGGGGCGAGAGGTTATTCATCCCCTCCACGACCTCAACAATACAGGTTCCACACTGACCATAGCCGCCACAGTTCATCATCTTGCCCATGAAGGTATAGAGATCGATCTGGTTTTCTAGAGCCTTAATTCTCAGGTTGGCTCCGTCAGCGGCGATCACTTCCTTTCCTTCTTTGACAAACTTGATATTAGCCATGGGGTTACGTTCCTAAATCAGGTTTAACAAGTTCATAGCTTGTTAATGAATCATTACAAAATCTTAACGCGATATGGAACCCCTATCTAACGCTATCAGGGATTCTAAAAAAACCCCCTTATCAAAAGGGGGCAGCGCTATCAGGGGAACTCTAAGCCACTGCTGCAACTTCAGCAATTTCAGGAATCCGCTCCCGCAGACGGCGTTCAATGCCCATTTTTAAGGTCATGGTAGAGCTGGGGCAAGATCCGCAGGCACCTTGAAGACGCAGTCGAACAACAGGGCCATCTAGCTCAACCACTTCAACATTGCCACCATCTGCCATTAAATAGGGGCGCAACTCATCTAAAACGGTCTCAACATTCTCAGGCGTTAATGCCAATGTACTCATGGGTTCACCCTCCAAACGGATTTAGTGCAATCACTTTAGATCCTAGCGTTTCACCAGGTATTTGTACCAACAAGTTAGTCGTCTTCGGTTTGTACCCCCTGAATAATTCGAGAGAGCTGATTTTTTTCATTAACTGAAATTCGGGTAGGGGAGCCGCTGATAATCCGTTCATAGTCCCGAAAGGAGTCAGTAATATCTGGGCCATTTGACGTGATGGTATACTCCCGAATTCCTTTGTCATGCCAGGAACCCCGCATTTTGAAGACATTGAGGGCGCGGGACATTTCTCCGCGAATTTCTACATATTGCAGCATCAAAATAGTATCGGTAATCGTAGAGATATGGGAGTCTGTGATGGAATGGGATCCCATAAATTGATCCGTGGTATTGGTAAAGAAACCGGTAATTTCTTCCTGCTTCGCATACCCCGTTACCCCAATCACAAACTGCCGAAACGCATTATTGCTCACCCCTCGAGCCAGGGCAGACAGGGAATCAATCGCAATTCGCGCTGGCTTGAACTCAGAAATCTCTGACTTGATAATTTGCAGATGATCTTCTAATCCAGCGGACTCCGGATAGGTACAGAGGATCTTTAGCAACCCTTTTTGCTCCATTCCCTCAAAATCAATCCCCCAGGAATTGGCATTGCGTAACAGTTGGGCCCGGGACTCTTCATAGGCAAACAGAATGGCCCGCTCACCATTGCGGCAGGCATTATCTAGAAAAATACTGACCAGTAGAGTTTTCCCGGTTCCTGTAGCTCCTGTGGCCAAAATAATTGAATCTTTAAAAAATCCACCGCCACACATCTGATCGAGGACTTGATTGCCCGATGACACCCGAACATTTGAAGAGCGCTGGGTCAGTCGCATGGCCCCCAGAGGAAAGATATTAATCCCATGATCCGTAATGGTGAATGGGTATTCCCCTTTCATGTGGGTTGTACCCCGTAGCTTGAGAATTTCTATGGTGCGCCGCCGACGTTCCCCTTCCAGAACGTTCCGCACGATCATCACATTATCTGAAACAAATTCCTCTACCCCAAACCGGGCTACCGGGCCATATTCCGCCTCTCGTTCTGTGGTCATAATAGTGGTTGCTCCCATTTGTTTGAGCCGGGCCACTAACCGAAAAATTTCCCGACGAACGACTCCGGCAGCATCGTACTGTTGAAAAACCGCTGTTACGGAGTCAATGGAGACTCGCTTGGCTTTGTATTTACGCAGGGCGTATTGAATCCGCTCAATCAGGGCGGAGAGATCAAAGTTGCCGACAACATCCTGTCCTTCTGGATCAGGGGAAGCATCCAGAATAAAGAGCTTGCCCTGGTCGATCAGCTCCTGTAAATCCCAATTGAAACTCGAAGCGTTCTTGATAATATCGCTGGGTGATTCTTCAAACGTAACAAAGATTCCAGACTCATCAAAACATTTGATACCGTTGTAGAGAAATTGAGTTGCAAATAGGGTCTTCCCGGTTCCTGAAGTTCCACTGACTAAAGTTGCACGCCCTATTGGCATTCCACCATGGCTAATATCGTCAAATCCTTCAATCAGGGTGCGAATCTTTTGGACGCTGGTCAGCTTTCGCTTGCTCTTCGATGCTTCTGGGCTCGTTTCACTCATAACTCGAGATCTTCACTAATTCACCGGGATCAAACTTTGAATACAAATTGCAAACCCAAACTTTAAACTCAAACTTTAGATAAGCAGGTGGTTGTGATTAATCGTTAAATGGCAGGGGTATGGGGCTTCGTCCCAGGAAGAGACATTGACCCCTTCACCCCCCATCAATCTTCTAATTAATTGCGTCAAGCTACTTATGAACTTTAGAGATGAACCTGAGGGGGTATCTGAGCAGTCGGATTGGTTAGCCGAACGATTGGGCGACACAGCTCAAACCCTCTGGGGTTTCTTGTGGGTTCGGCTTGTCTGCGCCGCTGGATAATCACTTATAAAACCCTATTTTATCCTCGGAGTTTTGTTTGCTTGGCTGTTTGAGATTCGTTTTGAACACGCTCTAATTAACTAATTAAACATTCTCTCACCCTTACTCCTCCAAATTAATTATTATAGGTTAAAGGCTGCCCTATAGGCTAAATCGATCATCCTCTAACTCTTCATACAACAGGTCTAGGCCAATCAAAACCTTTTCCCGATCAGACAGATCCCCAATAATTTTGCGGACGGGGGGCGGTAGAATTTTTGAGAGAGTAGGAGTGGCAAGAATCTTATCTTCTTCTGCCAACTGTGGGTTTTTCAAAACGTCAATCACTTTCAGGGCATAGACCCCTTGAAATTCTTGCTCTAGAATATCCTTCAATGTTCGTAGGGCCCGCACCGAGTTTGGAGTGTTGCCCGCCACATAGAGCTTGAGAATATAGGTTTTTTGAGGAGTCATATTAGTTGATCCATCAGCGGTGAGTTTGAGACCTTATGCATCAGAATTAAGTACATCAGAATTGAGAGATCACGATTGAGATCAGGGGATAGGATCATGAGTCTGAAGATCAGGTCTTTGGCTCATTGCCATAATCTTACTGGCAATATCCGGAGGTACGGCCATGACCGAGAGACGATTGCCTCGCCGTACCAGTAATAAGTCATCAGCCGTGAAAACTTGTTTCAGGCGGGCCAAAGTGACGATAGTCGAAAACTGCTCAACAAACTCGACTCGAACAGTCTGCCATCGAACCTCAGCAGGGGTTGATCTAGGATCGTAATATTGACTTTCTCGATCAAACTGAGTTGGATCATCTAAATTGATCTCAACTACTCGCATCAACCCCACGATTCCAGGGTCTTTGGTATTGGAATGGTAAAAAAAAGCCAGATTTCCGACGGTCATCTGTCGCAGGAAATTTCGGGCCTGATAGTTGCGAACCCCATCCCAGAGGGTCGTGCGATCGCGGGCCAGATTCTCGATGCTATAGACTGTCGGTTCTGACTTCATTAACCAATAATTCATCACCTAGCAATCTAAACGGTTGATGTCATCCAACGGGTCTGCTACCCCCAAAGCCAGATCCGGTGGTAAGTCAAATTGCTCCCGAATTTTTTGTTCGGCTCCATGGGGATCTTGATAAATCAATTCCAAAAGTGCCTCAGGAGAAAGCCCCAGGGGTGAAGCATAGAAACTGATTTCATCAAAAATCCGTTGCTTGGACTGACGCAGATATAGACTCAAGCAGTGGTTGGCCTGAACGGAATGTTGCCGCTGGAACCGAAAAAAACTTAAGGCCGCCAGCAATCGATCCTCATAGGGCCTGAGGGGTTGGATCTCAATGGATTGGGGTCGCCTCAGCATAGGGCCGCCAGGATTTCATCATCCGTAGAAAAATCTACTTGCACCTTAACCCTTCCCGCAGCCTGATAGTCATTTTGAAAAGAATCTCTTAATCCAGCAATCAGGTCGTAATGAGGTTGCCAATCCAGATCAGTTTTGGCTTTATGAATCTCCGCAAAAAAGTGCTGCACCCTCATGGGAAACGCTTTGCGACTGCCAAAGTCAAATTTTTTGGGGTTGTAATGGACTAATTTCAGCTCCTCTGGAGACTGACCGGCGGCCACCGCACAGGCCCGAGCTAAGCCATCAAAGGTGACATAGCGATCGCCAGACACATTATAGATTTCTCGAATTGCCTTCGGATTGCCTAACACTGCCGCCATCGCTTGTGCTAAATCTTCAACATGGCCCAACTGGGTAATCGACATCCCATCCCCCGGAATCGGAATTGGGCGATGGGCCACAATCCGATCAAAAAACCAGGATTCTAAGGGGTTGTAGTTCAACGGGCCATAAATATAGGTGGGACGAATCGATGTCCAGGGTAAATTCTGGGCCTCCAGATAGGTTTCGGTTTCATGTTTGCCGATATGGCGGCTTTTGGGATCTATCGCGTCCCCTTCAACGTGGGGCATCTGATCTGATTTTGCATACACTCCGGCAGAGCTCATATAGATAAAGTGCTGTACCCGATCTTTGAACAAATCCGCCAGCATTTGCGTATCACTAAGCTGACGACCATTATTATCAAAAATTGCATCAAACTGCTCAGAGGCCAGTTGGGCTTGAATCTGTTCAGGATTAGTGCGATCGCCATGGATTTGTTGGATTCCAGCGAGGGGTGGGGGTTGATTGCCGCGATTGAATAGGACTACGGTGTGGCCCTGTTCGACCAAAAGCTTGGTGAGATAAACCCCGATGAATCGGGTTCCGCCCATGATTAAAATTCGCATTGCTGATCTAGCTTGATAAAGTAGAATTTACCCAGTAATCCAGCAGACTTCTCAAAAGTTCTTCAGAAGTCATACCGTAGAACTGTCCATGTGCCATTGAGTCAGATCTTCCCCTGTATCTTTAGAATCATAGAATAAATCGTGGAACAGCCGTCTCGGCTGCGCTCTAGCAGATAACAGGTCAGTGCAACAGGAACCGGGCCAAGAATCTGGCCAAAAAATCAGGGTAAAGTAATTCTCTACCCTGATCAATACACATATCGAATTGTGGTACAACCGTCAATCACCTGATCGTCACTATCAATCCTGTCATCAATCCCTACCATTAATTTTTGCAATTAACTCTGGCCATTAGTAAACATAAATGGCACCGTCAGGCTGAATATTGATGGTATGAACACCGGTGGGGTCAGGACTGGGTTTGACCGTGACATTTACCATGTTCTGATCCGTGACCTGAATCTCATACCGTAGGGTAATTTCCCGGGCACTGGGGATCGGATCAATCAATAAGAAAACTTCCTGGGGCAGATTGGTTAGTTCGGCAGTCCCCTGGTTGGCCAGGGGCCGAACCTCAATTTCTCCTGTGGTCAGGCTGTATTCCAGGGGAATTCCAGACTGATTTTTGATCAAAATTTTGTAAGGGGCACTGGGATTAACTCGACCTACGGGTTGCCATGGCCCCGGCACAAAAGTACTCTGGGCGATCGCCTTCGATCCTAGACTCCCTAAAACCACTGGAATAACACCAAACCACCCTAGGCCAATGGCGCTCAGCAACAAAACCGAACTGACAAAATTACGAGATCGCTGTAGCATACACTCTCCAGAGAATTGCAGTAAATCATTTAAAGATAGAGACGTACAAGATTCCCTAATTGTTCTGAGCAGCCATCTTCATCAAGATCTGATGGGCACTGAGCTCCGGGGAGTTTTCAGGGGGCCGACGTTGAATATATTGGCCATCTGCCTGCAAGTCCCAAGCTTGACGATTGTCGGAGAGCAAAATCCCCAAAATCTCCTGCAAATCCTTAATCAGAGCCGGATCTTCAACGGGAGTGATCGCCTCTACTCGCCGATCCAGGTTGCGCGGCATCCAATCCGCTGATCCGATATAGACCTCCTCTTCACCGCTATTGTGGAAGTAGAAAATCCGGGAATGCTCCAGGAAGCGCCCAATAATACTGACGACTCGGATATTATCGCTGATTCCCGGCAGCCCCGGACGCAGACAACAGATCCCGCGAATAATCAGATCAATGGTGACTCCAACCTGAGAGGCTTCATACAGGGTTGAGATAATTGTCGGATCAACCAGGGAGTTCATTTTGGCGACGATCCGCCCGTTTCTGCCATTGCGAGCGTGATCCATTTCTCGATGAATCATACTTAAAAAGCGATCGCGCATATTGACTGGGGCTACCAACAGCTTGCGATAGGCCTGTTGACGGGAGTAACCAGTCAACAGATTGAACAAATCCGTCAAGTCCTCCCCGAGTTCCTGCCGACAACTAAACAGCCCCAAATCGGTATAAAGTTTTGCGGTCTTGGGATTATAGTTGCCAGTGCCGATATGGACATATCGACGAATCTTGCCCTCCTCCTGCCGCACCACCATGACAATCTTGGTGTGAGTTTTGAGACCGACAACCCCATAGACCACATGAACCCCACTATTCTCCAGCTTCCGGGCCCAGAGAATATTGTTTTCCTCATCAAACCGGGCCTTGAGCTCCACCAGAGCCGCTACCTGCTTACCCTGTTCTGCTGCTGTGATCAAGGCGTTTACAATTGGGGAATCACCAGATGTCCGGTAGAGGGTCATCTTAATCGCCAATACATCGGGATCAAAGGCAGCCTGTTCAATAAACCGCTGGACTGTGGCCGAAAAAGAATGATAGGGATGGTGGGTCATCACGTCCTTTTGCCGAATAATGGCAAACATATCCTTTTCAGGCTCACCATTGCCAGAATCAGGAATCACCTTGTCACTATCCTGAAACCACCGGGGCAGAGTAGATGTCCAAGGGGTATCCTTGAGTTCCGGCAGGGGCAACCCCATGAAGGACATCAGATCTTTTAGGTTCAGCACCCCTTCAACGGTATAGATATCTTCGGGTTCTGCCTGGAGGGCGCGGACGAGCTCTTCTTGAATATTGGCCGGAATCCCAGGATTAATTTCCAGTCGCACTACCGATCCACCCATTCGGCGCTTTTGCAGCTCTTGCTCGATGACCATCAGCAGGTCATCCCCTTCATCCTCCTGGACAGACAAGTCCGCATCTCGGGTAATCCGAAATGTGTGATACTCCACCACATCCATGCCGGGAAATAAAGACTCCAGATTATGGGCGATCACTTGCTCTAGGGGAACTCCCATCCAAACGGTCGGGCGATCGCTGTTGTGAACTCGCAGATCTTCGGATAGGGGAATAAACCGGGGCAGGGATTTCGGCACCTTAATCCGGGCAAACCGCTCTTCTTGACTGTCTGGATTTTTTAGCACCACCAATAAATTCAGACTCAGGTTAGAGAGATAGGGAAAGGGATGACTGCTATCAATAGCCAGGGGAGTTAAAACTGGGAAAATCTTCTCTTCGTAATACTTTTGTAGATAAGCCCGTTGTTCTGGGGTCAGATCAATATAGTTCAGCAGGTAAACCCCATGATGGGTCAGTTCGGGCTTGAGGGTCTTGTCGAAAAAGTGATGTTGCTCATGCACCATTGGCAACAACCGTTCATGGATCTCCTGAAGTTGCTGCTGAGGGGTGCGTCCATCGGGAGTTAGAGCCTCAACATTTGCTTCAATTTGACGCTTCAATACCGCAACCCGCACCATGAAAAATTCATCCAGGTTAGAGCTAAAAATTGCCAAAAACTTCAGCCGTTCTATTAAGGGTGTTCGGGAATCTAAAGCTTCAGCCAGAACCCGCCGATTGAATTCTAGCCAACTGAGTTCTCGGTTAAACAGATGTTGCGGATCGCAGACCCCAGGAGGATTTTGGGAGCTTGTTGACTTGATCTTCTCAGCTTTTGCCATAACCTTAAAAATAGATAGGGAGGTTCCGTTGAAATTGGTTCACATAGCAATTGCAACTCTGAAGTCAGAAACCTGAACCCCACAAGTCGAATTGATGCTACCAGAACTTTACCACCTCAAAAAGCCACAAGACCTAAGAAAATCTTGAAGATAGCTGGGAAATCGCTTTAGAAAAACCTGATCCCCAATCAGATTCCCTGATGTAGCAATTTAGACCTGGATTCAATTCAGGATCTTCATATTTATCCGGGGACGATTGATTCAGGAGCGTTTATTGAATTAATTAATCGAATTAATTTATCATTGAGATGCCAATCTTGAGATGCAGCCGTCTTATCTGCTAGGAAGCAGCCAGGATAGCTGTTCTACTGCCATTAACTTAGAATCTTAATCCAGAGTCTTAATCTACAATCCCAACTAAACTTTAGCTGGTGGGCAAGGAACTGGAATTGTAGTTCACACCTGAACAGCTTGCCCCAGAGGGTTGTTGAGTTTTGACCACCACATCCTCAAAGCCCGATTGCTTCAAGAAGGTTTCCAGGGTAACTTCTGCCCGTTCATTGGCCACTTCTAGAATATTGGTGGCACAGGCATTCTGAACCATCTGACTCAAGGCTTGTTGCTGAGCTTCCTGTTGTAACTTCAGCCCCGTATCTGGCCCTAACCAGCGCTTCTCGTAAAATAAGCTCTTAGATCGGGCTACATCAATGAAAGCATTACTGATCCGAGGAGGTGGCAGCAGTACTTCAACTTTTGTCTGACTGGACTCTTTGACAACCGCCTGATTCAAGTCAAACCCCGCTTGAATTTCCCCTGCCGCGTAGTAAACGACCCGGGTATCTCCGACGGGAACCTTGCCCAAAAATTTTCTATCCTGGGCTTTATTGACAATTTCGACGGTGGGTTGCTTCACGGTGGTCAGTTCCCCAACCTCCTTTAGGGCTGCATAGACCACACTGACCTCGGTGGTCTGATTTGAGGTAAATAGGGATAAGTTCTGAATCTTTTCCAGAACCACTTGCAGTCCAACAAACAGCCCAGAACAGACTACACCGACCACCAGGATTGTTTTCAAAGGATGGTCAGATTTAAGATCAAACTTATTCTCAAACTTGTTATTGGACTTATGATCAGATGTATTCATGGTTTCAACCCGGGTTGATTTTGATCAAAGTTTACAGTTTGGGAAGCTCGTAACTGCCCGCAGGCTGCATCAGCCTCTAACCCCCGTGAATAACGCACACTAACAGCAATATTTTGCTGTTTGAGTCCTTGAACAAAGGCTTGAACCTGTCTCGGACTGGGACGCTGATAATCAACCTCACTGATAGGGTTGTAAGGTATTAGATTAACATGACTCTGGAATCCCCGTAAATGGATTGCCAACTCGGCGATATGTTGGGATTGGTCGTTTAGCCCCGCTAGCAGAATATATTCAAAGCTTAATCGTCGTCCGGTCATCTGGACATAGTCCCGGCATTCTTCTAAAAGCTTTTCAATTGGATAGGAGTGGGCACTGGGGATTAACTGTTCCCGCAGTGCTTGATTGGAAGCATGAAGACTCACCGCCAGGGTCACCTGCAACTGATATTCAGCCAACTGACGAATGCGACCCGCAATTCCCACGGTTGAGACGGTGATTGAGCGTTGGCCAATGCCGATGTCCCGATTCAGGCATTGAATGGCAGCCACGGTGTTCTCCAGATTGAGCAACGGTTCCCCCATCCCCATAAATACAATATTGCTAACCCGCCGATCAAACTCCTCCTGCACCGTTAATACCTGATCGACAATTTCATGGGTAGCCAGGTTGCGAACAAATCCCCCTTTTCCCGTAGCACAAAAATCACAGGCCATGGGGCAACCCACCTGGGACGAAACGCATACGGTCAGGCGAGTCTCGGTGGGGATCCCAACAGCTTCAATGATCTGACCATCCTGTAACTTTAATAGATATTTGACAGTCTCATCGGGGGCCTGGGATTGATAATATAACTCTGAACGGCCTACGGGAACTGCGGTTAACTGCGATCGCCACGGCTTGGGGAAAACCGTAATCTCATCCAGGGACTTCGCCCCCCGTTGATAGATCCACTGGTGGAGTTGTTGAGCCCGGTAGGCGGGTTGGCCCTGATCTTGAGCCCATTGTTTAAGTTGATCCAGGGAAAGCCCCAGCAGAGGAGTTTGGGTCGATTGCAAAACTGGCATGGGTTACTTTTGGGGTGGGTGTTTGAGGGCGAGAAATTCCCGCAAACGGAATAGGTTGATAGTCTGGGCTAAATTCAGCGGCATCAGCGAAATCCCCTCCAGACGAGATTGCACCCAGCCATTCCCCCAATACCACTCATGAAATCCATCAATCCCTTCGCTGAGTAACAGCCTCAAACAATTGGGCTCAACCACATCGACTTGATGCTGAATTTTGACGGGGCCAATAGAACTGGTAAAGTTGATTCCGGGATCAAATTGTTCTGGTAGTCCAGCGGGAAACTGTTGAGGCCAGAGCCATTGGCGAAGCTGATCAGGGCGAGTCAGACTGTCTCGAATCAAGCCTTCCGGCGCTTCGATTTCAATCCGTAAACTGCTCTGTTGAAAAGTTCCTAGCATAAAATCGGGAGAAGTGAAGAATACTTGAGTTTGCCCCCCTTCTATTATATCTTTCCTGCATTTGCAGAGTGGAATAGCCGTCTCGGCATTTTTCTAGCGGGCAAGATACCTGCTCCACAGGATTTTTATCCTGATTTGATAAATATTTTGATAGATAAGTAGATGGTTGTAATTAATTATCAAATAGAAGGGGGGTCTGGGGCTTTGCCCCAGGAA
>JAAURB010000162.1 GCA_012033335.1 Oscillatoriales cyanobacterium RM2_1_1
CACACCGAACCCAACCCCCACACCAACGCCGAACCCAACGCCCACTCCCACACCGGAGCCAACGCCAACGCCTACTCCCAATCCAACCCCAACTCCCACACCGGGGCCGACTCCTAACCCAACTCCTACTCCTGAGCCTTCTCAATCGATTTTTGACCCGACAGATTTTGTTCCCGTGATTATTCTGCCGGTTCAGCCTGACGTTCCTGAAATTTTAGGCACTATAACCCCAGTCCCCACGTCGGATGCTGATGCCATTGAGATCGTTAGCAACACGTCTTTGTTTGCCCTGGAAGGCAACGATACGGTGATTGGCTCATCTGGCAACGACTCAATTAATGGCAACCAGGATCAAGATGCTGTTAATGCCAATGCTGGAAATGACACCGTTTACGGCGGCAAAGGCAACGACACAATTTTTACCCTGTCAGAGAACGACTGGATCAGTGGTGACTCTGGAGCCGACTTTGCTGATGGCGGGGCAGGGGACGATACCCTATACGGAGGCATGGATAGCGATACCCTACAAGGCGGTAACGGCAATGATTGGATCAATGGCAACCAGGATTCTGACTTCCTATCAGGGGGTTCAGGGTCAGATATTCTCTATGGCGGCCAGGCAGAAGATACCTTTCAAGGCGGTGCAGAGGACGATCTGGTTTTTGGGAACCTAGGATCTGACCTAATCGAAGGAAATGCCGGTAACGATCTGATCTACGGCGGTCAGGATAGTGACACCATTTCTGGCAATGACGGCAATGATACGATGGCTGGAGACAAAGGCAGCGACTTGCTAGATGGCAACGCTGGGAATGATAGTATGACTGGAGGTCAGGGGGATGACACCCTCGATGGCGGTGCGGGAGATGACTATTTAGCAGGCGATGCTGGAGAGGATTGGATAGTCGGTGCCGAAGGGGCTGATACTTTGCTGGGGGGAGCCGGGGGCGATCACTTTGTGATTTCGATGGGTCGAGGTGCCGATCTGATTCTTGACTTTGTAGACGGTCAGGACTTGATTGGACTGGATGGAGGTCTGATGTTTGCAGACCTGACCCTGGAACAGACCAATCTTGGGGTAGAACTCAAAGTTGGCCTGGAAGTCTTAGCTATTTTGGTAGATGGAGATGCAACCCTGATTGATGGAGGTGATTTTATTGACTTTTAGTACCGTCCAATCAGGTCTAAATTAGCCTGGTACTGGTCAACCGGAACCAAACGCCATTGAGTATCACCCAATAGTTCTAAAACTTGATGGTGATACTTGAGAAGGCTGAGCCGATGACCGACGCTGATATAGGTCATACCAGACTGATGCAGCAATTGATACAGCCGAGCTTCATTCTCAGCATCCAGGGCACTGGTGGCCTCATCTAGAATGGCATATTTGGGTCGAGCCAGCAGCAACCGGGCAAATGCCAGCCGTTGCTGCTCTCCAGCAGAAAGCACGTTGTCCCAAACCATCTCAGTCTCAAAGCCCCCAAACTGCTTGGGTAAATAGGCCAGATTCACCTGTTTCAGGGCATTATGCAAAATGGCTTGATTGGCGGTCTGCTCCAGATTGGGATAGAGCAACTGGGTTCTCAAGTTGCCCAGTAATAAATAGGGTCGCTGGGGCAAAAATAGCATGTCCTGCAACTCAGGGCGATACAGGCATCCAGTTCCTGATTGCCAAAGACCGGCGATCGCCCGTAGCAGAGAGCTTTTGCCGACTCCGCTGGGGCCAACAATCAATAATCCTTTGCCGAAGGGCACCGAAACAGACAGGTCTTGAATCAGTATCCTCCGGTAGTCAGGGGTGTGCAAGGTGACTCGCTCCAGAGATAGAACTGGGCTTTTCACCACTTGAATTTCAGGACAATTGGTCTGAGGAATTTCTTGCTGAGAATTCAACAGATCAGAGAAGGTAGACAACCGATTAATTCCAGCAGCAAACTGGCTGAGTTTTTCAATTTCCACTACCCCAATCGAAAAAGCTTCAAAAATCTGACGAAAGGCAAAGTAAGCCTGGGCAATATCTCCATATTTAATCTCTCCATCGAAGTAGCTGGGAGCCAGGATCAAATAGGGAATGGCAATAATCAGATAGCGATATCCCCGGGTGAAATACGCCACATTTCGCTGCCATCCAATCAGAAAATTAAAGTTGTTAAAAACCTTGATAAATCGCCGATTGATTTCAGTCTTTTCGAGCTGTTCTCCCTGATAAAACGCAATGGATTCAGCATGATCTCGCACGTGAACCAGACCATAACGGAAGTCGGCTTCATACTTCAGTTGGTTGAAGTTGAGACTGATCAAACGCCGTCCTAGCCAGAAAACAATGAGAGTTCCCAGGGCTGTATACATCAACAAAATACAGGAAGCCTGTTTGGAAATCATCCAGAGAATCCCACCAAACATTAAGGTGTCAATAATGGATGATAGAAAAATCAGCAAAAACCGTAGACTCGTTGCTGTGAAAGATTTGATATCTTCGGCAATTCGTTGATCTGGGTTATCAACTTTCCCCTGGAGTTGCAATTGATAATAGGCTCGATTATTGAAGTACTGGCTTAAAAATCGTCCGGTCAGCCAGCTTCGCCAGTGATTAGCCAGCTTATCCTGAGCATACCAATAACCCGCAACCAGGGGCGTTCCCAAGAGAAAGGCGATCGCATACATGGAGATAAATCGCCAGAACTCCGGAGCATTTTTTTCGGTCAAAGCAGTTGTGAAAAACTTCACAATATAGCTAATGATCACATTGAGACTGCTCACCGAAATAGAGAGCAGGAGCAAAATTGTCAAACCTGCCCAAGCCCGCCAATGATGACGCAGGAGTTCTCGATATTTTGAAATGGCAATCAGGGGCAAAATCAAAGCCAATCCTGCCACAACAATCCAGGGAGAAGCGGCAATTGCCATCACAGAATTTGCTAATCCTGGAGCAATTTGATTTAAAACCTCTGGAAACAGTAACTCTCCACCAATAACCAACCCACTAACACAGACAAAAATAACCGCAAACAAACAGGTCAACAGCAGTAATAATAGTCCCAGGAAGACTTTACTACCCTGAGTATTTGTAGGGTAGAAAAAAGGCTGAGCGATCGCTAAAAATCGCTGCCAAAGCTGACGGTCAAATCGATTCATGCTCACAAACAATCCAGATTAAGTTTAGATTCCAGAAATTGGGTTTTAGAAATCAAGCCTTTGAATTTCAAAGGCTTACACACTACAAGGTCTGAAGATAAGTTTGAGCATTTTCTCTGACGTAACACACCCAACACCCCACTCTAAGTTGCCTGGTTGCCGTCAGCTACTACAAGAGTTGAGGATCTCAATTCAGGAGAAAAATGCTTGATCCCGATACAGTTTTCAGCTCAAGTCATATCGCCCATATCAGAATTCTTCAGGTTTCCAGAAGATGAAACTTGAGGATTTGACAGGATTGCTAAGGTCAAAGGTTTCAAGATTGAATAGAGAATGGTCAGAACCATGAAAGTCACAATGATCACTAGGAGGGGACGTTGACTCAGTAAATTGTCCAGCACAGAGTTCAACACTCTATCAGGCTGAGTTAATAGATCCCAGCTATTCAGGCGTTGAAACCGTCCCAGATAAATTCCCAACGCGCAAAGTCCATGGATAATCCATTCCCTGATCCATTCAGGAGAATTCCAACCCTGCTGTTTCCAGTAGTGATTCAAATTGATCAAGGAAACCCCATAGGCCCCAAACCCGATTACTATAAAGACCAGGTACTGAGGAATCAAAGCCAGGGTAATCATCCAAACTGAATGATCCTGACGAATTTGCTCGATCAGATGAATCACATCCGTCAGCACATAGGGTGCATTGGGCAGGAAGAAAATGAATCCTAGAAACCCTGACCACCACATCCAGGAACGACGGTGAAAACGTTGATGGTTCTGTCGTTGCCAAACTCCCCATCCCATCAGGATTAGGGTGACGAGAATAATCAACAGAAGATAGGCTCCATCCAGGACTTTGAAGATATGAGTCAGTCGCCAGAGCACCCGCCGAGCATTAGGCAAAAATGTCATTCCCAGTAATACCCAGGTTATGAGCCATAACCCTGATAATTGCCTCGGCATTTTTGACCCGACAGTATTATTGCGGAATAAACAAAAGCTCAAGACGACTGGAATCAAAGCCAGAAACAAGTTCCAGGACATCCAACCCACATTCACGCGGACAAGCTGCCCTGCAGAAAGAACCCAATTGACTAATTCTGTCGCCATGTCAGATTTCTAAGTTTGATCCTGAAATGGAACGGTGTTTCGCAGTTCTGCTTAGATGCGAACCCTGACCCTACGAAATCAGAGTGAAACAAACATGTCAGGTATCTTGATATACTTCCTACTTTAACGCAGAGATCTTCAAGATTGGAAAAGGGGGTTGGATTCTGTAGGATGGGATACCCTTCTCCAGTACGATTGATATAGGATACCTCAAGATCTTAAAGAAGCCAATGCCCAAACTGTATAGTGTGGAATTCAGTCATCAGGGTCAAACTTATACTCTTGAAGTCCCTGAGGATCAAAAAATTCTCAATGTTGCCAATGCAGCAGGTCTAAACTTGCCCAGTTCTTGTGAGGCTGGAGTCTGTACCACCTGTGCCGCTAAAATCCTCTCAGGAGAGGTCGATCAGCAAGAAGGGATGGGGGTGAGCCCTGAACTTCAGGCAGAAGGATATGTTTTACTCTGTGTCGCCTATCCCAGATCTGATCTCAAGGTTGAAACTGGTAAGGAGGATGAGGTTTATGATCGCCAATTTGGTCAAACCGCTTGATCGGGACTTGTTGTGAGTCAACTGTTGTGAGTCAATTGCCGTTAATTGCTGTTAATCGTGAAAAATCTATGACAACCCATTTCATCACCGCAGAAATTAATTTACAGGATTCCCCCCGACAACTCCATGATGCGATTGAAGCTGAACTGCAAAAGCGCGGAGAACCTCTACGCTGGGCCGTAACAGCCGTCAATTCTGATCAGGGCGTGGCTATAGTTGAAGCCGTTGTTGTTTTGAGAACTTGTCAATTACCTTAGTCGGAGAAGAATCCCAAACTCTCAATCTTTCTCTAGATCCAGCATTTGGACAAGTTATTGAATCTGGAGATATTACCATCAGGCTAGCTGCTACAGGTCAGGTTTTGTCTATGATCAATGCAGTTGAAGAAGGATCAACCTTATTAGATCTCTCGCAAATTACAGATGGTAATTTTGTCTCAATTTAGAAACTAAAAATTAGGAATCTAAGAAGGATAGGATAAAAATCCCATCTTTTTGTTCTCGTTTTCTGCTAGAAAATCAAACTCTCGTCAACACTATAAAACCCAGCTTCAACATAAAAAATGCTAAGTAGGTGGTTGTAATTAATTGTTAAAATGGAAGGGGGGTCTGGGGCTTCGCCCCCAGGAAGGGG
>JAAURB010000063.1 GCA_012033335.1 Oscillatoriales cyanobacterium RM2_1_1
CGCCCCCTCCTAGCCGTCCGCCGTCCAGTCCTCCCCCCGCCTCTCATTGAGAGGGGGGGCGCACCGCTTCCACTCCGTTACAGCGATGCCGAGGCTAAAACTTGTTAATTGGGCGTTCCCGCCCTTGACATGGTGCAATCAGGGATCAGCGCGGGTCAGCTTCGAGGAGTAGTAGTCAGGAGCCGAGAGCTGCCCGCGTCCCGATTGTGCTGCACATGTCAAGGGACGCTACGCTCGGTTCACTGCCACATCCGGAGAACAGTCGAGGCGCAAGCGCATTAAGAATCTTTGGCGCGCAGCGCACCCCCCCCCACCCCCAAAGGGGGAGCGTACCGCTTCCACTCCGTTACAGCCGTACCGAGGCCAAAATTTAACACTAAGCGCCGATTCACTCCGCTCATCCGCGCAAAATTCCCCCCTCCGCCCCCAAGGGGGAACGCGGGTAGCGTCTCAGAGTAGCACGGGGTCAGAGGGGCGCTATCCCTTGCTGTATAAGGGTTTCAGGGATTTTTATGTTAAAATATCAATATGATATGTAATTCGTTAAGGAAATAATGATGATGATTCCACAACAGGTTTATGATGCTTTGCTTAGAGCTGATTCAGTTGGAATAGGAGGATCACGAAGACCCTCGCAGGACTCAATTGATAGCCTAAGGGAGGTTTTAGCCTGGATTCCACAATCTAGCCATGTTCATGTTGGAGATGCCCAGGGGATAGATAAAGTAGTGATTGAGACGCTTGATCTTACTCAGGACCTGACTATTTACAGATCAAGCGGGTGGGAACCGTGGCAGCTAGCGGCCAGGACGAGGAACTGCATATTAGGGAATTGTGGCCCCTGGATTAGCCTACCAGAGGGAGATTACCCGATTAAGCTAGAAAAGCCTAGCCGCCAATGGGTCGGATCAGGATCGGGATCATGGAGTGGCCTAGCCTTCGCAGTAGGGCGAGGAGTAGAATGCTTTGCTTATCTATCAGCAAATACGCCATCCCCCGACTGGCTAAAGCCCCTAGGATCTGGCTGGTTTGAGGGATAGAAGAAAGGGCGCTGACGCGCCCCTTCTCTTTTAAATATCGATAAGATATTTAAATATGTCTATGACTCATTTTTTATTATCATTATATTGATAATAGGCGATAATGATAATAGTAATAGAAAGGGGGAGAAACCCCCCCCAGAAAACCTAATTGTGAGGCAATTATACCATGTTTGTAAACCATTCGAGCATCCCAGGAATTACGTGGATTGATAATAATTTGATTGAAATTTACGAGAATGAATGGAGAAGAATAAATAATAACGCTTTGAATAATGCCATCAATCAAATAAACCAGAGAATCAGACAGAAAATCGATTCATACAATCATCCTAAAATTTATGAAGTAGGAGCGCAGGAATTAGAAAAGCATTTCATAAAATGGCTGATCACAGAGGGAGTTGTAGGAGATATTGAGACAATTTCAAGGCTCAGACGACACCGCCACTCAATAGCTAAACTTGGATTTATAGGCTAGTTAACGGCCCTGAGCAAGGCGTTAAAAGGCTCAAATAACTTATTAGGTGAGAATAATGTACGGGACAAACGAGACCGACCAGATAGCAATACAGAAAGATACAAGGAGCCTAGAAACCTATATCACCTTAGTACATGCTTTGAAATGTATTGAAGCAGATATCAAAAAATTAAAGCCAGAGGTTGAGAAGTTTTTGATGGATAACGGAACAACGATAATCAGAGGACACAGATTAGAGATATGTTCAAGAGTTAAATATGATTATTCAGATGAACTGAATGAATTTGAAAGGGAAATAAGAGCAGCAAAACGACTAGAGGTAAAGCTTCAGATTGCATACATTGAGAATGTTACCGACTATATAAGGGTGACTGAAGTTAAGAAAAGCTAAGATAGTATTACCCCCGCAAGGGGGTTTGAAATTAAATTGGAATTAAATAAAATGAACGATGATAAATTACTACCCATCTTAGGGGCAGGAAAAGAGATAGGAATCCTCAGGCCAGATCAGCGGGGAAGCATTGCTTACTCCCAACCGATAAACACTGCGAACTTGATTTTATGGGAGCTACAGAATAGAGAGCTAGATGCAGAGCAATTAAGCGATCGCCTAAAAATGGCTCGGAACACAATCCTAATTTTTTGTAGGTGTTTGGATAGATTAGAATTAATCAGCTCCCAAACTCTACCCAGCAAGGGATCAAAAAATCTATATTTTCTAGTAAAAGAAAGATTGCAATGAAGATAGAAATTTTGCATACAACCGTAGCGAAGGTATTACCGCTAGAAGCATCTTTGCTTAAAGTAAATGAAAAATGGATAGCAATAGGAGGAGATTTCTATGAGATAGAGGACTATCTAGGGCAAGAGAGATCCCACTTTAAAGTAAGACTAATAACGGGACTTTGGTATTTTTTCTGTGGTCATTCTAGACTGATTAAAAATACCATTGAAGGATTACCAAAGATTTGGCTAGAGGTTGATTACAAAAGCCAGATAGACAATCTCAACAACCCAAACGGATCATGTAACGTTACGGCGATCGCGATGGTGTTAAGTTTCTTGGGATGCAGGCCATCATCATCAAAACAGCTCGAAGATGAACTATATGAATATTGCCTGAATAAGGGATTAGATAGGCACAGCCCCCACGACCTGGCGGAGCTATGCAGACTATGGGGATATAGAGATAATTTTGTGAGCAACAGCAGCATCGAGGAGCTGAAGGATTGGATCATGACAATGAGAATCCCCGTAGTAATTCACGGATATTTCACAGGGTACGGTCACATCATCACGGTTACGGGATTTGATCAGAAGGGTTTGATCGTTCATGACCCGTACGGTGAATGGTATCCCAGCGGGTATCGCACAGATTTAAGCGGGGCTTATCTGCATTACAGTTACAACCTAATCAGGAGATTGTGTATCCCAGACGGAGATTTCTGGGTTCATTACATCAGTCTATAGCCGTTGGCAGGAACAGCAGTTTACCCTCGCAAGCTGGACTCAGAACTAAGACTCGTTTGTTTTGATCAACCGCTACCAGGTGCTTACGGGTATGAGGAGAGAAGCGATATCGCGTAAGTGCCTATTTTATTCCGCCTAGTGTAAGAGATGAACATTAGAAAAGCATAGCTGACTGAACAAGAGAGACAAACGCCTCAATCTAGTTCCAAGTTCAAGAATTCAATTCAGTCATGAATCTATCTCTAATGCTAAGCGATCTTGCTAAAAATTGCCCAGTCAAGAATTGCCCGGTTAAAAGTCCCATTAAAGGCCCAGGTTAAAACCCCAGTTAAGTATCGCCCAGGGTCAGGTGAGGGAAACGTTAACAATTCCAGACCATTGAACAGTTTTAGACCCATCCCGACGGTAGGAGAAGAAAGAATCCGGTTCGCGATAGGTACAATGGGGGGCGATCGCAATTTGTTCTGGTGCTAGCCCGAGTTGTTCGAGCTGAAGGGCATTAAACCGACGGACATCAACCCGGAGCTTATCAGGCTCTAAATCTGATAACACAGGAGCCCCAGGCAGTTCAAATAAAGCCGTGATCAATCCTGCCGAATCTCCAGAATATTGCGGGACAATGGTCTGACCAAGCTGAAGGGCCACCTCTTGAGAGACCTGATAGACCTCCCCTGAAATCGCTGGCCCCAGGGCAACTCTCAGATGAGAAATCCGGCTGCCCTGAGCTTGAAATTGGGCTACAGCCTCCGGCACAATTTTAGCGGCGGTGCCTCGCCATCCGGCATGAACAGCACAAACCTGACCGGTTTCGGCATCCGCCATCAGCACCGGCACACAATCTGCGCTAGCAACCCAGACCGCTTCAGCAGTCTGGTCAGCCAGTAATCCATCCGCCTCCACAAGGGCATCTAAGGTTTGAGTTGGATTGTAGGGCTGCACTTTCCTGGCTTTTAATACCTGATTCCCATGAACTTGTTTGACCCGGTAGGCTAAGGCTTGAGGATGCAACGCCCTGACCAATTTAGCCGGAGTTTGGGGGCTGAATTGCCGGGTAAAAAAACCATGGGGCCAGGGTTCCAAAAGATCACAGGTGAGATAGGGAACCGCTTGCCAATCGCGCCATTGCCAAGTGTGCATCATAGTTGAGAATAAAAATAATTCAAAACCGATAATCATCAGCCCACTCACGGTAGAGTTAGGCTTGAGCCCTCTTCCATCCTAACTTGACATATCCTAGAGTGAACTGAACTTGAACTGAGTCCTGTGACCCTCAACCGACCCCGCCTCGAAGCCATTTTGCAAACCTTACAGACTCCAGGAATTGAAGCAGATTGGGATTCCCAGTTGCAGTTCTCCCCAGGGGATTTTTCCCTTTACCTATTTGATACAGTATCGTCCACCAACACAACCCTATGGGAACTGATTGAGGCGGGAGCGCTAGGGGGAACCGTTGTCATTGCTACCCAACAAACAGCAGGTCGGGGTCAATGGGGACGACGCTGGTGCTCTGAATCGGGGGGGCTGTACTTATCCTGGGCTGTGAATCCCAATTTAGCAGTCTCCAATCAAGCCCAATTAACCGTGGCGAGTGCCTGGGGTATTGCCACGGTTCTGGGCGATCGCCAGCTACCGATCCAACTGAAATGGCCCAATGATCTGATGCTGGAGGGCCGAAAACTCGGCGGTATTCTGACTGAAACTCGAATCGATCAGGGTCAGATTACTCAGGCTGTAGTTGGAGTGGGGCTCAACTGGAATAATCCCGTTCCTGAAATCGGGATTAACCTACAGACATTTTTCGGTAATTGCCCTGACCTGACTCCTATTCAATCCCTGGAAATGGTGGCGGCTTTGGTGATTCAAGGTTTAAATTATGGCTGGCAAACCTTTTCTCAAACGGGAATTGAAGCCCTCCTGCCCGGCTATTGGGAGCTCCTGGGGTGTCGAGGTCGTCAGGTAGAGGTGGCAGGTCAAGTGGGAGTGATCACAGGGGTGAATTCCCAGGGAGAGCTTTGTGTACAGATGCCGTCGAGCGCAGTTCCTGAATTAGTTCCAGGAAATATTACAGAAACTTACCTCAAGCCCGGTACAATAAATTTGGGTTATGGCTAAGTTCCCAGAAATTCATCAGAGTTAGAAAAAGTTAATTCTGGGTCAGGATGCTAGATTAATTAACTGCACTGCACTAATTAGCTGTCCTGAGTTGGGATCGGATCAGGTATTTTGGATCCGATGTTAAGATGCTGCGTTGTGAATTGTTGTGTGGATTTGGGAGGAACATGAAGGAATCTAAGAACTTGGGTCAACGGGCAAACCCCCTTTTTTTTGTCTACCCACTTTACCTGGGAACCCGTTATCGACAAATCGGGGTTCATTCCCATTGGCATAGGGTGGGATGTTCTATCACCCTTGGGTTGGGTCTTGCCCTGGCATTTGTCACTCAAGCCACTGGGTTTGAAGAATTTATCCCCACTAATCCTGAATCCTATCTGGCCCCCACACCCTACGCCCCGGAACCGGATCCGGCAGATTCCTATACTGACCCCGGCTATGATGACCCGAACTACCCTGAGCCCGCCTATGAAGAGCCCGGATTCGCGCCGGACTATGCCGAACCTGCCTACTCCGAAGAGCCTATAGACACGGCTGTGCCTCTGGTGCCTGCCCCTTCAGCCCCCTTGAATATTCCTCAGTCAGAGGCCCAGTCTCCAGCAAATTCCCCCTTGACTAATCCTGACTCCGCCAACCTTTACATCGATGCGACAGATTACAGTATTGGCGCAACTGGGAGTTATGAGTCCCCTGCTACGGTTATTTTTTCCGAACGTTCCACCGGATGTGAAACCGTGGTGGGGTTGGGAGATGATGTCTCAGGGCTTTGTGCGTCCACACCCCCAGGAGTCGCCACCGGCAACGGTCTGGTTCCTCCTGGAAGCGATGGCAATCCCATCTACAATCAGCTTGGTGTATTCGGCAGCAACAACCCCCAGAATGTCTACAATGGTGCAGATTCCACCTACGGTTCCGTCGGTAACTGGGCCGATTCGGGTTCTGGGTTTTCGGGGGGATCGTCGGGTCAAATCCCCATTGCCAGATTGGGGGGTAGCGGCATTAGCCCGATGACGGGTTCTGGTCTAGCTTATTACAATCGCACAAAACGTCCCCCAGCTCTGGCTGGAAATGGCGATACCAGCCTGCTATTTCCCCTTTCGATTCCGGCCCCAATTACCTCTCTATTTGGCTGGCGGCAACATCCTGTTTTGGGGTATGGTCGCTTCCATACGGGAATTGATGTGGGAGCGGACACTGGAACCCCTGTGGTTGCTTCCTACTCCGGTCAGGTGTCAATTGCGGATTGGTTGGGGGGCTATGGTTTGGCCGTGGTACTAGATCACGGTGGTAAATCTCAGGAAACCCTCTATGGCCATCTGTCTGAGCTATTTGTCAAATCGGGAGAACAGGTGAAGCAGGGAGAAGTTATTGGTCGGGTGGGCAGTACAGGGATGTCTACGGGCCCCCACTTACACTTTGAACTCAGACGCTTAACAGATCAGGGCTGGGTAGCCATCAATCCCCAAAATCAGATTGAATTTGCCCTAGCCGGTTTGTTGAAGGTGTTGAAGGTTGCGGAGGTTCCCTCAGCGTCGTTTATTGCCACCCTACCGGACAAGATCAAAGATGCCGAAACGGGAGTCCCTCAGTTGCCGCCTTTACCTCCGGGAATGGATATTATGGTTCCTCAGCTCGAACCCCCGACTACGAATTTTGGGTTTAAAGAAGACCTGGAGTTGAGGGCAAAACAACAGCCAAACACTAGCCAAATACCAGATTGAAAGTCTATGCAGGACGCTTGTGGAAAGTCAAGACATATCACCCTTCAGGGGTAATGGGTTGATACACCCGATAGTCAATATTGGGGAAAACATTATCAATGGCTTCGACTTTCTCCAGCCAAACGGCATCGACTTTACCAATTTGTAAGTCCTCATAGAGCTTGGTAAACCTGACCAGATGGGATTGCGTTCGGCGGACTGCATAAGGAACCATCGTGCCTGTACTCATGATAAAAGCCCAATCCGAGGACTGCGCCAACAATAACTCCCGGGCCGCTTGATTCAAAGCCCGTTGCTCTAACTCATTGTCTGCTCCTCGGGCTGCAAGCTCAACCATGCGTTCAGCGGCTTTGTGAAGATGGGGATAAATCCAGCTATTGGTATGATTCAGCCAGTATTCGTGAAATCCTTTGTATCCCCAACTGGATTGGGCCGGTTTACAAACCTGATTGGTAGGATGTCGCTTCAGGTATTCCGCCAGATGAATGGTTTCATAAATAGTCTGGTCGAACCAGGTTTTGCGGAACAGGGCATCTAAAAACCAGGGCCCTTCATACCACCAGTGACCAAATAGTTCAGCATCGTAGGGAGAGACAATAATCGGCGGGCGCTGCATGATGTTGTAGAGGTATTCTACTTGGCGTTCCCGATTGAATACAAAATTTCCGGCATGTTCAGCGGTTTTTTGCTTAGCCCAGTAGGGATCATAGAATTCCTTGTCCGATAGACCCACTCCCAGATCGGTGATCTTGTGATATTTGATTCCGGTGTTTTTGCGCTGACCATTGGGCATGATGTAGGGCTTGATATATTCATACTCCGCTTCCCAGCCCAAATCTTTGTAGAACTCCCGATATTCGGGGGAACCGGGATATCCAACCTCAGAAGACCAAACCTGCTGAGACGATTCGTGATCGCGGGCAAACACCGCCACCCCATTCTCTGTGAAAATTGGGGTATAGGTGCTGAAGCGGGGCCGAGGTCGAGCGTAGAGTACCCCATGACCATCAGCCAGAAAATACCGCAACCCCGCCGCCGCGATCAAATTCTCTAGGCCATCATAGTAAGCACATTCCGGCAGCCAGATGCCCCTAGGGGGACGACCAAAATGGTCTTCGTAGTGTTCGCAGGCTACTCGAATTTGAGCCCAAACCGCCTCTGGATGAATCTTCATCAGGGGCAAGTAGCCATGGGTAGCCCCACAGGTAATAATCTCTAAATGGTCTGACTCTTGAAACTGCCGGAATGCTGTGATCAGATCCCCTTGCAGCCTTGTCCAGGCCCCTCGAACCTCGCTGAATTCCTTTGTGTAATGCTCTGCTAGATATCGGAGATGGCTATTGTGACGATTACGGACGACTTCTGCCTCAGCCAATTCCTGGAGCTTTGCTAGATGAGCCTCATAGCGTTCTTGTAGTAGGGGATCCCGCAGCATTGAGATCAGGGGTGGGGTCAGGCTCATGGTCAGCTTGAAGCCTATCCCATCTCGCTTGAGATCCTCGAACATTTTGAGCAAGGGAACATAGGTTTCGGTAATTGCTTCAAATAACCATTCCTCTTCCAGAACATAGTCGCTTTCAGGATGCCGAACGAAAGGAAGATGGGCATGGAGCACCAGGGCAAGATAGCCAATAGCCATAGGAATCAGTTTAGGTCAATTTTGATCGGGAGCAAGCGAACTTCAGGGCAGGATGACTTTGCAAGCTCTTAAGATTTTAAGGCTAAAGGGGAGCGTTAAACGGCTCAACCTGTTACTAACTTTTCACATCCCTTACAACTTTACCAAGGGCTGCCGATTAGAGTAAATCCTGCCCAATAAAAGGGGTGAGATAAATCAGTTTGACCATAGCGATTAGCCAATTCTGGAGGGAGATTCGGGAAGAGATCCGGGGGGGCGATCGCCACTTCTGTCCTTGAGTCTGTCTCCAACAATTTCCCCTGATTAAACTCGACTCTTCCATGGAGCATTGCCAATTGAGCCTGCCGCAAAGCTTCTGCTTTATGGGGCTCTGCTTCAAGGCAGCATAGAACTGGCTCATCAGCCCTAGGGTTCCAGCATCGCTGACGTACCACAAACTGGCCAAAGCAGACTTAACCCCTGCCTGTACCGCTAGTCCGGCAAAGCCCAACTCGGCTTCCTCATCCCCAACCGCAGTTGTACAGGCACTCAGAACCAAAAGCTCCACGGGGGGTGAATTGAGTTTCAAGGTACGCAACTCATTGAGATGCAGTTTACGATCCCAAAACTGAATATAGGACTGACCCGTCCCCCCCGTTTGAAACTCGCCATGGGTAGCCAGATGAATGATATCAAACTGATTCTGGCTCCGCTGGCTGGTGAGATTATCCACCGTAAAGGCTTCATTCAAGAAGGTTTTTCCAGCCCAGCCCTGTTTCCCAACAATCAGGCTCAGTTCCAGGGGCACGGCAGGTAAGGGCTGTTGGTTGGGGTCGAGAAATTCTGAGGCCCCCATAGCCAGTACTTGAGAATTCTTCAAGTTGACATAGCTCATGTCCGTCAAGCTCAAACTGGGAATCAAGCTGACACTGTAAGTTTCCACCAGAAATTGCTTGCCATCAAACAGGGCCGCGACTGGTAAAGTTCTCAAGCCTGCATCCATGGAGAAAATCAGGGTGTTTATCCCACTGGCTTCCAGTTCGGCTTCCAGGGGCCGAATCAACCAGTCATAGAGTTGCTTGCCTGTGACCTGATACTCAGTGGATTGGAAGTCTTTAGGTAGCCGGATTTGATTGGTAAACTGGCGGGCTACCTCCAGCAGTTCACCGCGATCCACCTGAATACTTTTAAAGATTGGTTGACCTTCTGGTAAGAGCAATCGCAGTTCCAGTTGGTCTTTCGGGGCTGAAACGTAGAGAATCGCCGGGGTGTATCCCGTCAACCGGGCCACATCCCCTAGGGCTTGCCGAATATTTTGAGCGGAGTTGGCCCCTGTAATCGGCCCCTTACCGAAATACTGGCTAAATTCCTGACCCCGAAAGGTGTCCAGTTGCAGGATTGAGCTACTAACTGGGGATGGGGCAAGTTGATCTGAGGTTACTGTAATGGATTCTAGGTTAATCAGGCCGTTTTGCAGAGCAATGGCTGGGCCTGCAGTTTCATCTACAATCAGACCGGACTGGGCCTCAGTATTAGTTGCCTCGGCGGTCAAATCAGTACTTCCAGCATCTCCGCTGAGGGGAGTCAGTAATACCGTTGAGGGATCGGTATTACTGACATCCAACCCATCAAGGGTCAGGGTACCCACCGTTTGAGGATTGCTGCTGGACTGCTGATTGTTAGTGATAATTTGCTGATTGGGAACGGGGAATTGATTTAGGATTTCAGGCTGAACCGGGGTTGTGAATTCTCCATTGGTAATGGCCGCAGCAGTCCCATTCACACCGGCATTGCCGAGGACAAAGGGAGCTCCAAATAAATCCCCAGCGTGACTCAGGACGAGGGTTCCTCCCTGTTCAGAACCGATGGCGGAAATACTGGCTTCGATCTGGTTCGCCGCTACAAACCGTCCCGTAGACCGCAAAAATCGACCCGCCTGAATCTCAACATTGCCGCCTCTGGTATTGCCTTCGGCATTGATTGTGACAATCTCAATGTCCGCAGGCGCATTCAAGGTGACATTTCCCCCTGCACCGCCCTGGGATTCAGTGATCAAGTTACCTGCGATAATCAAATCCCCCGCTCGTAATACCACATTCCCACCTCCCGCAAGGCCAGAGGTCAGGATATTAGCCGTTTGAATCGTCCCACTTTGGCTGATGAGACTCACAGGATTGCCCAATTGCAAGGCTCCCCCTGTGGCGTTAATCGTGTCAGTGATAATCCCACCCGCAGCATTCAGGGTAATACCTCGACTTTCAGGGGGTAGAACCCCGGTGGGACTCAATTGTAGATTGCCAGTGATAATCTGTCCCTGGCTATTGAGGGCAATTCTATTCTGGGCTGCAATGTCTTGAGTGGTGATGTTGCCCAGGGCTGAGGCTTCAACCAGGTCAGATTGCAGGTTGCCTGCGTCAATCTGGCCCTGGGTACTGGTGAGTTGAATCCCTGAGCTCGTAGTCACATTATTCAGGCGGAGGTCTCCCCCGGATTGCACAGTCAGAGCAGCATTCCCTAGGCCAGTCAGGTTACCCTCGGCTACTACTGCGCCAGTGTTTCCCCCGGCCCTCAGGAGCAGAGGATTTTGAAAGACCAGATCCCCTACCACAGTCAACCGACTCTCCCCATCGGCCCGACCCAGAATAATCTGCTCAAAGCCGTTGCCTAAGGCCCCCCAATCCGCAGCACTCAGGTCAAAACTGGTCAAACCTGAACTTTCTACTGCGGTAGCTGCCCCCAAACGGATGGGCTGACCGGCGCTAGAGGGTTCAAGGGTCAGTATTCCTGACCCTTGAACGGAGTTGGGCCCCCCGAGAAAGTCAATCTGGTTGGCCGTCAGTTGAATGGGAGCCCCCTGTTCGGTCGTCAGGGTAGCCAATCCAGGATCAGTTTGAATCCCGGTAACTGCAATTCGACCCAACTGACTGGTCACGGTAATCGGCTGCCCCTGGGTGACAAGTTCCCCCAGGCTGATATCCTGGGCCGCGATTAAGGTCAAACTGGCATTGCCAGTTCCAGTTAACCGGGGGGGCATAGCGGAAAAAATTGGGGCGTTGCCGATTGTGCCTAGGGGCGATTGAATTACCACCGGATCTGAAAAAGTGGTATTCCCGGCAAAAACCACCGCTCCGGCTCCATCCACTCTCCCCAGGGTAATCTGACTGAAGCCGTCTTGGAGTTGGTTCAGCTCGCTGCGGGTGATATCTAGATCAGGAGAGCTAGAATCCGGAGCCGCCACCAGAATATTTTGCACAGGAGTGGCGGGCTGCAAGACCAGGCTGCCTGTACTACGAAGGGGCCCAATTAAATTGATCTCATCGCTGGTCAGGGCAATATTGCCTCCGGGACTGGTGCGGTCTGTTGAATTTAACTGGCGACGCTGAATCCGCCCCTGAATCTGCCCAGAATTGACGGTACTCAGGGTTAATTCCCGGTTGGCCAACAGGTCAATATTGCCCCCAGCTATTCCACCTCGGGTATCTAGCAGATCGAGCCGCAGGGTTTGGGGAGTAACCATCTGAATATCTCCCCCAATGCCATCGGCGGAAGTAGCATCAACACTGTAGTCATCAGCAACCAGGGTAATACTACCCGCCAGACTAACCAAGGAAACATCCCCAGCTTCAGCCCCGCCCGAGGTATTGATCCGATCAACGGTCAAGTTTGCTCCCCCTAGCAGGTTCACCGTTCCGCCAGTTCCATTCACTCCAGTCCCCTGGGTTGAAAGCTCTGCGGTGAGAATTTCACCGCCAGCGGAGAGATTGAGATCGCCGCTGCGGTTCACGCCATTGGTGAGAATTGTCTCGGTCGAGAGGTCATTAGGAGTTATCAGGGCCACATCCCCGCCATTGCCATTATCATTGGCGGTTGAGAGAACCCCCGTGGTCAGATTGCTGCTATTGGCTGTGAGTGTGATGCTACCCCCCTCGGTAAAAATATTGCCCGCCTCAATTTCAGCCGCCGTAATCGTAATCGCTCCCCCTTGAGTCCGTAGGGTATCTCCCGGATCCATGGTGAAGGCTCCCTGACCATCTCCATCCACATCAGCTCGAAAGCTGACTGTTCCCGATGTCACCCGGAGGTTCAATTCATTGTCCGTCAGGTCATTAATCTGAATATTGTCCTGGGCTTCCAGAATTACATCGGCTGACTCTGCCAGGTTCTCCAGGGTACTTTCAGACAGGGTGACCTCCCTGGGTTCCTCCCCCGCCAGAATTGAATTATCAAAAAAGCTATCCTGACTCGGCAGGGATTCCCCCACATCAACGATGGTGATGTTTTCTGGATCGAGTAGGAGGGTGCCCATCGTGCCATTGCTGCCACTTAAATCAACTTGACCTTCAACTTCCAGGCTGCCCCGACTGGAAATTTCGGCAAATCCACCATTGATGCCCCGCGCTTGAATTTGCCCAGAAAACCGGGTCATTGCCTCCGACCAGATAATAATCTCACCACCATCCCCTGAGCCCAGAGCATCAGCCGTCAAAATGGTATTGCGATCAATGACGGTTTGAGTAGCAGTTGGTAAGATTCTAGCCCCACGATAATCCCCACCAATCCGCAAAGTTCCTCCCCGATTCAACCCGGAAACATCTATGGCAGCCCCAACTAACCCAATTTGATCTCCCAGAATGTTAACTTGAGGGGGTGTTGACCCTGAAGCATTAATCTTTCCCGCCACTAATGCTGTGCCAGATGTCACCTGGATCGGCGCAGAAACGCCTTCAGGGGCAACCAATTGCACGGTTCCATCCGGCAACACCTCAACCCCTGTAGCCGAAGCCCCCCCGGCCCCAGTTAAGAGTTCTGGCAGGGCCAGGGAGGCAAAATCAACCCCGAATCCTGAACCCAGGGGTTCAATGTCCAGATTTAATAAATGTCCTACCTGACTAATCCGCACCCGGCTCTCCCCTGGAACCGCCGCAATTGTAATCGTGCCCCCCGGTGCAGTTAATTCACCGGTATTGACCACGGTTCCCCCCAACAGGGTAAGACTTTTACCCGGTTGTACCTCTAGGCGACCGGCATTAACAATGCTTCCAGGTTCCGCCGGGGCGAAGGCAAAAGCATTGGGACTGCCCACCAGGGCGGTGTAGTCATTGGATCCGAGGGCATTGAACCAGCCAGAATCGAACCCAATCCCCGTGGCCGTGGTGACGGTAAAGGCGGCAGGAACATTCAAGCTGGCGTTGGGGCCGAAAATTATCCCAGCAGGATTCAGTAAAAACAGATTGGCATTACTCCCCAATACCTGAATCAGTCCATCAATCCGGGAAACGTCGCCGCCAACTACCCGGGAGAGAATATTTTGAATAGAATCGTGGGTCAGAAAGTTAGCAACCTGGCCGGTTTCGACATTGAACTGGGTAAAACTGTGGAACAGATTGGCTCCGTCTCCGGAGGTTCTGCCCCCAGTAATATTAATTTGATTGCCAACTTGCTGGGTTGTAGTGTTGGTGCTGTTGGGCTGTGGCGTAATCGGTTGGGCGATCGCCCGGTTAGAGAGTGCGAGAAATTCAAAACCGGGTTCTGGGGGAAATTGCAACGGAGGGATCAAGACCCAGATTTGTCCCAGAGGAATTGAGAGCAGAATTGAGCGTAAAATTCTCGATGGTGACATCTTCAATTCTCCAGAAATCCTCTCGGTTCCAGTCTAGCAAGGGTTGATACAATTGATAGGGGATGGGATGCAAGATGAAAGAATTCTCATCTGGATTCTCATCTGGATTTTCACCTGCAATTCTCCCTCAAACTCATCAATGCTCCGTTTGATCGGCCTGACAGGTGGCATTGCCACCGGAAAAACCACTGTTTCAAATTACTTATATCAGAAATATGGTCTCCCGGTTTGGGATGCGGATCTATACGCCTGCGAAGCGGTGCAACCAGGCTCCCCCGGATTGACTGCCCTAGTTGATCGCTACGGTTCAGGGATTTTAAATCTGGATCTGACCCTGAATCGGTCGCAGTTAGGGGAGATCATTTTTGCTCAAGCCCCTGAGCGTCAATGGGTTGAGCAACAAATTCATCCCATAGTCCGGCGGCGATTTCAGCAGAATATCAAGTTGCTGCAAGCTCAAGCCCCTGCTAATTCACGGCTGACGGCGGTACTGGCAATTCCACTGTTGTTTGAAGCCCGGATGAGTAATCTGGTAACGGAAATCTGGGTGGTGTATTGTTCTCCCGATCAGCAATTGCAGCGACTCCTACAACGGCAGCCAACCCACCTAACTCCAGACCAGGCTCAGGCTCGGATTAGTAGCCAGATGCCCCTGGCGGAAAAGTGTTCCCGGGCCGATCTTGTGCTGAATAATACTTCAACTTTAAACGCTCTCTATGATCAGGTAGATCGGGGGATTGAGATCAGGATACAAAAGCCCTGAGCTTCAGGATCAGGGGGCAAAGGCCCTATTCGTTCTATCTTAGAATTCAAACCAGGAATTTCTGGACATACTGAATGAGTTCGGGGGTTTTCATCACGCCTCTAATCCGAGCAGCCAGCTCCCGATCAATAAATAAAAGAGAAGTGGGTAAAACTTTAATCTCATGACGTATGAGCAACTGAGGATACTTGTCAGCGTTAACCTTGATCACCTGGAGCTGGTGCTGCATCCGCTGCTTAACCTGTTCTAGAATCGGTGAGAATGTCTGACTAGAGCTACACCAATTCGCATAAAAACAAACTAAAACGGGGGTAGTTGAATGATTAATCAGGTCTTCTAAACTAGAAAACTGTTGCTTAACTGCCATTTTATTACTGATGATTACTACTGATGATTACTACTCATTAAGTAGCTTGACGCAATTAATTAGAAGATTGATAGGGCGGTGCCCCCTTCTTGGGGACAAAGTCCCAGACCCCCTTCCATGATTGGAAGGGGGTTTTGGGAGGTGTTGGGGTACCGCGCTATCATCTCATTGGTTAATCATTGACCTGGCAATTGGGGCAGAAACTCCCCACCCCAATCCCTTTGGGCTCTTATTCCTGCTGTTGAACAGGAGAAATTTGAGTGGTATTGATTGGACAGGATAGGGTTGCATCAATCTCCTCAACCTTGCGGATTCTTCGAATCAGCAGAATCTCCTCTTCCCGCCGCACAATAGTCCGAACTGGAGTCACACAAACAACATCCTGGTCGCGATTGAGGGCCCAGAGATCGTCAGTATACCAAGCTGGTAAAACAGATGGGTCAGTTGTTCCCGAATTTCCTGTCTCAACATTCCCGGTCTCAACATTGACATTGACCTTACCCCGTTCTGAACTCCCTGCAGTTGCCCCTGCCCCCGCATAATCCGCAACGCCTGAAGTTGTGCCCATTGCCGGGGAACCTGAACGGCCAGAAATGACCCCTGCCCCCGCATAATCCGCAACACCTGAAGTTGTACCCATTGCTGGGGAACCTGAACTGCTGGGAATGACCCCTGCCCCTGCATAACCTGAACCCCAACCACCGGGAGAGACGCTTGCACCACTAGAGGTGACCCTCGCCCAATCATAGTTTTTGTTAGCGTAGCGGCTATCTTCTAGGTCAACGGGGGTAATGGATAAAACAATTTCTCCCTCGTTATCGTTATCGAGTGTATCGAAGAAAAGCCCAAAAAGTGTCGTTTTCTGACTGACTTTAAGGGTTAGCTTCTCTTGATATCCATTCAATGAACACCAGCTTTCAGAAACCGCATTTTCTAGCTTTTGAATAGGATACCTTGGCATCACTTTGCCACCCTTGAACCAGATAAGGGCCCAGGGCTCCAGTTCAAATTTCTTCTCCAATTGCCAGTAACTAATCTGGCCACTTTTAATAGTAATCTCATAATCTCCTGGCTCTAGCTCAATGAAGTTGTAGCCAGGTTTTTTGATTGCCTCTAGCCGATTGGCCTTCAGCATCCAGCAGTTTTCTTGACTCTTGATATTGAGAATTTTTTGATTGTCTGAGGACAAATCTGTAATCGACAACTGAACCTCGCCCCCTGAACTAGCCTGACCTTCAACGTCCAAAAAGAGCGCACATACAGTGGCTAGCTGACCTGATTTCACTTCGATTTCCAGAGCATCATTCAGCCCATTCAGAGTTGTCCAGGTTGTACCAATTTCGCGACCCGTATTGAGATTTATAAAAGGATTACCTTCATGACCAAAAATCCAGATTACAACCAGGGGCTCACCTTGAACCTGGGCATTTTCCAGAGTGTTTTGAAAATTGTACCAACCACTCTCAAGCTTGATTCTGTATCTGCCCCCATCTAAAACCTGGGAGCGGGAAATTTTTTGCTCTAAAGTTGGCATTGTTTCCTGCTCTGAGAAATGATAAACGTTGTCATTGGATGACTGATCAGGAATTACATAACATGTATCCTTGCCATGAATTTTTAGCTCTCTCACATTCATTGAACTCATTGTGTTGGCTCCTTTTTGGACTTGGGTTTACAGCAGTTGACGTGAACGGTTTACAAGTACTAGTGAATAGAATGACTGATTTATTTATCTCTGTCTACTTCCTGGGGTTAATCCATCAAAATCTTATCAAAACCTTATCAGACAACCTGAAAATCCATCTACCGAACCATTTGCTGAAGCCGATTATACAACTCCAGATTTTCCTGTTTTCGAGCCAATTCCAGAGCATGATTAAAATCTAGAATGGCTTGCTCGGATTCGTGGAGCTTTCGATAAACCAGTCCCCGATTGTAATAGGCTTCAGCATAATCTGAGCTGCGGGCGATCGCGGCTTGATAACTGGTCAAAGCCTGTTCATAATCTTGTTGATCGTAATAAACATTGCCCCTGTTATTGTGGGCCTGAGCATCATCAGGATTAACTAGAATGGCTTGATCATAGTCTGCTAAAGCCTCTAGATAATTTTTAGAATCATAAAAAATACTGCCCCGATTATTATAGGCTTCAGCATAATTTGGATTAATAGTAATGGCCTGATTGTAATCTTCCAGAGCAGCTTGATTTTGACCTAGAGCATAGGCTGCTGTGCCTCGATTATTGTAGGCTTCGGCATAAGCGGGATTGAAAGCAATGGCTTGCGTATAATCGGCAATGGCCTCTGAATAGTTGGCTAAGGCTCGATGGGCATTTCCCCGATTATAATAAGCTTTAATCGGGTCGGAGGTAAGCTGAATAGCTTGAGTATATTCAACAACAGCTTCCTGGTATTGTCCCAAGTTATACAATGCATTTCCACGGTTGTTGAACGCAGAAGATAAGGCTGGGTTGAGTTGAATAGCCTGAGTATAAAAGCCAACAGCCCCGCGATAATTCTGCTGGAGATAACAATCATTTCCCTGACTGTAATAATCTCCATAGGAATCATCAATTTCTATCGCGTTAGCGATTTGAGGTTCAATTTGAATCTTATTCTGAAGTTCAGGCTGAAGCTCAGTTCGAATAGAAAGCTGTTGATCTATGGACTGAGTCGCTACTGAGAAATCATCTGATAGTAAGACAGTCAATTGCGGGCTAGATTGATTTGAGTCAGAATCCTCTTTACCTTTGATATCAATATCCTCTACTTTTTCCACTAGAAAAGTAGTTAATTCATAATTAGCTTGACTCAAATCATCATCCTTTTTATCTTGGGCATCACCATCCTCTACTTCCTGATAATCAGGGGACGATACGAAGACAAAGAGCAAAGTAAATAGAACAATGACTGCAACAACTACATCCACAAACAAGACTAAACCTACTGCTGTTTTAGTACAAAGACGGCATTTGAAATTGAAAATGGAGCAAAAATTCTCAACGTCTGATGAAACTGGGATTTTCCTTTAATCTGATCATTACTTTTGCGATTATTGCTCCTGCAGTGCTAACCGGGTCAATTCGTGATGATTCGGTTCTCAAGCACAACGGCTATAGAAGGAAGGCAAGTATAATGCCAAACTTAGATTCAATTAAGATTAAATCGATAACAAATAGACCAAGGGCAAGACTAGATCAAATTAGCTAGTCTTGCCAGAACTAGTTCAATTAAAACTTAACCTTGGGCAGAAATTTGAGTAGTATTTACAGGACATGCTGGGCTAGCATCAACTTCCTCGACCTTTCTGACCTTACGAATCAAAACAACTTCCTCTTCCCGTCTGACGATTGTGCGAACTGGAGTTACACAAACAATATCCATCCGAGAATCGCGAGGAAAGCTATCAAAGCTCAAAGCATCAACATTGCCAAGGACGATTTGGTTAGCAGCAGATTGAGATTCATTCATTGTTCAATACCTGTAGAAGTTTTAGATGATGGACTGAATTCACCTGAAGTAATATTTATCACAGACTCGAATGACATTGGGTTAAGTGAAGGTAAATAACAGATTCAACTTGAGCAATAGTAAGGCTAATACTTCGACTTCGTAGGGATTCTACCGATCCAGGAAAATTTCAGATGTGTTCAAACATGTGTCATAGTCTGATGACATGCTTTTCCAGGGTTCAGATCCATAGTTCGGGGGTTATCAACTTCAGATATCAGGATCAAAGAGGCTCTGGGCCACACAGGGGTAAACCATCTCACTTTCTGATTCCTTTGCGAACGCACTGTTGTTTACAACTCTGGCTTTACCACTAGGAAGTCTAGACATTGACGGGCTAGTTGCAAGCTTCTAGAGGGACGAGCGGCTATTGCAGAGTATCGATCTGTGAGTCTCCTGGCTAAGCGTTCAGTTTGGCCTGTATTGTCAGATGACCAATCATCTTGAGCGTTGGTTAGGCCGGGAAGAATAGGATCGACTAAAATATTTTTTGTTGATAAAATCAACTCAGTAAGAGGTGGCTGTAATTTTAATTCATTGTTAAATGGCAGGGGGTCTGGGGTATTACCCCCTTCACCCCCCATTAATATTCTAATTAATTAATTACCTCAAGCTACTTAATGGTTTCTTAATGGTTTATTGAGTCGATTGACTGATATTAAAGCCGATAAATCTGCCCAGATTTCAATCTGTAATTTTTCCCTCAAGATCCATCTAAATGTCTCTCCGCAACATCAAACAGCAAATTGCCCAACTTTTGACCTGTCACCCCGATGACATCACAACAGCCTATCTGAAATCAGTCATGAGGGAGTTGGGGCATGTTTTGGACTTTAGATTAAAACAGTCCTGGATTACTACCCTGGAAGTTTTGACTGATTATTTTACCCAACATGATCGTGTTTTCATCGGAACTGGAGTAAGCTATTTTAAACGGAATCCGTTCTACAGTTTCGGTCATATTCCCAACGTGGATCAGCGCTATTATCACCGTGAGACCAACTGGAACATTACTCACAAACTGCAATACTGTGACCCTGCTGTGGGGGTAGTGGAGCGGGAAACCTGGGTTATTTTTTGTCCAGATCAAGCAGTTTACAAGGTCAGGAGAATTCGGCTGAGGTTCACACACCTGGATGGAACCTGTGAACAGCAGGAGTATGACTATAGTTTGAAGCAGCCCAATGTCCCCTGTTTCCTGGTATGAACTCTATACTCCAACCGGCACTATCATATTCAAGGGTGGGAAGTAGATTCTGAAGTAGATTCTAAATTGGAGAAAATCATGATTCAAAATTCACCCTCGAGTCCGCTAGAGGTTTACCAGGGTCAATTTGGCGAATATGTCATTGACTCAGAAGACCGTACAGGAGTCCTGATTTATCGAGTTGGCTTGATGATAGGGGCCCTCTGCTTTGCTCTGGGTAGTGGGCTTGTCCTTTGGCAGGGAGAAAACCCAACTGTTCTCCACAGTCTCACCTGGATCTATGGAGTCTTCTGGCTGGCTCTCGGGGTGAGTTTATTCACAATCCATATCTATCTTTCTGTATTGCATCGGACTTTGCAGCTATTCTGGCTGGCGGGGGGAATCGCCTCCGCAATAGTGGCATGGCAATACCCTGAACCCCTAGCCCTGAGTATCTACCATCACCCCACTACCTTGGTCGGTGTAGGGTTTGTATTTGCGGCCCTGACTGGAATTTATTTCAAAGAGGCATTTTGTTTCAATCGCATGGAAACCAAACTGTTGACTCCTCTGGTGCCTATATTTCTTCTGGGTCATATTGCCGGGATCTGGTCAGTCATGAACCAGAAATTTCTATTATTTTTCTGGGCAATTCAGTTTGTGATTTTTGCCATCCGCAAGGGTTTTCAGGCTATTCCTGCGGATGTTGGCGACAAAAGTGTATTTGAATATCTCAAACGAAATACAGCAAGTATCGAATAAATCGAATAATCTGAAAAACCTGTAGCCCAGGCATCTGATCCCCAGGGAAACAGCCGAGACGGCTGTTTCCCTCTATTGACTTTAGGATCTGGAATGGATTCCTACTTGATCAGATTCCTGCCCGAGCTGAGCCTCCAATTCTTGAATTCGAGCTTGTAAAGGGGTAATCATAGCCTCCACTTCGGCCTCTGAATAGCGGATCGGAATATGCTGGGGACAATTCCAATCCCAGGCCTCAACAGTAATGATAATCCCCCGTTCTGGGGTGGCAGGGTAGCTTGGATCGACCAATTGGCTTAAAAGTTCTGGGTCATCCTCCACGGTTCGGGCTCGACCCCAAATTTTTAACCGTCGCTGGTTCCTATAATCCATCAAAAATAGAAACACTCGAGCTTCCACGGACAAGTGTCCCAGGGTAAGATATTGACAATTCCCAGCAAAATCCGCAAACCCCAGGGTTTTGTCATCTAGAATTTTCAAAAACCCCACGGGCCCCCCACGAAACTGAATATAGGGCCAACCGGTTTCTCCCACCGTTCCTAGATAGAAACTCTCCCGAGCTTGAATAAACTCTGCAACTCTGGGAATTAGGGTATCGTTTTCTGGCCCTTTTTCAGCTAACCGTTGATACATTTCCCGGGAACCATAGCGCTCCTGAAGGGCAACTACTGCCGGAGTAAAGGCAATTTCTGTAAACTTGCGAACCATGACAGTCTCCTAAGCTACCGTGAATTTTAGGATCGATTCCTGAGGTTTTACTCAATTCCAGCCATCCCTGTAAAGTTCGGCAGTTGTTTCACCCGTTCAATCCAGCCTCTTACCTGAGGATAGGAATCCAGAGAAATCTGGCCATCGCCAGCAAGGGCCACATAGGGGAAGCAAGCCACATCCCCAATTGTGGGGTGATCTAACCCCAACCAATCCTGGTGAGTCAAATGGTCATCCATGATCCGCAGAATATTCTCGGACTTTTGGGTGGCTACTTCGATATTAATGGTTTGAATTTTAAACAAGTGATAAAGCCGAGCAGATTCTGGCCCCTGACGAATTTCCCCAGCCGCGGTAGACAGCCAACGCATGACCCGACTCATGGGTTCTGGTGCCAGGGGCAACCAGGTTTCATCCCCAAATTGCCGCGCCAGATAGACCAGAATCCCTTGAGCATCCTGAATCACTTGCTCTCCATCTGTCAGGACTGGAACCTGACCAAAGGCATTTATCTGGAGAAATTCTGGGGAACGATGTTCGCCTTTGAGCAGATCAACTAAGACAGATTCATACTCAAGCTGCAAAAAGGACAGTAGTAACCGGACTTTATAACAATTTCCAGAAAGCCTGTGGTCATAAAGTTTCAGCATAGCTTGGGTGATGAGTTGAGTTCTGACTTGTAAACTTTGTACCGAACGTTCAGTACAAAAACTGTACCGAATGATTGGTACAATGTCAAGAGCTGGAGTTTAGATTAATCAGAATTGTCAAGAGCAGAAGCGATCGCCCAGATTACACCAATTTTTCGCCGATATGGCTACGAAGGGGCTACCCTATCTCGCCTCTCCCAGGCCACAGGGTTAGGAAAAGCTAGCCTGTATCACTACTTCCCCAAGGGTAAGGAAGAAATGGCAGCAGCAGTGTTAGAGCACACCCACCAGGTATTTTCTGAAATGGTCTTGAAGCCCCTACGAACCCCAGCAAAACCCTGGGAACGGCTGGAGGGGATGGTTCAGAGTTTAAGTCAGTTTTATCAGCAAGGTGAGGTATCCTGCCTGCTGGCTATTTTTTCTGCCGGGGCGGCTGACGACCTATTTCATCCTCAAGTTCAGCGGGCCGTTCAGGACTGGATTCAAGCCTTGAGTGAAGTTCTCATGGCAGCGGGGCTCTCCTCGGAAGTCGCCGATCAAAATGCTCAGGATGCCATTATTCAGATTCAGGGAGCGCTGGTTCTGGTGCGATTGTTAAATGACCGGGCTCCATTTGAACGGGTACTCAGGGGTTTGCCGGACAGACTCCTCGATCCTGGAGGTTAGTCAGGGGGAGGAAACCCTGCCCCCGAGCATTACACAAAAATAACAAAAAATTATGTAAGAACTCTATGCAAGAACCTTAGGATCGCAGCCAAACATGGTTTGAGGTCTATAACCGGGCAATCGCATTGACCAGGTCTCCCACTTCAGCTTCAGTGGTCAGGTAATGGACACAGGCCCGGATACAGTCAGGATACACAATTGTACGGACATAAATGCCCTGGGTTTCTAGGGATTGAACCGCCTCGCTGTGGGGCATTCCCTGGGTCAACTGAAATGAAACCAGACCGGCTGCCGGAGGATGGGCATGGAGACATTGGACGGAGGGAATCTGACCCAAGGCTTGCCACAGCTTTGTACTCAGGTGACAGATGCGCTGATACCGTTGATTGGCAGTGCCCCATTGATTTTGCAGGGCGATCGCCTCTCGCAGTCCCCCGGAGAGTGGATAGGCGGAAGTGGCAATTTCATAGCGTTGTCCATCAGGCTTCCAGCCCGTAGGTTGCCCGGTTTTATCCGTCCTAATGCCGCGCCAGCCGATAAAAGTGGGAGAGAGTTCGGATCGGGCTTCGGGGCTAATATAGAGACCCCCTAGGCCCTCTGGGCCACAAAGCCACTTGTGACCGGTAAATGCATAAAAATCCACCTCAAGCGCTGCCAGATTCAGGGGCAAAACCCCCACGGATTGAGCCGCGTCCACCAGTACTCGCACAGTTCCGCCCGGTTGATAGTGACAGAGTTGGATGATTTCAGCCAGGGGCAATACCTGGCCAGTATTCCAGAGGATATGACTGATGACTACTAAGCGGGTGCGGGGCCGGAGATATTCAGCTATCACATCCACCGGATTGCCCTGGTTCAGGGTTGCCAATAGGGGACAGACCGAAACCTCAAGCTGAAATCGTCGCTGCAATTCCTGAATCGCCGCAACAATACCGGGATGTTCACAGTCAGACAACAGGATATGATCCCCGATTTGCCAGTCAATGCCCCAGAGGGCAATGTTGCAGCCCACGGTGACATCTTCAGTAAATGTCAGGGTTTCAGGAGCAACCCCTAGCTCCGAAGCCAGAACCCCTCGGGTGGCCTGAGATTCCTGTTTTAACCAACCGCCTACGGCTAGAGAGAACGGCCCTTTTTCTTGAATTGCAGTATAAAATTTACAAATAGAGTCCAGAGCAACCTGAGACAGGGGCCCTTGTCCGCCATAATTGAAATAGGCTTTTCTGGTCAAAGCTGGAAACTGTTGCCGATGGGATTCTAGGGTCAGTTGGGTCATTGCAGATGAATTGCGGGGAATAGTTTCGGGGAATATGGAGTTAGATATCAATGTTGTCTCATAAATGTTAATCACTGACCAGCAACTTTTGTTTTATCAACGTTGCGATCGCCGTGCCTTTTTAGATATCTACGGAGATTCAAGTCAGAAGGAAGCTCCCAGTGACTTCTTGATGAAGTTGATGCAGGATAGCGCCAACTTTCAGCAACGTGTCCTGGAAACTCAAACCTATCAGAAACCAGACTACCCGGCAAGGGACTGGAGTGCGGCAGCCCAGGCTACCCTGGAATTGATGCAGCAGGGGGTTGAAAAAATTGCCAAAGGAGTACTGGCCGTCCTGCCGGAACAGTTACAGCAGGTGCGATGGCTGCCCCCCGCCCCAAATATTACCCTGGTGAGCTATCCGGATCTCCTGGTGAAGCAGCCCGGCTACTCAAATTTCGGGGATTGGATATATGTGCCGACGGATATTCGTTTAGGCAAGCGCCCCAAGCTCGACTATCAGATGGTTGTGGCTTTTCATGCCCAGGTTTTGGCCTTGGTGCAGGGGAGTCAACCCGATGTTTCCTGGCTGATCCTGCGGGAAAAAGGAGCCTACGGAGTCAACCTCAGCCAGCGGATTGATCAGATGCGGCAGATTTTGGCAGACTATATTGAGATGCTGCAATCCCAGCAGGAACCGGAGGTGTTCATTGCTCGCCAGAAATGCAGCCTATGCCAGTGGCATCAGAGTTGTTATCAGGTGGCCCAATCCCAACATCATTTATCCCTGTTGCCCGGAGTTACCCCCAGTCGTTATCTCTGTCTCCAGGAACTCAATCTCTTAAGCGTTGAGGCCCTAGCGCAGATCACACCGGATGTGCTGGAGCCCTATCCGGAATTCTCTGATGGCAGCGGATTGCAGGTGATCCAGCAGGCCCAAGCCGTCTGGCACAATCAAGCGGTACTGCGATGGTCTGTAAGGAGAACGATGGCCGCAACTATCACGGAAACTGATCCAGCAACAAGGATTGACGCTGCAAATGGATCGACGGTGCAACCGGGGTCAATTGTTGCTAATTACGTTAGTAGCAGGGATAGTAATATCCATAAAAATGGCCAGAATTCCCCTTCGATTCATGGAACCACACTTCAGGATATTCTCTATCAAGCCCCAGTTGAATTGTATTTTGATATTGAGGCCCAACCGGAATTACACCTGGATTATTTGCATGGGGTTTTAGTGGTGGACAAACGCTCCAATACCCAGGAATTTTATGGTTTTTTAGCAGAATCTCCAGAATCAGAATTAATAGCCTGGCAGCAATTTCTTGAACTGGTCTGGGCCTATCCAATCGCCCCAATTTATCACTTTTGCGATTATGAATTGAAAACCATTCAACGATTAGCTAAAACCTATCAGACTCCCCGTTACCTCTGGCAACCCCTGATCAAACGCCTGGTAGATATTCATCAAAAAGTCACTCAAACGGTAACCCTTCCCGTCGAAAGTTATGCCTTGAAACCCATTGCCCGATGGATGGGGTTTGAATGGCGCAACGCTAATGCCAATGGTGCCCAATGTGTCTACTGGTATGAACAGTGGCTCAAAACCGGCGATCGCACTGTATTAGAAACGATTTTGCGCTACAACGAAGATGATTGTCGGGCGACCCATCATGTCAAAGATTGGCTGGCCAATTTTCTCGATCAGGCTTGATTAGAAGCTTGATTCAAGCCTCAGTTAAAGCCCAATAAAAAGACCAGTTAAAGCCCAGTCACAGCGTTGCTAATGCTGTTGAATTATCGGAGTGGACACGGTTAAAATCCCTGTAAATACTTCACTAAAGTCGCTGCAATAATATCGCAGTTTGCCAGTAATAAGCTTCTTTTTTAATCCCTAAGACTTTAAAAAAGGGTTGACGTTGCTGACAGAAATAATCCAAGTCATAAAAAACCAGCGATCGCGTTTCTCGACCCAGGGAAAACATGGCAAAATCAGCCTGGGAATAGGCGGCATATTTCTCTATACATTCTACTTTATGAGCCTTTGACCAGATATTATTCTGGGGGAGCCAGTCTTGATAAAACCTCTGAATTTTTTCAATCAGGTGTTGCTCTTGAATGGTGACATAAGCCACTCCTCCGGGTTTCAATATCCGCCGCAGTTCTAGAAACCAGGCATCGGCCAGATCATCAATGTGAGTAAAGACTGAACCGGCATAGATCAAATCAAAATAGCGATCCTCAAAGGGTAAATGGGGTAGGGTTGTTCCGGTCAAAAAATGAAAGGGAGGGGTTAAATTTTGCTTGCACCAGGCAATACAATCCCCACTAATATCCACCCCCCAAATCTCACAAATTCTGGCAAATTTTGCCAATTCCCGGATCATTCTCCCCGCCGCACAGCCAAAATCTAAAACCCGATCGCCTGATTTTAAAGGCACTCCGGATTGTTGCAAGGTTTCTAATAGGGTGGCAATTTGGACTTTGCCACTGTGTAAGTAGGAGGCTTGACTCTGATCAAAAACAAAGCGTAAATGTTGAGGTGGAACTAGAAAATTCCACGTTTGCGTTCGGGGATCAAACTGGGGTGGAGCGGCTTTATGAATCATATAAGTGGGTGATTCTCCCCAAATCGGATAATATTTCAGCCAGTCAATTGGATTCAACTGATCAGCGGTGGACTGTTCCTGCTGTTTTTCAAGGGCCTGAACCACCCGTTGAGCATTCTCCAGGTTTTGCTGAACCTGGGGAAAATCGGCTTGAATTTTTAGCACCTGTTGAAAGCAATCTACAGCATCCTGCCACCGTTGTAAGCGAGTCAAGACATTTCCTAAATGATAGTAAGATGAGCCAGAATCAGGCTGTAGATCAATCGCTTTGCGGTAAATTTTTTCTGCTTTTTCCCAATACTTGAGCTGGGTTAGGGCCTGTCCCCAATTCTCATACATCCAGAAAAAATCGGCGTTTAAGGGGCTAGCCTGGGTGTAGACTTGATCGACGGCTGCCCACCGTTGCAGCTTGAGTAAACATTCCCCCAGATGATGGTAAGTCCAGAAGAAATCCGATTTGATTTCTAGGGCCCGATGGTAAGTTTCAACGGCGGCTTCCCAGCGGTGGAGCTGACTGAGAGCTGACCCCAAATGGTTGTAAGACCAGAAAAAGCTAGGATCGAGTCGAATCGCTATCTGGCAGGCTTGAACGGCCTGTTCAAACTGTTGAGTTTTCAGGAAAAGATGACCGAGTTTTTGATAGGCGTGAACCCCGTTGGGATCAAGTTCAATGATTTTTTCCAACAGGGCGATCGCCCCCGTCCAGTTCTCCGCTGCGATCTGGGTTTCTGCCTGTTGGTTTAATTCCTGAATCGTGATTTGGGTCACTTCAAAACCTGTGATTGGATGAAAATCTATGATTGGATGAAGCGGGGATTTGAAAAGTTGGGAGCACACCCCATATCAACTCCCATACTGTACCTTACGGGATTGCAGAGCGCTTTATGTATTTTCTTTTTATATTTGATGGCAGCTCAATGCCCTGAACTCGCTCCAGTCATCAACCGGTTCAGCAATAGTTTGGCCATTCAGCTTGGGTATTCAGCTTGGGTATTCAAGATCTTGAACGCTAAAATCTAGCTGCAACCTTGCTGAACGCTAGCATTTATAACGGGCAGCAGAATCTCAAATGCGGTTCCTTTTCCCACCTCAGACTCCAGGTTGATGTATCCTCTGTGCTTTTCCGTAATGATTTGATGACTGATTCCCAAGCCCAATCCTGTCCCCCGACTGGCGGATTTGGTTGTGAAAAAGTTTTCAAAAATTCGATTTTGAATCTCGATTGGAATACCAGGCCCGTTGTCTCGAATTTGGATTGAAATACAGCAGCTCGAATCCTCAGGTAGCTCTGCTTCCAGCCAATCGAGAGTCTCAATATTTTCTTCGAGTTGGTCTGCGGCTTGAATGTCGAGCAGAGACTCAAACTGTTCTGAAGAGAGCATTTTCATCTTGACCTGTTCTGAAGCAGAACAATGTCGTATCTCCGTTTTGATCCAAATTTTTCCAGGTTTTTTCTTACCCTTACCCTTACCCTGTTCTTCGATCGCATCTACCGCATTAACAATCAGGTTCATAAACACCTGACTTAATTGATTGGGATAGACCTGAATTTTAGGCAGTTGGCCATAGATTTTAACGACTTTGACTTTATCCTTCAGACGATTCTTGAGAATCAGCAAGGTATTGTCTAGACATTCATGAATGTCCATTAGCTCCCGTTTGAGGGTATCGGGGCGCGAGAAAACCCGCAGACTTCCGACCAGATGGTTGAGCTGGGAGATAGAGGTCTGAACACTCTTGAAGATGTCAGGAAAGTCCTCCTGCAATAGCTCAAACTCGATCTCAGACTTATAGGCTTGCACTTTTTCACTGGCTTTAGGGTATTCGGTTTCGTAAATCTGCATCAGGTGAGTCAATTCCTGATAGGCATTTTCTAAAAAGCCGGCGTTGCCCGCAATACAAGCAATTGGATTACGAATATCATGGGCGACTCCAGCCAGCATTTGACCCAGGGTAGCCAATTTTTCCGTTTGAATCAGTTGGTCTCGGGTACGAGCTTGCAGGAGCTTGATGGCGAGACTGTGGATGCAAGCATGAGCAATCAGGATTTCCTGGGTATGAATCAAGCGATAATCGTGATCCGAAAATTGGACTACGACCGGTTCAGAAAACCCTGAGGCCGGTCGCCGAATCACTTCTAAAGCAGCATCCAAGACTAAAGCTGTCCCCGGGAACATCAGCAAATCCTTCTGGGAAAATTGATAGAGGACATGGAGCGATCGCTGCAAAAATAAACCTCGACCAAAGGGGCGACTCAAAAGTTCGAGAAATCGCCGCCGGGAGAGCATACCCAGAAACTCCCCCTGATCTATCAAAATAACTCCGGGGGCTGATGGATTGCGCTCAAATAATTGCGCCAGATCTGTTGCCGACCGAGTTACATCGATCTGACATTCATGGGAGCAGATATCCTGAAGGATGGATTCTAAATGGAAGTTCTGGAGCGCAGTTGGGCAGCAGGAGGGGATCAAGGACTCGGAGAGACTGGTAAAATCGATCATATCAATCGTTGCTCAAGGGTTAACTACAAATGGGTTTAAGTTGACAGCGATCCCATCTCAATATTGATGATGCACATCAGAGATCGCTAGATGGTTCGTATCTTGATTCCCTGAACTAGAGATCTTAATCTTCGAACAGTCAAACTAACTACATTTATCTTACACATAGCAATCATAAACAATTTGTGAAAATGGCGTGAAGGGGAGTTGCCCCCTCATTGGGGACTTCGTTTCCAAACCCCTCTCTAATTTTTTCATGAATGAGATAGAATCGCTATGCAACAATCCTTTCTGAGTTATAAATGCAGACTGAGGCTCTTAATCTGTACTACAAGCTTTTATGGATTTCGTAAGACAGGATTATACAAAATGCTATATAAAAAGTATTATACAGCTTTTTAGTCAAATCTGTAAAGCAGGGTTGGACAATTTGCTGCTTAGAAAACATCAAAAACATCAAAAAATTATTCAATCATAGTTTCAATTCTGGACAGTTATTCCTCAAAGCTATGAGGTTGCTTCTGGCAGAAGCCGCTTGGTTTTATTCAGGTTATTGTCAAGTCATTAATATAAAACCATCAAGAAACTTACTATGACTTTTCAATCCCTTGAGTTGATCAGAATCAAAACTCAGTTGATCAGCCCTATCCCGACCATCGCGAGTGCAACCATTCTAAACCCGGGAGTCAACTTACAAGTTATAGACTTGCAAGTTATAAACTTACAAGTTGCAGAATCCCTAGTTATAAAATACTAGTTATAAAATACTAGTTATAAAATACTAGTTATAAAACAAGGGCAGCAGGATCTCAAATTCAGCGCCCTTTCCCGGCTTAGACTTGAGATTGATTCGACCTCGATGTTTTTCGGTGATGATTTGATGGCTGATTCCCAATCCCAATCCCGTCCCGCGACTCGCAGACTTGGTTGTGAAAAAGTTTTCAAAAATCTGCTCTTGAATCTCCGGAGAAATTCCCGGGCCATTATCTCGAATTCGAACAGAAATACAAGAGATCGCATCCTGGGTCAACTCCGCCACCGGACTTGTTGTAGTCTGATCATTCTCAGCATCCTCCTGGGTTGAAGACTGAGCTTCAATCAGAGATTCAAGCTCTTCTAAGGAAATCAGTTCCATACTCACCTGTTCCTGGGGAGAGCAGGGCCGCATTTCAGTTTCAATCCAGATTTTTCCAGATCTTCTCTTCTCCTTGCTCTGTTCTTCGATCGCATCTACCGCATTGATGATCAGGTTCATAAATACCTGACTCAACTGATTAGGATAGGCATAGATTTGCGGGAGTTCGCCATAATTCTTGATGACCTTGACCCTATCCTTGAGCCGATTTTTGAGAATCAGTAACGTGTTTTCTAGACAGTCATGAATGTCCGTCTGCTCCCGTTTGAGGGTATCGGGTCGAGAGAAAACCCGCAAGCTTTCGACCAAATTGTTCAGACGGGAGACTGAAGCCTGAACACTCTTGAAAATACTCGGAAAATCCTCTTGTAATAGCTCAAACTCAATTTCAGATTTGCAAGCTTGAACTTTTTCGCTTGCTTCAGGGTTTTCCACTTCATAGAGCTGAATGAGACGGGTCAAATTCTGACAGGAATTCTTTAAAAAGTCTGAGTTCCCTGCAATACAGGAGACTGGATTGCGAATATCATGGGCAACCCCAGCTAGCATTTGACCCAGGGTAGCCAGTTTTTCCGTTTGAATCATCTGGGCTTGGGTATGCTGACGCAGAAGTTCAGTTGCTAGTTGATGAATACAGGATTGAGCAATCAACAACTGCTGCGCGTCAACTAATCGATAATCCTGGTCAGAAAGCTGAACTATAATCGGCTCGGAGAGGGCAGAAACCGGACGCTGAATCGCCTGCTCCGCCGCTGCCACCACTGAGATTTCCCTGGGCAACATCAGCAGTTCCCGCTGGCCAAATAAATAGAGGATATGAAGCGGTCGTTTCAAAAAAACTTCTCGACCAAAGGGACGACTTAAAAGCTCTAGAAATCGCCGCCGGGAGATCATCCCCAGGAACTTGTCCTGATCCATCAAAATAGCTCCCGGGGCTGATGGCTTCAGCTCGAAAAGTTGTGCAAGAACGGTTCCGGCCTGGTTAGCATCAATTTGGTAGTCGTGTAGACATAAATCCTCCAGGGTTGATTCCAGATGGAGATTCTGGCAAGTTACATCAAAAGATATGGGGCTCGATGGCTCAGGAGAACTCATGAGGTTAAACATAGGGGTAATTTAGGAGTAAATCGAACCGAACAATACCTTAAAGTAGATGCATCCTGGTAAAACAATTGACCTGAAAGTACTATATCTTGTGCCCTATTCGGCCTCTATTTGCCGGTTCCTGTCAAACACAAAATTATAGTAACCAATTTCAATTAACAAGCAGTGCATTGGGATAACCGAACTGCAGACCAGCCTAAAAATCTCATTTCCAGGTTCCTGGACTACTTCTGTCTCAAAAATACTGTACAGCTTTTCAGGGAAGTCAGTAAATTCAGTCAAAAAAATATAAATATACTTTTTTAAAATCTACCTTTCTAAAAGTTGGTCTAAAAGTTGGCGGGATAACCCACTAACTTTTCTAAATCTTCAGCAACTATTGATTGACCTATACTCGTTATTCTAGCGGAGAATCTTTCCCTGAACAGAGATACCAGGTTTAATTATTCTTTTCGCTTGCCCTGGGGTCGATCCGCCGGATCTATCCAGATTAATCAGGTATAAAAGCTCGGGTTCTGGCTAATAGTCTGGCTCACCGTTAGCGGATTGAGGAACAATGGTGATCAGCCCTGCAAACAAACTTAATCAAGTCCCTATCGAATTCCTATCAGGTTGCGCTGAATTAACTTGACTTTAAGAAAGAATTAACCTGTTCTTAATCTTAATTTAGTCAATATTTCTGATTAAACTGAAATTTTGCTGAAATCTATTTGCTAGAATCTAATGTCAGAATTTGATAGCAAAAATGAACCCCCTTAGACCCTTAGACCCGGTCTATCCAGACTCGCTCTGTTGATTTCGGCGACGGCGACATCGTTCTGAGCAATACTTGACCTCTTCCCAACAGTCTGACCACTTCTTGCGCCAGGAAAACGGACGACCACAAACTGGACAAACCTTAGCGGGTAAGTCAGATTTAGATTGCTGCCGTGCCATGATGATTTAGGTGAAGTATTCTTGCAGGTTAACACCAGTTGATATAGTAAGTGGCTAGGCACAATTAATTAGAAGATACATGTAGGGGGTTGAAGGGGCAGTGCCCCCTTCTGCAAGC
>JAAURB010000064.1 GCA_012033335.1 Oscillatoriales cyanobacterium RM2_1_1
CTTTTTAGCTCTTCTGTTTTCGAGGTTCGAGCGCTTCGTTTCGTTTCTCCGTATCTCGAGCGCATTTACTAATCTATTCCATACCTCCCATTACTGTCAACCCCTTTCTCTAGAAAAATTTTGGACTAGAGATATTAGACCTTGAAATGCTTCAGTTCAAGGCTTTTCAAAGCCCAAGCCTGTTGAGTCATCTTGGGATTAATGTCAGAGGCTCTCTTGGCATGAAGCATGTGGTATGTTTTGCAGAATGTAGGTGAGATGTAGGAAAGGAAGGCACGAATGGGAAGGCACGCTTGTATTGTTATCGGAATTAACGGATATCAGTTCTTGCAACCTTTAAGCTATGCACAAAAGGATGCGGAAGCGTTGTACCAGTTTCTGATTGAGTCTGGATTTGTTTCAGATCAATGTTTTTTGTTGACTGATGCTGCTTTGGGAGCGGCTCCGGGCTCAACATATCCCAGTCGAGAGAATATTTTGGATTGTTTGAATCAGCTCTGTCAAAGCTTGCTTCAATCAGGAGATGTTGTCTGGTGTTTTTTCAGCGGTTATGGGATGAGTGATGGGCAGCAGGATTATTTGATTCCAATTGACGGGAAATCGGCTGATCTGGCAGGAACATCTGTTTCAACCCAATCTGTACTGGAATGTTTCAAGCGATCGCCTGCTGAGTCAGTATTAGTTTTGATGGATATCAATCGGAGCCAAGGCGGACAAGTGGGGGAGAAAGTTGGAGCGCTCACGATGGAATCGGCAAACCAGCTAGAGATTCCTACAATTCTTTCCTGTCGCCCTGACCAATTGTCTCGGGAAACTTCAGCGTTGCGTCAGGGGTTTTTTACCTCTGCATTGCTCGAAGCATTGAGAAGTGGAAAAAATCAGAGTGTTGAAGAGTTGCATCAGTTTTTGAGTCATCGACTGCCGGAATTGACTGAACAGCATCTTAGACCCCAGCAAGATCCAGTATTGGTAATGCATCCATCCAGGAAATTCAATCAGTCGATTTTGCCTGATTCTAATCATCACAATGGGGTCAGATCCCTAGAAAACCAGGAACAAAACGGTTCAGTCAAGGCTGCATCTACTACAGTCTTATCTGTTACTCAATCCAGGGAAAACAGCAAAGCAATACTTGATTTACCTCTGTCTGAGACTGCTTCAGCAGTCAAATTGTCTGAATCTCCTACTCATCCAAAACAATCTACGCCGGAATCTACATTGGATAGGGCTGCAGAATCGCCATCGAACCATCGAGTAACTCCCCAAAATCCTACTAGTGCTCCAGATCCAAGGCAAACCCCAGAAGCATCAATGTCAAACAAATCCTTTTGCAGCAGTTGATTTTATGGAGTGGTCTAACTGCTCTGTTGCTCCTTTTTGGAGTATTTTATGCCAATCGCAATATTTTGCTCAATCGTTCTGCTCAAAAGTCTCAACCTGTTTCTCAAAATCAGCCGACGGCACAATCCCCATCCGTTCCGCAGCCTGCTCCTGCTCCTGAACCGGCTCAAACGCCTATAGCTTCGAGCGGCAAACCCTCTACACCCCAGGGGTCTAATCCTGAGAATGATGTCATCCTCAAGCAGGCTAGGGCAGCTTTACAGGATAGCTCTGCATCAAACTGGAGTAATGCGATCGCCGTTGCCAGTCAGATTCCAGAGACTGATTCTCTTTACGCAACGGCTCAACAAGAAATCGAGCGCTGGAGTCAGGCGATTTTAGACATCGCTCAAGGGCGAGCTTCAATAAGTAATTACCCAGATGCGATCGCGGCGGCCAGACTAGTGCCCAACGAAAATCAAGCGCTTTATAACCAGGCTCAACTGCAAATTCAGCAATGGGAACAGATATTACAACAGGTGAGGAACAATCAAGCTCAACTAAAAGTAGCCAGGGATAAGATCAAAGTCGGTGATCCAGCTTCCTACCGCAGTGCCATTGATGCAGTCAGTTCAATTGATCCTACTCAACCAGGCTATGCCGAAGTTAAACAATCCATTGACCAGTGGAGTGGGGCCATTTTAGAAATTGCCCAAGCTCAGGCTAAGAAAGGAAGGTTAACCCAAGCCATTGAGTCAGCTACCCTTGTGCCCCAAAATACCCCGTCTGCTGAAGCGGCAAAAACCGCGATCGCTCAATGGCAAAGTCAATTGAGTCAGCCAAAAAAGAATTAGCTTTTGGATATGAATTCTAGATACAGCGTTTCCAATGCTGCCGGAGTCCGAGAGGTGGCAGCGCGCCGCCACCTCTCAAATCTGTACCTCACGTAATAGGGAAGCGATCCAAATTACATTTATGGTTCAGACAGGATTGCTATAGGTTCCAAGAATCACGCTGCTAATCTCCCGTCTATCCCGGCGAGCCTCCATCCAGAAATACCCGCTAAACATCAGCAAGCCCAGCAAGGGCACAGCAAAAAACATCAATGCTTCTTGCCACGAGAGATCCCCAAATAAAGCTCCCAGGAGAAATAATGCAAACCAGCTTGAGCTCCATAACCCAATAAACCAGCGTACCGAAGGACAATAGCTGAGGGTAATATAAATAGCGGTTCCCTTATCAGCAACTGATCAAACCGCCCCTGAATTCGCGGCAGAAACGAGTTGCGATTGTGAATAATACGATTAATATCAAACCCCTGATCTGAAAGTTTTCCTTCATAGAGGAGGTGATTATCTGACCAGGGATTCCTGAAGATTTTTACCGGCTCAATCTGAGCGTTTAATCGTTGGCGGACTCGACCCAAGGACTCCTGGGTTTGAACTGTAAATTGATCAAAGGGAATGAGTTTTATTAGGGAATTGGGGATCTTCAATTTCTAGATCGTGACTTCTGGGATAGTCATAAGGACATCAAGTTTGGGGGATTGCTGCTAGCCCCCATGACTAGTTTTCACAGGCACCCCGCTGTCCGGGAGCAATCTGAACCTCTTTTTGCAGTTTTCCCAGGATATCCTCACCCCGAATCCAGCCAATATCCCCAGGTTGCAATGTGGGAATTGCGGGGGGGCTGTTCTGGGATTGGACAGGTTGTAAGTCGGCTACTGGATCATCAAGAGGATTCAATGCTGAAGCCTCAGGAGAGGCCGGAGTAGCAACTGTAACCGGGGTGGGAGTGTTTGAGGTCTTACCTTCGAAAGCATTACTCTGATTTGTAGAGCTAGTTCCAGGCGGAACAGATTGGGGTAAGGGAATTACACAGACCTTCATTTCTAACCAGATGCCAGCTTGAGGAGTAGACTGTTTTTCTAGAACCTGGACAATGCTGCCCGGGAGAATTACCCCTTTGATGAAGGGTTTGTCAAACTCTTTGAGGAGTTGAGTTGGAGATTGATTATCTGCAGATTTCCCAAGCTGAACGACTGCTTTTAACTCAACCGGAAACTCAGTGGATGCCGTGGGGGAAGCTACCACTACTGGAGGGGGCTGATTCTGGTTTCTTCGAGTGACATAGAGCAGTAAACCTCCCAAGCCCAGTAATAGAGCCAATCCCAGGGCTAACAAGCCAATATTCTGTTTGGCTTTGATGGCAGTATCGACAAACTCTGTGGGAGAATCGCTATCTTCAGTGTCGATGGCAGGATCTAAAGTATCCTCTTCAGTAGTGGTTTCACTGACGGGAATCACTGGAGCAATGGAGATTTCCGGGAGGAGCTTGGAGCCCGCCTTCTCAACAATCCGGAAGTGAATCAATGCCACTGTCACGTTGTCATGGCCGTTTTGGGTATTAGCGATATAGATTAAGCGATTTCTAGCGGTTGCCAGATCCATTTCACCCTCAAGCACCGGAAGAATTTCAGCCTGCCAATGCTGATCGACCTGTTCGCGATCGCTCAACCCATCCGAACACAGCAGAAAAATACTGTCCTCCTCTAAAGGCAACCGTTGAATCGTGGGATAGAGATTGGAGGAAGGCGTGATCCCTAGAGCCTGAATCAAAGCTCCAGCAGATCGGGGTTGGAGAGCATCTCGATAAACGGCATACCCCAGCCGAACCTCCCTTGAGGCCACATCGTCATCCAGGGTAATCTGACGACAGCCAGTGCGCGTAATCCAATAGGCCCGGCTATCCCCAATATGAGCCACGTAGATTTCATGACCTTGAGCCAGAGCTAGCACCATGGTTGTCCCCATCCGTTCCCGGCCCTGGCGACTTTCTTGATCATTGCGGCTACATATTGCATTATTGGCGACGCTGACAATCTGGCTGAGTTTTGGCATCAGGGAGCGGGCATCCAGGTCAGCAGGATGCAAAGATAGCTTGGAAATTTCTTCCTGAAGAATTTCAATCGCCAGTTGAGAGGCAATTTCTCCCCCCTCTTGACCGCCAATCCCATCGCAGACAATTGCTAAACTGGGGGAGTTGCCGGGAACGCTGAGGACGGCGCGATCCGCTGGATAGCAAGCATCCTCATTTTGAGTTCGGGTTGGGCCAGTATCTGTTCCAGTCGCAATTTCAACTTTTCGCTCAAAGGCTCGACTACAGATCACCAGGGCTTGATCCAGTTGCAGCAGCAATTGCTCAGAACTTCGTATTTCTTCTGCAATCATTTGTTGAGTCAGTTGCTGCAAAAAGTTACGAATTCGTCCGTGGGCGGCAGACACCCAGGAACTCCAGAGTTGGCCTAGTTGAGCCAGGGTAGCAGATTGCCAGTCTGGCTGAAGCTCTAATAGGCGGATGATCGATCCATCCACCCGGATCAATTCTGGATTGAGTAGACTTGAGACGACCTGTTCACAGTCGAAGGGATACCAGAGTTGAGCAATCTGCCATAGCCAGGTCAATTGACGCATCGCAGTTGCTCCTTTCCAGACCTCTGAAAGCTTTGGTAGCAAGTTGCCTCGGGCATTAATGCCTCCCTGTTCTAGCAGCCATAGTGCTTTTTTCTGGGGAATATGAGCGGCAGGAATCACCCCATAAACTACAGGGATATGCAAGCGGTAGGGAAATAACTTGAGGTAGGGCAGCATTTCACCCGGAATTTCATCCGGCATCTCTGGAGGATTTTCAGGTTGAGTGTCAATGATGAGATGCTGGTGCTGAGCAGAACTAACATAACGGCTTGCTACCAACGGTGTAGAGGAAAGCGCGCCGGTGCCTTCCCCCACTGCCCATAAACTATATCTTGGCATATCATCCATGGAGGTTCTTTGCGTCCCTCAATTGCTTAACATCGAATTGTAGATTTGGACTATCTGTCCTGGAGGGTCAAATCGTAGACTGTCTAGCATCTACCCAAACATTCCCATGGATTTCCGGTACATTCTTTAAAGTGATAACTCTAGAGTGATAACTGATTATGTTCTTTTTATCACAGTCAAATTTCATCGAGACCAAATTATCATCTAAGATATCAAAACTTTCAGATGATGAGGGGCTTAAACCTCAAAACTGAAACAATCTTTAGAAACAATTAATTGAGACCATTGAGCGTCAAATACCTGCCCCCGGAGTCAGGTTGTATATGACTATCACTCTGATTCCACCCGAGGTACACCCAGACTATAGTTCAGTACCCGACCTTCAAGATTGTAGCTAATTTGACCGGACTGCAGCAGCGATCGCACTAAATGTTCCAGGTCTGAGCCAATCCGCCGGAGATTATACTCTGTCAACTCTTCCCCACTACTGGCTTCAACCAGTCGATCAAATTCCTGGTAAATCTTCTGGAGAGCTGCCTCTGGCCAATTGAATTCATTGTCTGGATCGACATCCAGGGTTAAAACCTGATCATTGGCAACCAATTCATTCGCTTGAACGTCTGCTGTAAAAATATGAATATGACGAGTTGTGGATTTTAGCAACATAGGAAAACTTCAGACTAGTGTTTTTTGGGTTAGATGCTTCAGGCTGGATGCTTCCCTAGCTTGCTGAACCAACCTGGATTGCTCCTATTTTAAGTCAGAGTATGTTCAGGTTTGTTAATAATCTGGAGGCAATCCACAACTTTCTAGGGTCGGTCGATCCTGAAGTAACGCTATTGTCGGCTGATCCACCTGAATTTGACCCTGTTTTAGCACCAGTGCCCGTTGGGTCACTCGACTCACCCAATGCAAATCATGGGAAGCAATCAATAGAATCTGTACAGGAAGCTGAATCAAAATTTCCGCCAGATGCCTGCGCCACCAGGGATCAAGACCATTAGTCGGTTCATCCAGGATGAGAATGTCGGGATTTAGAGCCAGAACCGTTGCCAAAGCAGCCAGGCGCTTTTGTCCCCCCGACAGTTCATGGACAGAGCGATGGGCGACTTCCGATAGGCTAAATCCGGCCAACAATTGATCTGCCTGTTCCCTCGCTAACGCCTCCGGCACCCCGTAGTTACAGGGGCCAAAAATCACATCTTCCAGAATGGTTGGCATGAATAGTTGATTATTTGGATCTTGAAAGGCAAACCCGATCTGCTGCCGCACTTGAAATAAGGTTTCCGGCCCTAAAGTTGTCCCCAGAATTTGAATTTCGCCAGAATTGGGTCGCTTCAACCCCACCAGATTTTCCATCAAGGTGCTCTTGCCACTGCCCGTGCGGCCCAACAGGGCAACGCGCTCCCCTAGGTTCAGGGTAAACGAAATATTTTGTAGAATTATTCCCTGGTGAGGGTAGCTGAAAACCAGGTCAGATACCTGAACCCCGACCGCTATTGCCGAAGTCTTGTCAGCAATTGCTGACTTGGGGAGTTCATTCAGGATTGGCTCACTCAAAGGTCACGTTTCCTTAGCTTGGTTGACGATAATTGACGGTGGTTGACAGTGTTTAGCTTTCCTAGATTGGCTTTCCTGGTTTGACAGTCTGGGGGGACTCTCGGGACTTGAAGGCTCAGGCTAGAACCTCAAAGCCAATCAATCCGATGGAGACCCCCAGGGTAATCAAAAGGGCGATCGCACTGTAAGTATCTAAGGTAACCCGACTTTGGGCTTGAGCGGAGCCTGGAGTGACACCATACCCTCGAAGTTGCATGGCCTGGTAAACTTCCTGGGATTGATGATAGCTGCGAACGAGTAAACTTCCCGCCAGAGCCGCGTAAATCTCCAAATTACGGCGATTCAGTTTTAGGGGTTGAAATCCCCGGAGCTGAGTGGCGTGTTGCATCGTGGTCAATTGATAAGAGAGCTCGGTCAGATAGCGATAGACCAGCAAAATCATATCCGTCAAAATCCGGGATAGGCCCAGGGAACGCATCGCCTTCACCAGTCTGATAAAAGAACCTGTCCCACAGAGCACCAGTCCCGTGGTAAAGATGGCCAGAAATCGACTGAGGACTAAAATCAGGGCCAGACTTCCTTCCTGACGAATCGTCAGAAAACCCATACGCCAGAGCACCGTTTCCCCAGACAAAAAGGGTAAAATCCCCACCATCGCCAGAATAAATATCCCCGGATATTGCAGGCGAGTCGTCAAAAATTCCAGGGGGAGTCGCGACAGCCAGTAGAGCCCTACCACCACCAAGAGCATCACAGGTACAAGCCGCAAGTCCTCTACGAAGGCAAAGGCAAAAATTAGCGTTAATAACCCGATTAACTTGTAGCGGGCATCCCAGCGATGAATCGGAGAACTCAAATGGGCGTACTGGTCAATGGCTAGTTTCATGGGATGAGGGGGAAGAGATTAACAATTCTGGTTTGACGCGATAGAGAAAACTAACCACCATGGACGTAAAGATGCCTTCCACAATGACCAGAGGAATATGAACCAGGGTCAATCCGCGAATCGCAGTCTGCTCGGTGGCCGCATCAAACCCGGAGGGAATGGTCAGAATTGTGATCCCCAAAAATAGCAAACAGGACAGTCCAATCCCTATAACCCCAGCCAGAAACCCAAATAAATTCAGACTCAGGGTTCGGTTCAAATGCCGCCCCAAACTTTGATGCCATTGGAAGACTTGAGCGGCAATTAGGGCTGGAATTCCCATAATGACTGCATTAATCCCTAGAGTAGAAAGCCCCCCATGACCAAACATCACGGCTTGAAAGAGTAAGCCCACCAACACCGCCGGAAAAGCATAGATATCCAGTACCGCCCCCAACAAACCATTCAACACCATGTGAATACTGGCAGGAGGGACTGGAACCCGAATGCTAGACGCCACAAAAAACGCCGCCGTCAACAAGGCAGCCTTTGGAACTCCTGCCGTGGGATCGCTGGAGTGGCTAATTTTGCGAAGAGAATACCAGGTAATCAAACCAGTGATTCCATAACCAGCCAGACAAACCTTAGCAGAGAGTAGCCCTTCAGAGATATGCATAGAGACTTGGGATGACTTAGACAGTTTTTGGGTAAATTTTGAGACGGTTTTTGATCGTTGCTCGACAATCCTGAATGAATTTTTAGGCTCGACTAAGGTAGACCTCCAACGTCGGGGCGAGGAGTATCTGATCCAAGCGTCCCCGTAGCCCCCTCAGATTTTCGACGAGAGAAAAACAGGGCCGTTCCCACCAATCCCCAGATTACCGACCCCAACATGATCCCTTTTTGCAGAGGATTGTAAACTCCACTTCCACTGGACTGAACTGGAGCAGGAGTTGATTTCCCGATTCCCAAGTCAGGGCCCACTGGAATACTGACCACACCCCCGTGACCAGCTTGGCGCACCTGTACCTCCCAATAGCCTGATTTCTGGGGATCGGGGACAAAAACAAAGACCCCTTGATCATCCGTCACCCCAACCCTCCAAGGGGAAGCGGGATTATCTGGTGCGTAGACATTGACCTGAGCATTAACCATGGGGGTGCCAGAATCGTAAGCTGCTTGAATTTCAATGGCTGAAGTGGGTTGCTGAGTTAACTTGACACCATGGGCAAATGCAGCCTGGGCGACCCCAAAGCAGAGACAACCCGCTAATGCAATAATGCTGTTCAATCTCATCATGATCCACCTTTATTAACTGTTTCTTCAAGATCATTTCTCAGGATCATTACCCCAGCGATCGCGGACAAAAATCATTCCCTTGACTCTTTGCAATGACCTTCCCCCACATGACCCAAGCTGGGCAAAATTTTGATGAACTTGTCATAGTCCTCGGGGGAGAGTTGGGATTTCAAGGTCTCTAGGTCAGCATCTACCCGTCCAGCTTGAGCGGTGGCGGCGATGGGCTCAAAACCCAAGGCCCCCGTGTTGATCTCATCTTCAGGAGCCGCCCCCCCATCCCCGAATAGGTGATCGAAGTGAAACGTAGCTTCTAGATCTGATTTCCCACCGGGTTCCAGAATACCTTTACGTTCGTCACCCACGTATTCGCCACAGGTGAAGCCAAGTTCTTCGTCAATTTTGATCGTAAAGGGAATCGTTTGACCATCTTTGGTGGCTGTGCCCTGCATCATTATCGCTGCACCGTTGGCGGGGCCATCAGCCGCTTTCGTCATTTTCCAGGAAATTGCATTGTAGCGGCCTGGGGGAGCCGGAACTTCGTTCACCAGAATGGTTTCGGCGGTTTGATCTCCCGCTGCCAGATCGATGGTTTTCTCCGTCACCAGGCTAATTTCTTGCTTGGGCTGAGGCTCCCCTCCAGCCTGGGGATCGTAGGGCGTAAAGGTTTCATAGGCTTTGGCATCCGTGATATGAATGTAGACATTCTCGAAGTCAATCTGCCAACCATCTTTAGAAACAAAACCTTGCCGGACAAAATCCTCCCCGTTTGCTCGGAACTGCATGATTCCTGCCTCGCCCGGGGTATCATTGGCTGGAGCTGATTCTGAGGTTACAGATTCAGTCGTGGCTGCGGGGTTGGTTTCCGTTGAGGTTGTCTCAGTTTGGGGAGTTTGAGCGCAACTCAAAAGTACAGTTGCAAATAGTAGAGCTAAGCTGCTCAGGACAAAATGCGACTTTTTCATAGAAAAACTGAATCAAGAAACCTGTGGCTAATCCCTTCTAGGAAACAACGTTTTTCAAAATTTAACAATGCCCTAGGGGGGTATGCCCTAGAGCATTAGCGTTTGGTAGAGCTCTCCGGCGAGCAATTATTCCGGCTGAAATTTACCGATCAAAACCCATGATCAAACCCTTGATCTATGTCCTGACCCCAGGGATTACAGACCGGTCAACCAGCCCACTAAACCTTTGCCAGTTGAGGCTTCCAGCATCAACAGAGCGACGAAGCCAATCATGGCTAGCCGTCCATTCAGCTTCTCTGCCTCGGGAGTAAAGCCTGCATTTGAGCTCTCTTCGACGTACATCCGGGGCTCAACAGCAAAATTGTTCAAGCGACCCCCGTCTTCAGTGGTATAGCCACGGGTTACATCCATTTTGGTTACCTGTCATTTAGTTGAATCTATTGTTAAGAATTGTAAAGTATTATTAACTTTATTGTCAAATGCTTTACAGATGACCCCTTGCAAAGATTAAAATTTAATTTATCGCATAAAAACGATTATCATTTTCATTGCCAAATATCGTTAGAGTTTACTGTCTTGATGAGGATTGAACCATCCTGATACCCCTTGTAATCTCCTGAGGGGTTCTGGTTGGGGTAGATCTGGGATAGATCTAGGTGCAGGATCGTCCCTGGTTGCAAATGCAAATTAGCTTATTGAGAAAAATACTGAAAACTTTATGATAGTATTGCCCGTATCATTTACTAGTAATTTGTTCATAGTGTGAGGCAAGAATTAATGTCAAAGCTTTTTCTGAATGGATTTTTGTGGAGTTCTACTAACTTGATAACCCTGCTAACCCTGGGGTATGCAGCACAAGCAAATGAAATTAATTTGCAACAGACTCAACCACAAACCCTTCAACAGGCCCAGATTCAAACTTCATCTCCAACGGACAAAGCCGTAGAGGTTCATCTTTCTCTAGAACAGGCTCAGCACCCAGACTCATTTCAGGGTTCTGCTGCTGTAGACAGATCGGAGACGCTGCAAAATTCTTCAGCAGAACGGGTTGATATTCATCCTCAGACTCCACAGAACCTAACTGAAATCCCTGCCAATCCGACTGTCGAGACCCCGACGCTAGATCAACTGAATCAATACACCCGTGAGGGACGCAATCAGCGCCAGTCCCAAGTGACTTCAGTTTCCCAACTCTCAGATGTGCAACCTACGGATTGGGCATTTCAGGCATTGCAATCCCTGGTGGAACGCTATGGCTGCATTGCGGGATATCCCGATGGCACTTACAAAGGCAACCGCGCCCTAACCCGCTATGAATTTGCAGCAGGGGTAAATGCCTGTTTAGAAAGAATCACGGAGTTGATTGATGCTTCCACCAACAATCTGGTAACTCGGGAAGACCTGGCTAAGTTGCAGCGATTGATGGAAGAATTTGCTGCCGAACTTGCTGCCCTGCGGGGTCGGGTGACGGTGTTGGAGGCCCGCACTGCCGAACTAGAAGCCAATCAATTCTCAACTACTACGAAGCTGAATGGACAGGTGATTTTTGTCCTGGGAGATACCTTTGGCGATCGCGCCACTTACAATGTCAATGGCAATCAAGGCCCTGATGGCAGAGGTTTGGTCGATGATGACGATGACCCGACTCAGACTTTCTTGGGCTATCGGGTGCGACTTGATCTAGAAACCAGTTTCACCGGGGAGGATTTATTGATTACCCGTCTGCAAGCTGCCAATGTTAACGATTTAACCTCTACCGATCTGACCAACACCCTGATGAGTCAGCTTGCTATTGATGATGGGGTGACTGACGGGGTTGAGCTAGACGATTTGTTCTACATCTTTCCGATCTTTGATGGCAATGGCGAAGTTTATATCGGGGCCAACAGTCTGGACTTAGATGATGCCCAAGAACCGTTGAATCCCTTGGCTGATGAAAGCTCCGGGGTGGTTTCTGCCTTTGCCCGCTACAATCCGGCTTCATTTCGGGGGCCTCAAGGAGTCGGTTTAGTCGCGAAGTATGGGTTCGGGGAGACTGCCCAGCTCAATCTAGCTTACCTGGCGAGTGATGGCGCTAATGCGAATGATGGTGCTGGTCTATTCAACGGAGCCTATAGTGCAACCGCCCAACTGGTGTTTTATCCCTTTGAAGCCCTGGGGTTAGCAGTAGAATACAACCATCGCTATTTCACTGCCGATGATGTCTCTGTGTCGGGTGGAACCGGAAGTTTCATCGCCAACAAACCGTTTGGAGATAGTCCCACCTCATCAGACAACCTGGGTTTCCAGACCAATTGGGAGATCACGGACTGGTTTGCCTTGGGGGGGTGGTTTGGGATCACCTGGGCCAATCAGCAGGGTAGTGACCTGGATTCCACCATCTTGAATTGGGCCATCACCCTATCCTTCCCGGATTTGCTCAAAGAGGGGGATGGTTTAGGGATCGTGGTCGGGATCCCCCCAAAAGTCGTTGAGCATAGTATTAGTGATCTGGAGGATCAAGATACTTCGTTGCATATTGAGGGGTTCTATCGCTTTCAGTTGAGTGATTATATTGGCATCACCCCCGGTTCTTTGTCGTTACCAATCCGGATCATAACGACAACAATGACACCATTTTTGTGGGAGTCATTCGGACAACGTTTCAATTTTAATCAGCAAGGTCTATGTAGCGATTTTCAGTCCCATGGGGGTACGGATTTGGGAGTGGGACGGTGCGCCACCCACTCCCGTACTCCAGCAACGGGAGAAACGCTGTAGCCATCCCTCATGATTTATCAAAAAAGGTACTGTTTATTGGGATGGTCTGTCAGATTGTTTCCGTTCGACAGGAATATTCTGAATATTCAATAGAGAGTAAAGATTCCTGAGCAAGCTCCCAGGTTAACCTGAGTATTGAATCTAGAATATTTTTCAGTCCTATCAGTCAGAGCAAACGACGCTTTGGGGCTAGCTTAAGAGATAGAGAAGAACATCGGGGACATTAATGCAAATGTGATAGTGTCGTGGCTAATCACATTTTGCACTTGACAGCAAGGAGCTTCTTAAACTATGGCTTTTAAGGTCGCAATTAACGGGTTTGGTCGGATTGGACGCATGGTAGTTCGCTCCGCGATCAAAAATCCCAACATTGAATTTGTTGCAGTCAATGATCTGGTTCCGGCTGAAAATCTGGCTTATTTGTTGAAATATGACTCCACCCACGGGGTCTACGATGGCACTGTCGAAGCCCAAGACGAAAATATCATCATTGATGGTCATACCGTTCGCTGTACGGCGATGAGAAACCCTGCTGAGCTACCCTGGAAAGCGGATGGAGTTGACTACGTGGTTGAGTCTACTGGTCTGTTCACCAAGTATGATGATGCCTACAAACACATCGAGGCTGGAGCAAAGCGAGTTTTGATTTCTGCTCCGACCAAAGATCCAGACCGGGTGAAAACTCTGGTGGTTGGAGTGAATCATGAGGATTTTGAACCCAAGGAACATCTAATTGTTTCCAATGCAAGCTGCACCACAAACTGTCTGGCTCCCGTTGCCAAGGTGATCAATGATAGCTTTGGCTTGACAGAAGGGTTGATGACGACAGTGCATTCGATGACGGCCACTCAACCCACGGTAGATGGCCCCAGTAAAAAAGACCTGCGGGGAGGTCGGGGTGCTGCTCAAAATATTATTCCGGCTTCTACAGGGGCAGCCAAGGCGGTAACCCTGGTGATTCCTGACTTGAAGGGTAAACTAACGGGTATGGCTTTTCGGGTTCCGACCCCTGATGTTTCAGTGGTGGACTTGACGTTTAAAACCGAAAAATCCACCAGCTATGCAGAAATTTGTGAAGCGATGAAAGCGGCGGCAGAAGGGCCAATGAAGGGGATTTTGGGTTACACGGATGAGCCGGTTGTTTCGATGGATTTCCGGACTGATTCCCGTTCTAGTATTTTTGATGCTGAGGCTGGGATTGAGCTCAACTCTAACTTCTTTAAAGTGGTTTCCTGGTATGACAATGAATGGGGCTATTCCTGTCGAGTGATTGACTTGTTGATGCAGATGGCCAGGGAAGACGGACTGGTTTGAATTGGCCAGGAGGAGGATGCGGATTTAAACCCAATCTATTTAAACCCAATCTAAAAGTGCGCCATGGATCCCAATCCCATGGCGCATTGTTCCAAGTTCCGGTTTCAGATTTCAGTAAGTTTTAACCCTTCAACTCCCTTCTATCAGGGCTCAAAGCGAAGGGCTCAAAGGGAATCGAATTAAATGAATGCGGATGAAAGGACTTGAACCTTCACTTCTTGCGAAACTAGAACCTAAATCTAGCGCGTCTACCAATTCCGCCACATCCGCATGGGTCAGCTTTTTATTTTAGCAAAGTTTCTAGAGATTGGGTACTAACTTGGGGGTTAAAAGTGAGGCTTATTTAAGTGACACTTACCCTGGTGCCACAAAATCTGAATGGCGATCCAGACCAGGCAATTCTCCGGGCCATTGCTCAGATCGTTAACCATGGCCGTCGCTCTGGACTGCGAGTGGTCACCGCGAAAGATCGCAGCCGCACCTATCAAATTTTCACCCGTCCCATGGTGCTCAAGCTGCCGTTATCCTGAAGATTCAACCTCTATCGAGATGGTTTTCATCAGGGCACAGGTTGAATATCTGAATACCAGACACAACTCACTCCTTTTTCGACATACTCAATAGTGACCGGATCACACATCAAAGTACAAAAGCCCCCATAGCATTGAGGAATGCAAACCTCTTCATACAAAGTTTGCCAGACTCCCTGGCGTTCTCTACAGGCCCGACCCAGCTCAGTTTCTACTTGAACAGTTAGGTTGAGATTTTCCCACTGACAACTGCTACCGATCCAGTGTCCGCCTTGATTTAAGCACCAGGTCTGACGATTGTCCGAGGGAGAATTCTGAGCAAACTCCGGTTGAGTAATCATCACCGGACTGGCCACCACAGTGATACTACATCCCAAAATTAGAGAGATGGAACCGTGAAATTTTTTATGCTTCATCGGGTATAACCTTATGAACCTGCATAGTCATAGTCATCAGCAACGATTTGCAAACAGAGGTGAAGGGGGCGTTGCTTCCCTCTTGAGGATCAATCCCTCAACCCCTCTCTATTCTCGTGACTGATTTAAGATTGCTATGGCTATAACTAAGGAACATCTGTCAAATAAAATGCAAATCTTGTAGAGCAGGCATCTTACCTGCTGAAAAACAGCCGAGACGGCTATTCTATTAACCAGCTCTACGCTTTAGCAAACCCTCCCTGCAAACTCCCCTGCCGGGAAATAGCCGAGAGGCTGTTCTACTCTATTCAATTGAATTCAATTCAATCCATCATCCTCAGAAACCTCTCAGGCAGTTTATGCCAAATTCAAGCGGAAAGGCTTAGGATCAAAACTGGATCGATTCAGCCCCAGGTTTCACCCCGGTTTTTCTGATGCAACGTTTTACTCAGCTTTTTCAGGAGATTGATGCCACCACTTCAACGAATGCTAAGGTTGCAGCCCTGCAGCGCTACTTTCAAGTAGAATCCCCAGAAAATATTGCCTGGGCAATTTATCTTTTCCTGGGGAAAACCCGCAAACGGTTAGTCACGGCGAAAACTCTGCGGGGAGTCTTCATGCAGATGGTGGATTTGCCGGATTGGCTATTTGAAGAGTGCCATGCCCAGGTAGGAGATTCCGCCGAAACCATTGCCTTGTTGCTCAATTCAGAATACGGGCTAACGGTAGCCAGTGCTTCTATTCAAGACAATGCCCAACTGCCAACGTTACGGCAGTGGATGGAGGAGATTATTCCCCAGGTGAAAGCGGTGGAGTCCGAGGCCGCCTTGAAACAACTCATCCTCTTCTGGTGGTCAATGCTGGGGGAAATGGAGGTGTTTGTCTTGAACAAAGTGCTGACGGGGGCGTTTCGAGTAGGAGTGTCAGAAAAACTAGTCGTGCGGGCTTTGGCCAGGGAATACACCATCCCGGAATCCGTTCTAGCCCATCGATTGATGGGGGACTTTGAACCGACGGGAGGATTCTTTCAACGGCTGATTAGTCCAGACTCGGAACAGGGCTCCCCCAGTCGTCCCTATCCATTTTTTCTGGCTTCTCCAATTGAAGAGGCCAGGTTTCAGCTTCAGGCCGCAGAGGATTTTTCTCGCTGGCGGGCCGAATGGAAGTGGGACGGAATTCGCGCCCAGATTATTCGCCGAGCCGGGGAAACCTTTATCTGGTCTCGGGGAGAAGATGCGATCGCCCCCCAATTTCCAGAATTAACTGAATTTTTCTTGACCTTACCCGATGGGTTGGTATTTGACGGGGAGATCATCTGCTGGCGAGATGGCAAACCCCTGGATTTTTATGCCTTGCAAAAACGTCTGGGCCGCAAACGGATCAGCAAAAAGGTGATGGCAGACTATCCCGTGCGGTTCGTTGCCTATGATCTGCTGGAGTACCAGGGACGCGATATCCGGGAACAGCCCTGGGGCGATCGCCGTCAGCTTTTAACTGAGCTCATCCAACCATTACCCCCTGAACAGGTCGGTCTATCCGCCAGCTTCACCTTTGAAACCTGGGACATGGTAGAGAATCTGCGAAACCAATCCCGCCAGCAAGGAGCAGAGGGGTTGATGATTAAGGCAGTGGACAGTCCCTATCTGGTGGGACGCAAACGGGGCTATTGGTGGAAGTACAAAGTTGATCCGATGGCCCTGGACGCGGTATTGCTCTATGCCCAGGCTGGTACAGGCAAGCGAGCCAATCTATTCACTGACTATACCTTTGCCCTATGGCAAGGAGAGGAGTTGGTTCCCTTTGCTAAAGCCTATTCTGGCCTAGACAATCAAGAAATTGAGCAACTGGATCGGTGGATTCGTCAGCATACCCTGGAACGATTTGGCCCAGTGCGTTCGGTGCAACCAATTCAGGTATTTGAGATTGCCTTTGAAGGGATTGCCCGTTCTGATCGGCATAAGTCTGGCATTGCTGTACGATTCCCTAGAATTTTGCGCTGGCGCAAGGATAAACCAGTTCAGGAGGCCGACACTCTAGAATCTGCCCTGGAATTATTGGCCCTCACACCCAACCCCAAGAATGCACCAATAGGGTCTAGTTCTTAAGGTGGAGTCCAGTCAAGGTTGGTTTTCTGCTCCAAGTTGAAGCCCTCTGAAGCCAGAGGCTTTTGGGATTGAGCTGACTTTTTCAGCCTTCTCAGGTAGGAGTCAGTTGTAACTCGGGGCGCTCTTCCGGGACAATCGCCCCCTCTACTGGACAAACCTGCAGGCAAATCCCACAGTCGATGCAGGTATCGAAATCAATCCAGTACCAGTCCGTACCTTTTGCGTTTTTGCTGGAACCTGGATGAATACAGGCCACCGGGCAAGCAGAAACACAATCCGCAACCCCTTCGCAGGTGTTGGTGACAATTGTATGGGACACTTCTTCCTCCTCGAATATCAACAATCAGGTCACAATCAGGTTACAGCCAGAGCCTTCAGGCTAGGGGTATTTCCGTAAATGGACTTCGTACACCCTTCATACGTCCTAAATATATTTTGAGTTTGATGGGCTTGAGTTTATGGGCTTGAGCTTAACGGCTACGGCCCTATGCTATCAAATAGACCTCACCTTAGTTCAGTCATAAGTTCAATCATAGTCTTGAGACCGAGGCATAATATTTGATCAGAATAGTTGATTCAAAGCAAAGTATTGGCGAAGTATTGGCGATCGCAAAGGCTCGCTATAAACTTAAAAAGAACGTGTTAAGCTCAGTGCGTCAGACTTAACGTGCCCTATCTAATTCACAATCCCTATACATCTCATGCCGTTACCTACGAACTTCAATTCGGCCTCAATACGATTGGTCGGAGTAAGAATAATACTATTTGCCTGACGGATGTCAGCCTCTCCCGCCAACACGCCCGGATTGAGGTGACAGAGCAAGGGACACTGATAACCGATCTCAACAGCAGCAATCATACGTTTGTCAATGAGACCCAGATCACCCAATGTCAGCTCAAAGCGGGAGATCTAATTCGATGCGGTGCGGTTGTGTTCCGATTCACCGATACGATTAAATCTAGTCGTCGGCAACCCAAACCAAAGGCAGCTAGCTCTACCTCGATTGTCAAGCAGTTTTCTCCGGCGGGCAGTCTGACCAGCCTATCCATGAAAGAGCTGCTCTACAGCGACTCTCGGAGTGACTCGGTGATCAAGCTGAAGCAACAGCAACATGAAGGCCAGCGGGCCATCGATAAGCTAAAGATCTTGCTAGAGGTCTGCCAGGAGCTGGCTTCTCCCTATGAAACCCAACAGTTAATTGAAAAAGTATTAACCCTGCTGTTCAAGATTGTCAGTGTGGATCGGGTTGCCATTCTCTTACTCAACTCCAAAACCAAGACCCTGGAGCAAAAAGCCGTGAAGTTCCGCCACGAGATTTTTGCCGAGGATCAGTTCTACAGCACTCGGATCATCAATCTAGCTCGGGAACAGGGAAACACGATTTTAACCGCCGATGCCTTGGTGGATGAGCGATTTCAGGATTCTGAATCCGTTTTGGCCCAGGCAATTCATGCCTCCGTTTGTATCCCTCTGAAGCCCCGAGACGAGGTGATTGGGGTATTGTACATGGATAATCTGTCCCTATCAGATGTTTATTCTGATGAAGATGTAGAATTTCTGACGGCCCTAGCGGGTCAGGCGGCGATCGCCATCGACAATGCCGAACTCTCTAGAAAAATGCGAGAAGAAGCTGTCGCCCGCAGTGCCCTGGAGCGGTTTTTTGTGCCTGCGGTTAGCCGCAAACTCAGGGAAGAAGGCAAGCTGGGGATTCTAGAAGCCAATGTCACCGCTTTGTTCTCAGACATTACCCGGTTTACTCAGATGTCAGCCCGGATGGAGCCTCGCCAGGTAATTGCCATGCTGAATGAATATTTCAAGGTCATGGTGGAGGATATTGTTTTTCCCTACGAGGGAACTTTAGAGAAGTATATTGGCGATGCCCTGGTGGCGGTTTGGGGAGCGCCCTATGCCCATCCGGATGATACCCTCAGGGCTGTCCAGGCTGCTATCGAAATGCAGCAGGCGGTAGCCCAGATGAACGCTGAATGGGTACAGCGCTATAATGAGCCGATTCACATTCATATTGGTCTGAATACTGGCCCTGTGGCTACGGGAAACATTGGTTCAGAAAAGCTAGTTCAATATGCCCATATCGGGGATACCATGAATGTCGCCAGTCGCATTTGTGGAGTCGCTCAGGCCAATGAAATTATTATTTCTCAAGCCACATTTGAAAAATTAGCTGATCAGGATTTTATATTTGACAAGCTAGAACCAGTTCTAGTCAAGGGCAAAAATGAGCCATTGCAGCTCTACAAGTTGCAATGGGAAAACCTTTAAAGCTTAGAAAGATTAGTCTTTATAGAAGCTTAAGAAAATCTTGGATTCCGGGTGAAAAATAATCTGAGTAGTATGCTGGAGTCATCGAGAGACTAGATTCTCCTCTATTCTCTTGTATCCTGCCTTCTTAATTAAACAGGGCTAGAATTTTTAGCCCTGTTTATTAATTTCAATTTAAAGTCCAATTTGAAGGGATTGCAGGAAATTAGTTGAAGGAAACAAGTTGAAGAAAACTAAACAACAGGAGATAGTTGTTTTTGTTCTACTCCGAATCCTGCGAGTACTACAGTTTCTAAAGGTTGCTGTTCTGGGGGACGTTTGTAATTGAGGATTTTACGAATTCTCAGGATTGGGCTAATCAAAGTAATAGAATCAACAGAAACGACCCGAGTGTAGGTTGTTGTCATTAATAATTCTCGAGTATTGATATCATAGCGAAACTGAGAAATCATTGGTTTTGATTCTTCGTAGGCTTTATCCCGCAAATAATCCCCAGTAACCCCAGGTAGATCAACGTTTTGGAGCACAAATAGAAAATTTAACTGCTGGGAAACCGTATCTCCCCGCTCAGATATGGTTTGAAACGCCAACTGATATCCAGGAATCTGTTCTAGATTGAGGTCGGTTGAGTACTGGTTGTCCTCTAGCACCTTCGCCTTAAACCTTGTATCAATGGGCTGAATCAGAAACTCTGTGTGCGATCGCTCGACTTCTTGATCCATCAGATAGTGATAGGTGCGCTCAGTGGCCCACTGCCCGACACAATGATCAAAAAAAGCTTGAAACTCAGGAACTATAGTCATATCTCACTTGTGATACGTTTCTTAACATTTTTCTAACATACCCCAGACTCAAATCTAAAATCTAAGTACATCGATCAACACATTAAATACATCCTGATTGCAACTCCGTTCATCTACGGTTTATCAGATTTTTTGGGGAAGCCTTGTAGCGCAGGGTTTCCAAGAAAAATATAACCTAAAAAAACAAAACCAGGCAACAAAATCAAAAACCATAACGAATCACCTGGATTCAATATTATCTTTCTAAGTTTACTCTCTCCTAAAAATCCTTGTGACTGATTTAGAATGCTTTCCCTATGGAGTGGGCCATCATGATGACGAGGGCATCTGCCTGCTGATTCGGATGGGAGTTTATCGGATTTTGCTCGACTGTGGATTGCCCCGTCTCTCAGACTATTGGGCTGAGTTTACCCGGGCTGAACCAATTGACCTGGTATTTTGCAGCCACGCCCATGCTGACCATGCTCAAGGACTACTGACTTTTCATCAAGCCTTTCCGCAAGTCCCGATCTACAGCAGTATTGTCACCGCTCAGCTCCTGGGACTCAATTGGCCAGATGAACCCGAGGTTGAGTTCTGTCAAACCCTACCCTGGCAATCAGAGATTGAAGTCAAGCCGGGCTTGACCCTGACCCTGATTCCCTCCGGTCATTTACCAGGGGCAGCGGCCATTCTCTTAAGATACGACGGGGGGGAACGGTTCTATACTCTATTTTATACGGGAGATTTCTTCCTCTCCAATTCTCGCCTAGTGGAAGGATTGCCCCTGGGGGCTTTACGGGGTCTCAGGCCCGATGTGCTGATTCTAGAGGGTAGCTATGGCACAGCTCGCTATCCCCATCGACGACAACTGGAAAATCAGTTGGCGGAGCGCATTTACCAAGGGATTAGTCAGGGGTATTCGATGCTGCTGCCGATCCCAACCCTGGGTTTGGGTCAGGAGTTATTGATGTTGCTCCGGAGCCATCACTACTTTACAGGTCAGGAGGTTGATATTTGGGTGGACGGTAGGGTGGAAAAAGGGTGCGATCGCTACATGGATCTGCTGCCTTATTTTCCAACCAGTGTGCAGAACTTCGCTCAGCATCAGCCCTTATTTTGGGATCAACGGATTCGGCCCCGGGTACGGCGCTACTCGGAGTGTCAGGGGCGGGATCCTCATCCCTGTATTGTGCTGACGGATGAAACGACTGATCTGAATCCCTATATTCAGGCTTTGGGCGGAGAATGGCGCGTACTTTTTGCTGAACGTCCCCGGATCCAATTAAATCCCACTAGTTGGGCAGGCGATCTCCAGGTTCAGGTGGAAACTTACTTCCTTTCAGAACACTGCGATGGGGTCAGCACAACTCAGTTTATTCACAATATCCGCCCCCAACATGTGATTTTTGTTCACGGTGCTCCCCCCTATCTGGAAGATTTAACCAGTCTAGAAGAGCTGCGGAATCGCTATCAACTGCACTCCCCTGCCGCTGGAACCCTGGTGGAACTACCCCTGGGAGAGCTGTTCCTGCAACCGCCTCTACCTGAAGCCTACTATAGTGGAGAGCTGACTGAACATGCCTCAGAGGTCATCGTTGCTTTACCCAATGCTATTATTGTTGACCCCCGCTGGCAAAGTCTGGCGGACACGGGTCTGGTGGAAGCGCGCTGGCAGGGGGAAGAGCTGGTTCTGCGGGGAGTGTCCCAGCGAGAATTGCTCAATCAAACCGGTGAGATGGCAACAGAACTTGAATGTTGCGGCAATTGTCACCACTATCGCAGTGCCCGGTGTTGGAATCCTGCTTCAGCCCTTTATACGTTTAGGGTCGCTGTAGATGGATATTGTCCGGTATTTGAGCCTCGCCCCCTGGAATTAGAATGAGCCAATCTGGAATTAATCTGGAAACCTCATGGGTTTTGTCCTGGAAGCAGGGTTAATTTCTCTAACAAAAGCTGGTTTTGGGCGGCTGTGCCAATTGTAATTCTCAGCTTATCCTCCAGTCCCGGTTGCTTGAAATACCGCACCAAAATTCCCTGGTGTTTCAAAGCCTGATGGAGGAATTCGGCATTGCCTTGAGGGGGCGTTACCAGCACAAAATTGGCCTGGGAGTCGAAAACTTTAAAGCCTGATCCCCTTAAATTTACAGTTAAAATTTCCCGATCCTGTTTGATTTGCTCAGCGCAGGCATTTTTATAGGCTTGATCCTGAATTGCAGCAGTTCCCACAGCGGTGGCGATCGCATCGATGTTGTAGCTATCTTTGACCTTGAATAAACCAGACAATAATGCCGGATGAGCAATCCCAAATCCCATCCGCAAACCCGCCAGGGAATAGCCTTTGGATAAAGTTCGCAGCACAATTACATTTTCAAATTCCTCAACTAAGTCTAGGGCCGAGGTTTCAGCGAAGTCAACATAGGCTTCATCAATCACCAGCACCCCCGATAAATTCTGGGCCAGTTGCCGTAAATCCGCCTGGGAAACCCCATGACCCGAAGGGCTATTGGGAGAGGCGATCAACGTAACGGCTCCCTGGGCCGCAATCAGACTAGCCAGGGGCAACCGAAAGTCAGGGGAATAGGGAATTTCCACCACCGTTGCGGGTTGCAGGGCTGCCAGGGTTCGATAGAGAACGTAGGTGGGGATGGGATAGACCACTGGACGATCTTGACCCCCTGCACAACTGCGAATCAAGACATTCAGCAATTCATCGCTACCATTTCCCACAATCACCCCATCTGCCGGAACCCCCAGGGCTTGACTGACCGCTTCACAGAACCTTCGAGCAAAGGGATCGGGATAACGTCGCAACCATTCACTCTCCAAATTCCGCAGAACTTCCAGGGCTTTGGGGGAGGGCGGATAGGGATTTTCATTCGTATTCAGCTTGATAATTGGTGTGCCCGGTGGCGGTTGCTCCCCTGGAACATAGCCAGTCATAGCATCAATGACCCGACGAAAATAACTCATTCTTCTCTCCTCTAAGGCTGGGCAAAACAAGGCTGGGCAAAACGTTGATAGTCTGTCCGCAACCAAATTGGCAACTGAGAAATATCTGAAATCCGAATTTGATCAGGGCGACAATACAGCATGATCGCCAGTAAGAAATTAACAGCTTTAGGTCGATTCAAGCCCCGATTGAGTTGAATGGCAAGCTGTTGAAAAATTCCTGCTCGGACTGAGTTAAAGGTTCCTGAATGAAGGAACTCTGAAGGAATAAACCCTGTTCTTCCCCGGCAATTCCCTGATAAGTCACTTCCAATTCTGTGGCAGATAGCTCCGTCCAAAACTCCGCCAATCTCCGCCGCATTTGCTGTAAATCTCGAACAACGGACAGTTCTTGAGGGTCAATCTCATATAGATTTAAACATCCCTGCAGGCGATTCTGGAACGCTTGAGCCGTAGGTTTTGCTCCCCTGATCACCTGAACTTTGGCTTGGAATTCTGGCTGGGGTTCCGATGGAGATTGACCAGGCAATGGGTGTTGAGAAGAAACAGGTTGAATCGGTTGTGAATTAGACGGTACTATAGATAGCAAACCCTGGGGTTCAAAGACCTTTTGATAATCCTTGAGTAACCAACCTGGCAGACGTTTCTCCGCATCCCGAACTAGCATTTTTCCAGGGACATAATACAGCATCGCCGCCATTAAACAATTGAGAGAATTGGGATGCTGCAACCCGGTCGCAACTCGAGTGAGTTGGTCTACAAACTGCAGCTCTGCGGCAGTCAATGGCTCCCTTTGAATGCCGCGATTGAGTAGGATTTGATAGCCTTTACCCATATCTTTTTGATACAGGGTTTCCAACTGTCCAACCAGAACTTGGAGCCAGAAATCCGCCATAATTTTTCGCAATTGGCGCAGACGATCAATGATAGTCTGTTGAGATTTATCCAGGTCGTAAAGATTCACCGCATTCACCAGTTCTGTGAGGAAGTTTCGCCATGCTGCTGGGGTATTAAGATGAATAGCTGGGGTAAGGGATTGGCTGTGTTGCCAGACTTCAAATAGTTTTTTAAAGACAGTACCCATCTTTTTAGAATAGCCCTGACTATCTAAAAAGTCAGGATTTTGACTCATTTTTTTTTGGACTTGACCCTGAAGTTGCTGGCGTTTCTGGGGATGATTTGCCAGTTGAATAGCCAATTGAATATAGGTGTCTTCAGTATCAGCAATCAGTTCGGTGAGACAGAGCGATCGCAACAAAGCAGATCCCATACCTGAGCGGAATGAATTACCAGATTTTGTAACCGGAACCAAACCTGCTTCCAGGGGATCGACCAGAGAAGTTACCCCGGAGAAAGGGAAAGAATCCAGATAGATATCAGCCAATTTCAAGTAGGCTTTAATATCAGCTCGACTGGATTGAGTTTCAAGAACAATTAGACGTGGGCAAGCCACACCATACTCTGTCAATGTAGCCCTCATATTCTTAATAAAAGGAGTTCGGGCATATCTTGATGTCCAGTTCGGGTTAAACGGATACAAAACCAGCACTGAATTGGGCACTTGCGCCAGAATTTTAGCCCAGGTTTCTCTGAGTTCTGGAATGATTTTATAGAAATTGGCTCCAGAGATAAAGACAATAGTTTGCTGATCAATTCCGAGTTCCTGCCGCTGAGGATTAACCTTCGTCAATTCAGCATCCTGAGCAAAGCTAAAACAGTGGGCCGGCCCGGCAATTGTTAGTAATCGTTCGCGATATTGATCAATCGCAATGTCAGCCGGTTCAGTCAGATTTCCTGAGATATAGTAATCCATATTTGCCATTCCCGTGGTGACACAGGATGGTGTTGAAGCCATTTGAATTCGGGCTAATCGATGTAATGCCAGTAATGTCACTGGATGGGTCACGGCTGTGACATTGGTAGCAATTAAAATTAAATCTAAATCATCGGCCCGAATCGTTTTAACCTGCTCCTGTAAATTCTGAGGCAGCTTTACTAGTCGGTCTGCGCATTGCTGACAATAGCGTTCTAGGGGATGATTATTGGCACTAAGGGTATACAGAATAATTTCAAATTGATGGCGATCCAGATGCTCAAAAACCGGCAGAGTTGCATAGGTTTCAGTTTGGGGATTGAAGTGACTGCTGAGAATTCCCAGGCGAATTTTGGGCCGATCTTGAGGTCGTTCCGGGAAATTATAGTCCAGGGAATACCCCTGACTTTTGAGAGCCAACTGAAAAATCTGAGCTCGCTTGATGTAAAGATCTTTTAAATTCTCAGTATTAAAATACAGGGGAATAAAGTTGGCCCGCTGTAAAAAAATTTTAGCAATTTCCTGCCAGATTTTATTTTCCGGATCACTAAAAATCCGACCCTGTAAATAATCAACCCAATCCTTGAAATATTGATAGTACTGTTGAGCTTCTCCTACAACTTGAAAAAAGTCAGGGGCAGAAAGCATGAACTGTAAGTAATCCGAAACAAACCATTTGGGAATCGGAGCTTGTTGATACCAGTGAGTGGGCAATTGATAGGGATGTAAATACAGGATTACGATTAGTAAATGCTGCAAGGAATTAGCCTGATTCATACCCTGAGACAGGTAATTCAACGGCTGTTCAATAGCCTTTTGCTCTAGTTCAGATAATCGTTCATTCTTCAAGCCACTATTGAGCAAAAGTTTGTGGGCTTGACCTACTTCAGAAATGTAGGCTCCCTCCAGGGATTGGGGATGGGTTTCTAACCAGAATTGGGCGATCGCCCGCCGCAGTTGTCGTAATTTCTCAATCGTTTGATGACTTGTTTGATCAACACTTGGATCAATACCTTGAGACTGATTAGACGCTTGACGATACTGCTCTATCGTTTGAGAAACTTCAGCCAATAGAGCTGTATGTTTCAAGATTTTTGGCTGAGTTAATGTTTTCTGTTCTGACTGATTTGGTTCCGGCTTAGTAGGTTGCCGTTCCGGTTGCCCTGAATCCTGACTAAAGAGTTGAATTACTGCCCGTTTTATAGGTTCAGATTGACTACATTTCAAGGCAGCTCGAATTTGAGCCACGGCAGGTTTGACTTCTCCCTGGGCTAATAATTGTTTAGCGGTATTGACTGCATAAATCCCGTAATGTTCTCGGGCTTTTTTGGATAACAATTCGGCTTGGGCCTTCGGCAGATAGGATCGAGCAATTTCAATGGCATGAAGTGTATCGGTAATATTCCCGCCTGTCTGGATCAGGCGAGTCGTCCAGGAACTAGAATGTAGACGATAGCAGGCTAACGCTTGAGGCTGATATCCGACTGAATAATGGGCTGAAATTCGTTGCCACATCTCCCAATCTGCTGCGGAACCTGCCTCAGAATTAAATCCTCCAAGCTGTTCGTAAACCTGGCGTTTCACTACGATTGCTGAAGGTTGAATCCGCTGGGCAACAGCAATCTTTTCAATCCAATTTTCTAAAATTCCGGGGGTTTCTCGTTCGGGAAAAGAGATAGAACGTTGATAATTTTTTTCATCCACGTAAAAGTGCCGACAAAACCCGGCCCCCAAATTTTGCTCAAGATCCTGATGTTCAATCAGGATTCTTAAGGCTTGATAAAACCCTGGTAAAACAAAATCATCATCATGTAAGAGATGAATCCAATGTCCCTGGGCTCGATTTAAGCAGAGGTTAAAAATGGCAGTTTGACCGATATCCTCAGGGGAATTACGGTAGAATTTAACTCTCCCCGCCCCAACCCTCTGCACAATATTTTCTAGTTCCGATTGCATCCCCAAATCTGGGTGATCATTCACTACTTCAATCTGCATTTCCCCTGACTCTGGAGCTTGAGCCAGAACACTTCTGAGGGTTTGTTCCAGATATTTGACCTTGTTAAAGGTGGGAATCATGACTGACCAAAAAGGACGAGGTTGTTGGGGGGAAATTGGAGCAATTTCAGATAACCTGACTGGAAGGTTTGTAGTTAAACTTACAGTTAAATCTGGAGTCAAACTTGGAGTTGAAGGTTCTATTGGATCTTTTATTGAATCTTCCATTGAATACTCCAGGGAAGTGTAGGAACAAGCTATTGCCTGCTGCTGAACCTGCTGTAAAAATTGATGGGCTAATTGAATTAAGTGCCCTTGAAGTTGATTGGGACTACTGGTCAAACTTTGGAGCTGTCGATACAGGCGCTCCTCAACAAACCGGGCAAATTCAAGTCCATAGATTTGCCAGTTTTCATTGCTGTAGTTGACGGCATGGTGAACATGATAGGCGACGGGTGTAATCAGTTGCTTCAATCTCCATTGTTTCTGAATCGCAATCAATGGAATATAAAAATCCCACCAAGGCAATCCCAAACAAAATAAAGAATTGGGCAATTCTGTCAGAAACTCTGGATCAAAAAAGAAGAAATCAAAGCCTTTGTCATAGACTCTCCCCGCAATTGTTGCCCCAGCAATCTCTGCTGCTAATTTCACCTCAACTCGGGAACCAAACACTACCGCGTTTTTGGAATTTTCCAGGATGAAATCTAGAAAATCCGAACCCGCTTTGAGCTGAATATCAGCATTGATGATGCCACAAACCTGAGAATTTGAATCCTGCAAACACTTGATCAAATCATCTAAATAAACCAGAGGTTTACCCGCTTGGGCCTGGGCTGTTCGGGTCGCGGCCTGAAATTTTACGGTGGGATAAACAGATTGAATCTGCTGAATTTCCTCGGGTGCATTCAGAGAAATCACCGAAAATCCCAAGCCTTGCCAACTGGCGATCGCCGCCGTTTGAGTTTCTAGATTACCGGGAGCAATACTGGTAACGACAATTAACTTTTGATTAGTTTGATCGGTTTGATGTGCGGCTGTCAGTAAAGAATTCCTGATAATTTCCGCCATTTTACCCCAGGAAAAATGACGAGCTTGCTGGATGCCTTGGGCTTGAAGATGTTGCCTGACCGTTGGATTTTGCACCTGGTTTAGGGCTTGCTGTAGACCCGTTGGATCCGCTGGATGGACATACATAACTGCTGTTCCAGCGACTTCAGGAATGGAGCTATTGTGACAGGCGATCACGGGACAACCACAGGCCATTGCTTCAAGAATCGGCAAACCAAATCCTTCATATTTGGAGGGATAAACCAGAGCCAAAGCGCCGCTATAGGCAGACCTTAATTCCCCATCATTGAGCTTTAAAAGATGAACGGTGGCCTCAGGAACTGCCCTGATAAAATCAGCTTCCAATTGAGGCTGCCCCCCCACACAAACAATCTGATAATGATGGGAATTTTCTAGCTGGGAAAAAGCTTGAGCCAATAAATTGGCATTTTTGTAGCCAAATCGGCCCAGGCGATCCCCCACGAATAGAAAGTAGGGTTTGGCAATCTGATAGCGTTGTTTGAACTGGTCAACTTCTTCAGGGGGAGCGGGATAAAAATTCTGATCAACCCCACAATGGGCCACTGTCCGGGGGCGATTCGCAACTTCAGGAAAAAACCGCACCAGATCCTCGGCAGTATTTTCAGAAATCGTGATAAATCCCTGGGCCTGGAGAATTCCTCGATGTTTTTCCCGCCACATCGGTTGGTCAAGGTTATGACCAATAACCTCTGGAATCATGTCATAGGTCATGAATAGGGAAGGTGTTGAAATCGGAGTAGTGTAATAGGTGGAAATAAATAAATCGATACCCTCGCGATCGCAGATATCCTGAAGCCGCTGCCGATCCAGTTCAGTATTGCCGTAGTCGTAGGCGGGAATCGTCAGGGTGCGAATCCCCGGAAATTGGGGGGCGGTTCCGTAGCGGTCAAGAAACAAAAGATGATGGGCAAACCCGGTATTTTGCCATTCCTGGAGCAGCGATCGCCAAACCCGAGCGATCCCCGTGTCGTTGAGTTGAAAGAATACGCCATCAATGGCAATTTGAGGCGAAGCTGGGGTGAAGCCAGGATTGGTTAATTCGGGATTAATGGGGATTGCAGCTACCAACCCTGCCAATCGATCAAACGGCGGCTTCCAGACGATAGCTGTACCATTGCCTGTCTCCAGATCCTCAATAAACAGATAATCGGGAAATTGATCCTTGTATTGATTCCACAGGGCATAAAGATAGAGATGGGCCGGATGGGAAATATCATCAAAAATCAGGGCTCCCCCCGAGGCTAGATGGGCAAACGCCACATCTAAATCCAACTTCGCGCCTTCATAGCTGTGATCGCCATCGATGTAGATCAGATCAAACTGTTGGGGATTTTGGGGATTGGCAAAAAATTCGGGAAGTTTTTGATGGGAATCCCCTCGAATTAGAGTGGGCAACTGAGGAATGGCCAACTTTTGCAGTTCCCCCAGGACAAATTCAGGGCCAGGATTGGTGGTATAAATCCCTGCCTCTGGAACGGAAGCATAGTTGGGAATCCACAAATCAAATCCATAGGCTTGAGTTTGGGGGGATTCAGCCAAAACCTGGGCCATAGAACGCCCCCGCCGCACCCCGACTTCCAGATAGGTTTTTGGCTTAAACTCGTGGGCATACCAGTTTAGAAATGTAATCGAGTCAAACCCCAGGGGTTGATCGGCCTGAGCATAAACACTCAAATCCTGCTCCAGGTAATAGTCCGGTGAAAGCTGAGAAATCACAGCATAAACCCGCTGTTTTACCTGCTGCTGACAAATTGCCTCGACTACCTGTTGTTTTAAAACCTGTTGTTTTAATACCTGTTGCTTGAGTAACTGTTGGATCTCGGTCATGGGATGCTCTCCTCAGGTTTCCAGAATGTAGCCCTGGAAGCTATTGATCATTCTTTCATCTCTTCAACCTAGCAAAATTTGGTATGTAGAGATGACCCATTTCCTTAAATCTGTTCAAGAAAGGCTGAGAAAATACGTTAAGATTAATTAACATAATAAAATATGAAGAATAGGGACTTGCGAAAGCGTAGGAGGATAAACCCCGGTGAATAAACGGTGGAGAAATGCAGGCTTATATGCCCTGCTAGCGATTGTTGTCATTGCTCTAGCAACGGCATTTTTTGAGAAGCAGCCCCAGGCGCGGGAGACCTGGAAATATAGCACCTTTGTTCAGGAAGTTGAACAGAATAAGGTTGAGCGGGTGAGCATCAGTGCAGACCGCTCCAAGGCTCTGGTAACGGCTCAGGATGGGGAAAAAGTCATGGTGAATCTCCCCAATGATCCGGATTTGATCAGTATTCTGACCGAACATAATGTCGATATCACCGTCTCTCCTCAAGTGGATGAGGGTTTCTGGTTCAAGGCATTGAGCAGTTTGTTCTTCCCTATCCTGCTCTTAGCTGGATTGTTCTTCCTGTTACGGCGGGCTCAAAGTGGCCCCGGCAGTCAGGCGATGAACTTTGGTAAATCCAAGGCCCGAGTGCAGATGGAACCTCAAACCCAGGTGACTTTTGGGGATGTGGCTGGAATTGAGCAGGCCAAGCTAGAACTGAGCGAAGTTGTTGACTTTTTGAAGAATGCGGATCGGTTTACCGCCGTTGGGGCCAAGATTCCTAAAGGAGTTCTATTGGTTGGCCCCCGGGGACTGGGAAAACTCTCTTGGCTAAAGCGGTAGCAGGAGAAGCAGGGGTTCCTTTCTTCTCGATCTCAGGTTCCGAATTTGTGGAAATGTTCGTAGGGGTTGGGGCCTCTCGGGTACGGGATCTGTTTGAACAAGCCAAGGCTAATGCTCCCTGCATCGTGTTTATCGACGAAATTGATGCAGTGGGTCGTCAACGGGGCGCGGGCTTGGGTGGCGGCAACGATGAGCGGGAACAAACCCTGAATCAGCTTTTGACTGAAATGGATGGATTCGAGGGCAACACTGGAATCATTATTATTGCAGCGACCAACCGTCCGGATGTTCTAGATTCAGCCCTGATGCGACCTGGTCGCTTTGACCGCCAAGTGGTGGTGGATCGGCCTGACTATGCGGGTCGTCTGGAAATCCTCAACGTTCATTCTCGCGGCAAGACCCTTTCCAAAGACGTTGATCTCGAAAAGATTGCCCGTCGGACTCCGGGTTTCACCGGGGCCGACCTGTCTAACCTGCTGAATGAAGCTGCGATTTTAGCCGCCCGTCGCAACCTGACCGAAATTTCTATGGATGAGGTCAACGATGCGATTGATCGGGTACTGGCTGGCCCAGAGAAGAAAGATCGGGTCATGAGTGAGAAACGGAAGTTCCTGGTGGCATTCCACGAAGCGGGCCATGCCTTAGTCGGTGCATTAATGCCGGACTATGACCCCGTTCAGAAGGTGAGTATTATTCCTCGGGGTCGGGCCGGGGGTCTAACCTGGTTCATGCCCAGTGAGGAACGAATGGATTCTGGCCTGTTCAGTCGCTCCTATCTGCAAAACCAGATGGCTGTTGCCCTGGGAGGTCGCCTGGCTGAAGAAATTATCTTTGGAGAAGAGGAAGTCACAACGGGGGCTTCCAATGACCTACAACAGGTGACCCGGGTAGCCCGGCAAATGATTACTCGCTATGGAATGAGCGATCGTTTGGGGCCAGTTGCTTTAGGCCGTCAACAGGGCAATATTTTCTTGGGGCGGGACATCATGTCTGAGCGAGATTTCTCTGAAGAAACTGCCGCTGCCATTGATGAAGAGGTGCGTCGCTTAGTCGATGAAGCCTATCGTCGAGCCAAGCAAGTCTTGGTAGAAAATCGTGCGATTCTAGATAAATTAGCTGAAATGCTAGTCGATAAAGAAACCGTAGACTCTGAAGAATTGCAAGATTTGCTAGCTAACAGCGATGTTAAAATGGCGGCAATTGCCTAAGGATATTCAGAGCTTTGTAGAGTATGACTGTTCTCAAGGTTTTAAACTGAAACGTTTAAACCGAAAAGAAATTTACCGATAAATTCATTGGCCGCCCTAATTTAATTTCAGGGCGGCTTTTTTTTCCTATTTTGGCGTTGCTGAATGATGCAATGAATCATTGCGGAATCGGGACATCCCAGAATTTGAGGTAATGAAGTAGCAACCGAATCGAGTGCTTCAGCATTTCTACGGATTTGGAATAACAGAGCGTCTTGCG